>JANWYO010000017.1 GCA_025055215.1 Gemmataceae bacterium
CTGCTGCGGGAGGCCCAAGCCCGGTTCGACAACTTGCAGCGGCAACTGCGGGAGCTGTTCACCGAGACATGTCACCGGCTGGCCGGCGAGGCCGGCCCGCCGGCCGCCCCCCTCCAAGCGCCAGACCTCCTGGGGGCAATCCTGGCGGAATTCGATGCCCTGCTGCGGGAGCGCTACAGCCACCAGCGCCGCGTTCCCGTCTATGAGCTTCGACGAAACTTGGCCCGAAAGCTCGGCCCCGCCGCAGCCAGTCACGACCGCTTCGACCCTGCCGTCAAACTCCTGCGGCAGCAGAACCGCATCCGCCTCGTACCGATCAGCGACTTACGCGATGCCACAGCTGACCAGCTGAACGATTCCGTTCCGGGCATCAACGAAACGTTCTTTTACTTGGAGCCGGTCCATGAGCCTGTCGCTCCGCGATAACCCATTTCGGGCCCAACGCCTGAATGCCGCCCAGGATTACATCCCCTCGTGGGACGTCCCTTCCCTGAATGAGCCCGTCTCGCGCCGCCTCAAGGCCCTCATCGAACACCTTCGCGGGCGGGATCGGCCCGACCCGACCCTGAAAATCCCCGTGTTGCTGGCGCCGCCAGGCTACGGCAAGACGCATCTGTTCGGCCGACTCGCCCACCAGCTCAATCAGCAGGCGTTGTTCGTCTTCGTCCCCCAACTGGAAGATATCCGCAAACCGTTGGAGCACATCCGCTGGCATACGGTGGAGAGCCTCTTCCGTGTCGTGAAAGACGAGCCGACTCCCTTGGAACGCCTGCTGGCGCGAATATCCCGCCCTTCTTTCTTGGCCTCGTTCGACAAGCTGCCACCCTCATGGAAGGCGCGCCACGCGGCCGTCCACGCCCGGCTGGCAACAAGCGACGACGCGGTGTTGGAGATCGTTCGGGGAGTTCGCCAGTTGGCCCCTTTCCGAGAGCTGGCTGACTCCGCGGTACCCCGTTTCCCCGAGCTGCGCAGCGACGTGGTACGGGCCCTGATGCTCGGCTGGTCGCCGGAACGCCATACCGTTCGCCGCTGGCTCCGCGGCGAGAGCCTAGCCGAAGCTGATCTGGCCCGGGTGCAGCTGCCGGCCGAGTCGCCAGACGCCGGCCAAGTCATTCGGGCAGTCGCCGCTTTGATGCGCTTTCAGACCCCGGTCGTCGTCTGTTGCGATCAGCTGGAGTCCGTGCTTCGGGACCTTGAGGTCGGCCCCATGTGCCTCAGTTGTGCCTTGACCGGCCTTCTCCAGGAGGTGCCCAATCAGCTGATCGTCCTGAGTTGCCTGGAAGACAAATGGCTCGACATGCGCGACCGGGTTCATGCGTCATTCCTCCATCGCGTTGAAACCTTCAAGCTCGACCACCCGAACGAGGAGCAAGGAATCGACATGGTGCGGCGGCGGCTCAAGGATTGGCCCGGTGCTCGGCCCGAGCGCGGCGACACCTGGCCGATCCGGGAGCAGGCCATTCGCGAGTTGCTGGTCAAGCACCAGCCCCATGCCCGGGCCCTCCTTGAAACTTGCGCTCAGGCGATGGACCGCTGGCTGGAGGAAAACGCCGACCGCTGGATCGAACGACTCCTCGACGACGAGCCGCCGGCCGACCTGGCCGCCTGGTTCGTGCAACAATGGGAGCGGGAACTGCACGCCATCCGGAGCGATCCGCGGCGCCAGCCGGAGGAATCCGACGCATCTCGAATAGTTCGCTCGCTCGAAGAGGCGTTTCGCCTACTTCACGAGGCGGCCTGGGAGATTGGTGGGGTGCGCCTGCGGCATCTTTCTACCGAACGCCTCAAATGGACCCGGAACAAACAAAGCGCTGAGCAAAACATCGTGCTGTTGACCGTCGAAAGTTGCGATGCACAGGCAACGGTCCTGGTCGCCTACTCCAAAATCGCCAACGGTCATGAGTTCCGGAGCTTTTTCTCGAAGCTCCTGAAGAGGGCAGAAGAGGGGGTCCGAGGCATGCTGCTGGTGTCTCCCGGTGAGCGGATCCCCATCGGCGCAAGCTACCGGCAGAAGTTCGAGGACGCCCAGACCGCCGGGAGGCTTCGCCGGTTCTCTCTCAGTGAACACCCCGAGGACGTGGCCGCCTTAGAAGGCTTCCTGAGCCTGCTCGACCGGGCCCGCGCAGGCGAATTGGAACTGGCGCGGCAAACCTTGGGGGAAAAGGACTTGTGGGACCTGACCATCAAGACCGGGGTGATGGCCAACCTGAGTCTGTTCAGTGCGGCGTTATGCTGGCCTTCCGACGCCCGCGTGAGCGAAGCTGCGTCGATGCCGCTCAGGGCCGCCGCGGAACAGGTTAGCCGCGGTCTCGACGCCCGCGGGGGAGACGTCGCCGTCGGTCTCCTTCAGCCGGCGACGCCGGTCGGGGGCGTCGCCGGGATGGGTGCCACGCCATCCGCCACGCTCGACACCACCATCCCCCGTATCGACGCCACGCCGCTTCTCCACCGGCTCGTGGAGGTGTTGCGGCGTCTCAACCTTTCGGTGGTCGAGGAAGGAGTGCAAGTCGGTCCGGCGTTCGCCCGGCTCAAGGTTCGGCCAATTGGGCGAACCAGTGCCCAGCGAGTACGCCAAAAGACCGAGGACCTGAAGATCCACCTGCACTTGAGTCGCTCGCCGCTGGTCAGCTCGGAGGCCGGTTCCATTTATGTGGACATTCCACTACCTGACCGACAAGTCGTGTTCCTGGGTCCGCTCCTCGAGCAACCGGAGGGAGCGGCCGAAGGCGAGCCGCAAGTGCCCATTGGGGTGGACTTGGCGCGACAAGTCCACTGGCTCAACTTGGCCGATCCCGGTGATTGCCACCTCTTGGTGGCCGGGGCCAACGGCAGCGGCAAAAGCGAATTCCTGAAAGTCATCCTTGCATCGTTAGCCCGGCGGTTGACGCCATTCCAGGTGCAATTCGCACTGATCGCCCCGGAGCGAGCCTCCTTCAGTTTCTCGGGTGAAAGCCCCTATTTCAGGCACCCGGTGGCTCATACCGTTAGGGAGGCCGTCTCGTTGCTTCAAGATTGCTTCAACGAAGCAGAACGCCGTACCAAGCTTCTGAAAGCTCGGCAACTGAGGCAGGTGGCGCAGCTTCCAAATGGCGAGGGCCTGCCCCGCGTGGTGGTGATGGTTGACGAGTTAGCAGAGTTGATGGCCGATCGGCAGGCACGTCGTGTGATGGAAACGTCTGTTAAGCGGCTGGGGGCCAAAGCGCGAGCAGTCGGCGTGCATTTGATCCTGGCGACGCAGCGGCCCGAGGCCAGCGTCGTGACGGCGCCGCTGCGCAGTAACCTTTCCGGTCGCATCACCTTCGCCGTCGCCAGCGAGGCGGACTCCATGTGGTTCCTCGGCTGTCCGGATGCGGCTTACCTCTTGGGCAGAGGGGACTTGCTCTGGAAGCGGGGCGGACGCCTCATGCGGTTGCAGGCCCCGCTGGTCAGCCACGACGAGTTGGAGAGCATCCTGCGGGTGGTCTGAGGGACCGCCTCAGCCTTCGACGCGTGCCAAATACTCCCGCAGGAGTGGATGGACATTGAAACAACCGCTCGGCGACTCGCATTCGAGGGCCTCGACGCCCTGCAGCATCTCTTCCAGCTCCTGCGCATTGCGAAAGCGCCGATTTGGCTCAGCCAGGCAGCGGGCGATCAGCCCGATACGGTGAGGATCGAGCTGATGGGTTTCAAGCCGCTCGGCGAAATTGTACGGCGGCCGCTCGATCCGCTCGACAACCAGCTGATACCAGATCACTCCCACGGCGAAGACATCATCCTGGGCCGGATTTCGCGGATGGAGCCCGTCGTCGGCCTCGGGAGGAAGGTACATGGCAGTACCGACCGGTCCCCCGCTCGACAAAGGAGGCGGCGCTGGGGTGATGGGACTGGCCACGGTGGCCAGCCCAAAGTCCGCGATTTTCGGCTGAGGCCAGGGCCCGTCCGTCAGTAACACATTGGCCGGCTTCAAGTCACAATGATAGATCCCCTGACTGTGCGCCCGCGCCAGCCCGGCGATGATGCCGCGAATCACCTCATCCTTCTCAAGTACCTCCCGTTTGGAAGGCTCTTCGCGAATCCAGTCCTCCAACGAACCACCGCCGACATATTCCAGCACCGCGAAGGCGCCATGGTCGTCGTTTGCCACGTCGATGAACTCGACGATGTTCGGATGGCGCCCCAGCCGTTGAAGGACATTGGCCAGATTGGCCTTCTCTCGGCGAATGCTGGTCAAGGACTGCTTACAAGGGGTTGTAAAGAATTTGAAGGCCCGAGGCGCTGGGAAATCCTCATTGAGTCCCAGCCAGACCTCGCCGTACGAGCCTCTTCCGAGATAGCGCTCCAAGCGCCAACCGGTGCCGAGGATCTCCCCTTGCCGGCGGTGCGGTCGAAGATGGTTTACCAGCTCCTCGATCAGATTTTCGCTGCGGGCGTAGCCGCTGTGCAGCCGGCCGCTGCTTGTGATGACCCGCGCCCCGCGCGCCAGGTTGATGAGCAGCGCGATCAGTTCCTCGCACTGCTGCGGAGCGACGCGGTCTTTGGCCCACTCGGCGACCAGGATGCGAATCGTTTTGTCTGTCGGGTTTCCGAGGTCGGCCAACCATTGCCGAAGCTGGTCGGCCTTTTTCTGCGCGGCTTGTCGGCGGAGAAAACCCGTCAGCCACTTGACGAGGTTGATGCCCTGCCCGATCGCGGTCAGGGTGGAGGCCAGGGCTTACAGGATTAAGGTAATCTCCGTCATCGGCAGGCCTCGGCAGCATCATCTGCCTGGCGAGAAGGGCTAGTCGATAGCGTGTTTCACTATAACCCCAAAGCGAGTCTGGGAGAATCGTCGCCGTCTGTTCCTTTTTTTCATGGGCGCCAGGCGAGAGTGATGAACGAAGTCTCCGGTCAGGTGCGTTGACGTGCCTGGTATGGTCCGATAGGGTGTAGGCCGATGTGTCGCGGGTTCGCCCCCCACTCGCCACGTCTGCCGGAGGGTCCCATGAAGCGTCGTGTCAGTTTGCTTATTGGTGTGGTCGCCGCGGTTTCCGTGGTTCGGGCTGCCGATTGGCCCGCGTGGCGGGGTCCAACCGGCCAGGGACTTTGCGAGGAGGCCAACGTGCCGCTCCGCTGGAGCGGCACGCAAAACGTCAAGTGGAAGGTGCCGCTCGCCCACCAGGGCAACTCCACGCCGGTCGTTTCCCGAGGCCGGGTCTTCGTCACCCAAGCGAACACCGATGGCCAGATGCGCAGCCTCCTGTGTTTCGACCGTGCGGATGGCAAGCTGCTCTGGCAGCGTGACGTCGCCTATGCGGAGAAAGAGCTCAACTGGAACCGCAACTGGTATTGCAACGCTTCGCCCGCCACCGACGGCGAGCGCGTGGTCGTCAGTTTCGGCTCCGCCGGCATGTATTGCTACGATTTCGACGGCAAGGAGCTATGGAAACGCACCGACTTAGGCAAGTGGGAGCACAAGTTCGGCAACGCCTCGTCCCCGGTGCTTTATCAGGACTTGGCGATCCTGTGGTGCGGCCCCAACGAACGGGGCGGACGGAACTTCCTCTTGGCCGTCCGCAAGACCACCGGCGAAACGGTGTGGGAGCACAACGAGCCGTATGGCTCGTGGAGCACGCCGCTGATTGTCAACGTCAATGGCCAGGACCAGCTCCTGCTGGGCATGGCCCTGGACCGCAAGAATGCCGACGAATCGCAGTTTGGCTTCCTCAAAGGCTTCGATCCCAAGACCGGACAGGAGCTGTGGCGCTGCCGGGGGCTGAGCAGCTATGTGTACACGTCGCCCCTGTATGCCCATGGGATCGCCGTGGCCATGTCTGGCTACAACGGGTCGGCGATGGCAGTCAAGCTCGGTGGCCGCGGGGACATCACCAAGGACCGGCTCTGGCTCCATCTGCGGAACACGCAGCGTGTCGGCTCCGGGGTGATCGTCGGTGACTACCTCTACATGGTCGAGGAGAACGCGGTGCCGCACTGCTACGAGCTGAAGACCGGTAAGGAAGTCTGGCAGGTTCCCGAGCGGGCGAAGGGGGGAGTCACCTGGGGTTCGATCGTCCATGCCGCCGGTCGGCTGTATGTGTTGATGCGCAACGCCGACATGCTGGTCTTGGCGGCCCGTCCGCAATATGAGGTGTTGGCCGTCAACTCTCTGGGCGGCGGCGAGCAGACCAACTCTTCGCCGGTGATCTCGGACGGCGAGATTTTCATTCGCACGTTCCGGCACCTGTGGTGCATCAGCGAGAAGAAATGAAGGCCGCAGCCGCAGGGGCGACGGCCGGCCGGTGCCGGCCGTCGCCCGCCACCGCTCGAGGCCGGCGGCCGGCAATTAGCGTCAGCCTTTGGCGGGAAATAAGCTCGTGCCCGTAGCGGCCAGCTGCCGCATCATCTCGGTGGGGGCGAAGCGCGGCCCGAGGTGCTCGTAGCGCTGGAGCTTTTGCAGCACGGCCGACCAGCCGAGCGCGTCGGCCCAGCGGAGCAGGCCGCCGCGGAACGCCGGAAAGCCGATCCCCAGGATCAACCCCATGTCGACGTCAGTGGGATCGCGGACGATCCCCTCGGCCAGGACGCGGGTAGCCTCCGTCAGCATCGGCAAGAACAGGCGGTCGGTCATTTCCTCGGCGGCAGGGGAGCGCGAGCCGACGCGGACTTTCTGCAAGAAGCCCGCCAAGGCGGGATCATCGCTGCCGCGCGACCCTTTGGCGTAGTGGTAGAAACCCGCCCCGCTCTTTTGACCCAGCCGACCGGCAGCCACGAGTTCCTGCAAAATGCGCGTCGTCTTGGCCCGGTCGGCAAATGCCTGGTTGACGACATGGGCCGCATACAAGGCCGTGTCCAGCCCGACGACATCGTACAGGGCGATTGGCCCCATCGGCATGCCGAAGGCCATCGCCGCCTGATCGATGGCCCGCGGGTCGGCCCCCTCCTCCAACAGGGCCAGCGCCTCATTCATGTACGGGAACAGGATGCGGTTGACGAGAAACCCCGGGCTGTCGCGGACGACGATCGGCGTCTTGCCGATGGCCTTGGCCAGGGCGACGAGGGTCGCCACGGTCTGATCGCTGGTCTTGGCTCCGCGAATGACTTCGACCAGCGGCATCCGATCCACGGGGTTAAAGAAGTGCATGCCGGCAAAGTTCTCGGGGTGGGCGACCGCCTCGGCCATGCGGGTGATCGAAATCGTCGAGGTGTTGGAGGCGAGAACCGCGTCCGGCCGCAGGATCGGTTGCAGCTCACGAAACAGCTGCGTCTTCACCTGTTCGTTTTCCACCACCGCCTCGATGACCACGTCCCGGTCGCCCATGGGCGTCAGCAGCGTGGTGGTGCTCAGGCGCGACATGGCGGCGAGCAGGTCGGCCTGGGTCGCTTTCCCGGCGCTGATGCGGCTTTGCAGCACCCCGACGACGGCGGCCACGCCCTTGGCCAGGGCCGTCGGATTGTTGTCCATCATGATGACCGGGATCCCCCGGCGGACATGGGCACCGGCAATGCCCGCCCCCATGATACCCGCCCCGAGGACCCCCACCCGCTCGACCTTTTTCGGCTGGACCGTTGGGTCGGCCACCCCCGGGTCCTTCTGCAAACGCTGTGTCATGAAGAAGACGGCGATCAGGTTCCGGGCAATCGGGCTGCCGACCAACGGGACAAAGGCATCGGCTTCCACCTTTAGCCCTTCCTCCAACGGCAGGTTGCACCCTTGGGCAATGGCGTTCAAGGCCGCCAGCGGGGCGGGCAGCTGCCCGCGGGTCCGTGCCATGATCTGACCGTGGACCACGGCGAAGGCAAAGGAGTGCTGGTCTTCGGTCAGGCCGACTGGGAGGCGTTTGCGGGCGCGGGCCTGGACGTGGGCTTGGCTGTGCCAAGCCCACTCGATCAGCCGGGTGGCTTCGTCGACGAGGCGGTCGCTGGGGACCACGTCGAAGACCAGGCCGAGGGCACGGGCTCGCTGGGCGTTGACGCTCTCACCGGCGCAGATCAACTCGGCGGCCAAAGGGGGACCGATAATCCGGCTCAGCCGCTGGGTACCACCCCAGCCGGGGATCAGGCCGACCTTGACCTCGGGGAGGCCGATCTCCACCTTGGGATGGCTGCCGGCGAGGCGGAAGTCGAAGCCCAGCGCCAGTTCCAGGCCGCCGCCCATGCAGGCGCCATCGATGAGGGCGACGGTGGGGTACGGCAGGGCCTCGATGGCCGCGATCAGGGCGTGGCCGCGTTGCACCAAGGCCCGCACGACTGGCGGATCTGGGGGGATGGTGGCCAGCTCCCGCAGGTCGGCACCAGCGATGAACATGCCCGGTTTCCCGCTGCGGAAAATCAACCCCCGGAGATCGGTGCGGGCGGAGAGTTCGGCCACCCGGCGCTCCAGTTCCGTGAGAGCGGCCTGTCCCAGGGTGTTGGCCCGACTCTCCGGCTGGTCAAAAGTCAAGAGCGCCACGCCATCGCCGCGGACCTCCAGCTGAAACATGGCCGCCCCGAGCGCTGTCGTCATGGCGAAGTTCCCCCGAGTCGACGGTGCCTGCTGCCGTACATCATAGCCCTCGCGCGGGTGGGCGTCCGTCGTTGCTGGTTGTGGACGTGGCGCGAGCAAGGCTCAATCGCTTGGGGTTGCAGATCGGGGCTTTCCCCCGGAAGATGATCTATAATCGTGACAGCAGGCTTCGTGCGCAGGGCGAAGCGCCACCCGTCGGCCGAACACGCCCACACGCTTGGGTCAGAGGACTTGCCTGGGGAAGGAGGCAGCCATGCGCATGGTGTGTCCGCAATGTCGTGCTTCCTACGAGCAGCGCACGGAGTGTCCGACCTGTGGTGTTCGGCTGCTCTTCGCCCAAGCACCGCAACGACCGGGATCGGGTATTTTTGGTGAGGCGCAACCGTGGCCGCAGACGCCGTGGGGCCGGTTCATTGCCGGGGTCGTTTTGGCCCAAGGGCTGTATTACGGTCTCTGGCAGCTGGCCGCGGCCATTCGCCTCATGGTGGACGCCGACGGCGACCAGACCCGCGCCTGGTGGGAAGCCACGCCGGCCGGTTTTTTCCTCCTCCAGGGGCTGCAAGCACTGGCGCTAATTGCCGGCGGCATGGTCGCGGGCGCGGGACAACCCCGCGGTCTGGTTTACGGCGGGGTCGTCGGTATCTGGAGCGGAGCAATTACGCTGTTGATCCAATTTTTGCGGACGCAGCCGTCCACGGCCGTCGAATTGTATGCTCAGCCCCTGGTGCAGGGCGCGGTGGGCAGCCTCGGCGGTTGGCTGGGGGCGTGGATCTGGAAGGCCCCTGTGCTGCCCACGTTGGAGGCCGCCCCCTTTTCTCCCCCGCCCGTCCCCAAGTCTCGCGCAGCGGTTTCCTGGTTTCACGGCCCCATCGATTGGCTCAGGGTTCTGGCAGGCTTGGGGATCGTGGTGACCGGGTCGATGTCGGCTAACGCCATCCGCGATTTCGTCGTGATGCAGTCCGGTGGCGAGCTGGCGCCCGCCACCGCCTACCAGGCCCACTTCCTCACCTGGGAGATTTCCATTCTCGTCATGCTCGTCGGCAGCGCTGTTGCCGGGGCGAACACCCGCAACGGATTGAAGCAGGGACTGGCCGTCGGTGTCCTGGGCGGCGCTACCCTGGCGGCCGTCTATTTCCTCGCCCGCCATCCACCGCCGCAGACCTTGCTCTTGGCCATGCTGGTTGCTCAGCCGCCCCCCGTCCTCCTTTACCTGGCCACCGTCGGCTCGGCCCTCGTATTCTGTGCCTACGGCGGCTGGTTCGGCAGCCAATTGTTGCCCCCGATCTATGCCGCCCCGCGGCCCCGCGGCCTCGGCCCGCTGTCGTACTGACCCGAGCGGAGCGTGATCCAAGGCCCGCAACGAAGGGGGCGCGGAAAGTCCGGGGCCGTACAGGCAACGCAACCCGCGCTCCATCACTTGCGAGGTGTCCATCCGCGTGCCGATGCGTCTCCAACTGGTGCAAGTCCCAGATCAGCGGTGGGATTGCCACGCCTGCACCTTCTGCTGCCGCGATTACGCTGTCCCTGTCACCGACCACGAACGCCAGCGGATCGCCAGCCTGCCGTGGGACGGCGTCTTGGCGGAGACGAACCTGTTTCGCCGACACGGGCGATGGTGGTCGCGACGGTATCAACTCAACCATCGGCCTGATGGCGCCTGCGTCTTCCTCAGCGACCAAGGCCGCTGCCTGATCCATGAGCGCTTCGGCAGTGCCGCCAAGCCGCTGGCGTGTCGGCTGTATCCGTTTGTGCTCGTGCCGGCCGGCGCCACCTGGCGGGTAGGGCTGCGGTTCTCCTGTCCCTCGGTGGCGGCGAGCCACGGCGGGCCGCTCTCGCGGCACGCCGCGGACGTTTCCGCCTGTGCCGAGGAATTGGCCCAGCGAATCGGCGACCCCAACGTCGCGGCTCCGCCCCTGGGCTTCCGGCAGCACGTCGGCTGGGACGACCTGCTGCGCTTCCAGCGTGCCGTGCTCATAACCCTCCTCGACCGCAGCGGCCCGGTCGAGTGGCGCTGGCGGTGGGTGTTGGCCGTGGCTGCCTTGTGTCGCACGGCACGTTTCGAGCGGGTGCGGGACCAGCGGCTGGAGGAGTTTCTTGAGGTGGTGCGGATCGGTTTGCGGGAGGAGGTGCCCCGCGACCCGCAGGCCGTGGCCGCGCCGACCTGGGTCGGGCGGATGCTGTTCCGACCCACGTTGGCGGTGTATGCCCGGAAGGACGTGGGGCCGGAGCGTGGCCGAACGGCCCGGCATCGGCTCGCACTGCTGGACGCGGTTTGGCGGTTTGCCCGGGGCCGCGGGCCGGTGCCGCGGACGCACGCCGCCCTGCCGGAGACGACGTTTGAGCAGTTGGAACGGCCGACGGGGCCGTTGGCCCCGGCGGCCGCCGCCCTCCGGGAACGCTACTACGCCGTCAAAGTCGAATCGCTGCAATTCTGCGGGCCGACTCACTTCGGTTGGCCCTTCTGGGACGGATTGGAAGCCCTGGCCCTGACCTATCCCGTCATCCGCTGGCTGGGACGAGCGTTCGCCGACCGCCCCCCGGACGAGGCCATCACGCAGGCAGTGCGCATCGTGGATAACAACTTCGGCTACAACCCCCTGCTCGGGAGCCGACGCCAGCGATGGGCCCTCCGCCTCTTGGCCCAAACAGGCGAGCTGACCCGGCTGATCGCTTGGTATGCGCGTTGACCCGCTCTCGCCTCGAGTGACGACGAGCCGTCAGTCGCGCAGCCGTGCCAACACGTCGGCCAGCCGGTAGCCTGCCAGAACAATGCGCCGCTCGGCCACGCCCTTCGCCAAGTTGACATAGCCCGGGGGCAAGACCGGTCCATTCGCCGGCGTGGCGCTCCCCTCCAGGGTGCCGTTCCAATATGCGACCTCACAGGCCAGGCGGAAACTCTCGCCCTTGGCCCATTTCTCGAAATCGGTCTCCGCCAGTTCACTCAGGTTCTCCCGGCGAAATTCCCGCCGCAGTCGGAGTTCCGTGGCCCGGTTGCGAACCGCCTGGAAGTCGTCGCGACCGATGATGAGGTCGTCCCAAAACGCATGCAGGGAAATCACCGCCGCGCCTGGTCGAACCCGAATGTAAAACCAGTTCCCGCCCCGGTCCCCTTCGGGATATTGCTCCGTGAACAGGCTGGTGGTGTGCAGGGGTTGATGCACGTCGCCGATGAGGTGGAAAATCCAGGCCAGGGCGACCGCCCGCTCGGCAGGCTGGGTCGCACGCTTCAGCTGCTCAGAATTGAGCGCGTAAGCCCGCAGGATGTTGATCTCCGCCGGCGGCTTCGGCCGCACGCTCTCGGGTTGGCCCACAGGCTTGAACGGGAAATTGATGTAATGCCATTCCCCGTGGTGGAAGGTGGGATTCGCCCGGATGTCGTCGGCCCAACGCGCCGCGAGCATGAACAATAACAGGTCCCGGTCCTCCTCAGCCACTTCCTCCAGGCGTTTCCGCCAGAAGGGTTCATAGTCGGGGTGCGACTGGAGGAGTGCGACCGTCCCGGCGATGGCCGCAGGGGCATCGTCCCGCAGCACGGCATAGGCGATCGCCGCGGAGACCATGTGGCCTGCCTTGTTCCACGCATCTGCCGGCGGGGCAAGCCCGTTCCAAAAAAACAAACCTAAGATCACCCATCGCCTCGGCATAAGGCTGTTCTCCTCGACGACGCGGCGTAGACCCGATTAGAGAAAGAGGGTTCCGGATTTCGCTCCATTCAGGCTGGAGGACGCGCGACGACTCTGTTGCCCACGGGGCCGAGCCGCGGACCTGACGCCAGGGGCGACCCGGTCACTCATAGGCAATCGCCTCGGTGATCCGCAGCCGCATGGCCTGCCAAGCCGGCCCCAAGCCGGCCAGGCCGGCGATCGCCAGCGCCAGGACCGTCAAGACGCCCGTCTCCCGCCAGGGCACCAGCACCGGGAAGAGAAACCCCGACTCTTCCAGGATGATCACCCGCAGGACATACCACTCCAACGGCGGGCCAACCAGCAAGCCGCTCACCGTGCCGATCACGCCCAGGAGGAGGGCCTCGGCCAAGACGGCGCCCATCAACTGGGCCCTGGTGGCACCGATGGCCCGGAGCAGCCCTAGTTCTCGTTGTCGCTGCAACACCGAAATGAGGAGGGCCATCACCACCCCCAAGGCCGCCACGATCCCGAGCACCGCTTCCTGGACGTAGGCCACGCCAAAGACCCGGCGAATCACTCCCCGAACCTGCTCCACCAACTCCTCGCGCCCCGTCACGGCCAAGGCCTGATCCGCGGCCCACTGGCGGACGCGCTGCTCGGCCTCGCTCGCCGCCAGGGGCTCAAGATAGACATCAAACAGATCGACCAGCGGATCCTGAAACCGGGCCAGGTAGGTTTGGCGATCCACGAGCACGGTGCCGCGGTTCCAGGAGTAGTCGAGAAAAGTGCCGACCACCCGCAATTCCACCGGCCCCCGCGGACCGGTCAAGGCGATCCGGTCGCCAATCCCGACCCGATGGAGAGCGGCAAAATTGGCCGACACCAATGCCGTGCCCTCCTCCCTCAGCTGAGGATAATCCTGGATCCCAGGGACCGCCCGGTGGCGGTTGAGGGCGAAGTACGCCTGCGTGTCGAAGGCCAGCAACAGCACAACCGTCTGGCGGAACGTCGGCCGCAGGAAACGCACCGGCAAGGCCCGGCGCACACCGGGAATTTTTTCGAGGTCATGGGCGAGGCTCTCGGCCAAGGGAATCCCTTGGCCGCCCGCGTTGAGCGGCCCACCGCAGGTCAGGAACAGGTCGGCGGTCAGGGAGCGCTCGATCCAGTCGAGGATCGGCACCTCGTTGCTGCGGGTCACACCGGCGGTTTGCAGCATCAGGGCGACACCGGCGGCCCAGGCGGCGATCACCAGCCCCGTCCGCGCCGGCGACCGGGCGAGATTGTCGGCCGCCAAGCGGGCTTCGATGGCGCGGAGCCGAGCGGTCAACGGCCGAAGCATGCCGGCTACCCCGGCGGCCAGCAACGGCGTCAGCAGCAGCAAGCCCAGCACCAGGAACATCAGCCCGCCGAAAGTCCCCACCCGCTCCGGGAGGCGCTCGCGCACGGCGACGGCCAACAGGCCCACGCCGAGCACCACGAGGCTGGCGAGCAGGTGCAGCAGACGCGCGCGGGCACCGGCTCGGGCCGGTGCCCGCCGCACGGCGTCAGCCGGCTCGTCCATCGCCGCTTGCCACGCCGGCACCACGGCTGCCGCCAACGCCGTGGCCACGCCGGCAAGGGCCGAAAATACCACCGTGCTGACCGTCACCCCCAACTGCCCGGTGGCGGCGATCCCGAGGAACTCGTGCAACATCTGCTGCACCGGCCCCAGCGACTGCTCCGCCAAGGCCAAGCCCAACAGCACCCCCACCAGCGCGCCGACCAGCCCGAGCACGGCCGCCTCGGCTGCGAACAACCCCGCCACCTGGCTTCGCGTCGCCCCGAGCGAGCGCAGGATCCCAATCTCGTGCCGACGCTCGGTGACGCTGACCGCCAACGCGTTGTACACCAGGAACAGCCCCACCACCAACGCCCCGGTGCCACAAAGGGCGAAGCCAAGCTCCAGCCCAGCGAGGACGTCCTGCAATCCTTGGCCCGGCACCTCAGATCGGCGGACGGTGGCTTGGCCGGCCACCAATGCCGCAATCTCTCGCCGTACCGTCTCGCGGTCGGCATCGGCTTCCAGGGAGACTTCAAGGCGTGTCACCAGATTGGTCGGCCGACCGAGCCACGCGGCGACCTCCGTGGCGTCCATGACGATCAAGCTGCCGACAACCTCCGCTGCCGGCCCGGGAGCATCGAGGGTTCCCAGCACGGTCACGCGGGCCGGCGCCCCGCCGGCCCGCAGCTCGAGGGTGGCCGGCAGCCGCGCCGCCAGGGCCTTGCCGATCAAGACCGGCCGCCGGCCCGGGAGCAGCGCCAGCGGATTCGTCACTTCCACCCGCACCTGCCAAGGCAGCGCCGCCGTCGGCTCTGCGGAGGAAGAGAGGAACCGACGAATGTGGGCCCGCAAGTCCATCCCCAGAAGCAAAGCCGGCCGATTGTCCAGCTCCGGGAGCAGCACCCGCTGGATCAGCACCGGCTCGACCGCACGCACCCCCGGGATGGCCCGCAGCCCCGGCATGAGGTCGCGGCTGACGCCGGCCTCGCCGTTGTCGATCGCCAGGTCCGCGAGGCCGGCCAAGGGACTGGAGGCCGACTGCGCGGCGGCCCTCATCCCCTGGTTCAAGGAGCGGGTGGCCACCAGGGTGGCCACCCCCAGGGCAATACTGAGGACGATCAGCCCGGCCCGGCTCCAGCGTTGCCGAAGGTGGCGCACGCTCAGTGTGCGATAGAGCGACCAGAGGCCCATCCTGCGACTCCCACGGCCGATCCTGCCCTCTCCTGGGGGGAAGGACCGACTCCGGGCCCGGAACGCGGCTTAACCAAACCACGCCGGCATCACCCCGGCCGGCGGCAGCTTCACCACGCTGACACTGCTGATCTGCGGGTGTGACCGCACCTCGCTCAGCGCCTCTTCCGGCGGCGGGCTGTCGAGGTTCAGCACGGCGATCGCCTCGCCGCCCGGCTGCTGTCGGCCGACGGTCATCTGGGCAATGTTGACTCCGTGCTTGCCGAAGATGGTACCGATGAAGCCGATGAGTCCGGGGACGTCGCGATGGCTGAAGAGGAGCATGATGCCGTCGATGTAGGCGTCGAGATGATAAGGCCCCAGCTGCACCAGGCGAAGGAACTGGTGGCCGAAGAGGGTACCCGCCGCCGTGTACGTTTTCTTGTCGGTGGTGACCTCGGCCTGGAGGAGGGTGCTGAAGTCGCCCTTGCGCGGGCTGGTGCGTTCGATGATCTCGATGCCACGTTCGCGGGCCAGCAATTCGGCGTTGACGATGTTGACGTTTTCGGCGAGTCGGTACTCGAGCAGGCCCGCGGTGAAGGCCGCCGTCACCAGCCTGGTGCTGCGGCGGGCAATCTCGCCGCGGTAGTGAAGTTCGGCGCGGCGGATGGTTCCTTGGGCCATCTGGGCATGAAGCAACCCCAGCCGGCGGGCCAAGTCTACGTACAGCCGCAACTCCGCCAACTCGGTGCGATCGACGGCGGCCATGTTGACCGCGAACTGCACCACGCCGCGCGTCAGGAAATCGATCAACAGCTGGGCGGCCTCGCGGGCCACCGACTCCTGGGCCTCGACGGTTGAGGCCCCCAAGTGGGGCGTCGCCACCACGTTCGGCAGTTGAAGCAGGGGATGGTCCGGAGGTGGCGGCTCCTGGGCGAACACGTCCACCGCTGCCCCTGCCAGGTGGCCGCTTCGCAGGGCCTCAGCCAACGCGGCCTCATTGACAATGCCGCCGCGGGCGCAGTTAATGACCCGTGCCCCGCGCGGAAGCATCGCCAGCTGACGGGCGCCGATCAGGTCGCGCGTCTCCTCCGTCAGCGGCGTGTGGACCGTGAGGAAGTCCACTCGCGGCAGAAGCGTTTCCAGGTCCGGCATCGCCTCGATCCCTAATTGGGCCGCACGCTCCGGGGCGAGGAAGGGGTCGTAGCCGAGCACTTTCATGTCCAGGCCGGCCGCGCGGCGGGCGACCTCGCGGCCGATCCGCCCCAAGCCGACGATACCGATGCTCTTGCCGGCCAATTGGCAGCCGACGAACTTGTTCCGTTCCCACTTCCCTTGTCGGAGGCTGGAGCAGGCGGCGGGGATCAGCCGCGCCAGGGCAAGCAGGAGGGTGATGGTGTGTTCGGCGGTGCTGACGGTGTTGCCGCCGGGAGTGTTCATGACCACGATGCCTTTGCGGGTCGCCGCCGCCACGTCGATGTTATCGACGCCGGTGCCGGCGCGGACGATCACCCGCAAGCGGCCCGGGTCTTCCAGCTCGGCCGCCGTGATCTGCGTGCCGCTGCGGACGATCACGCCGTCGGCGGCGCGCAGGGCCTGTCGCAGGGCGTCGCCTTTCAGGCCGTGCCGCTCGTCCAGCTCCATCCCGGCGGCGCGCAGTAACTCCAGGCCCGCGGTTTCGAGCTTGTCACTGATGAGAACGCGAGGCATCCGCGTCAATGCCCTCCCCGGCTTCCCTTCTCCTCGACGCTCATTTCAAGCTGAGCAGGTAGGCAATCAGGTCGCGCAGCTCCTGCCGAGTCAGCTGCCCCTCCAGTCCTTGAGGCATGAGCGACACCTTGCCCGGCTCGATGGCCTCGATCGAGGCCCGCGGAATGCGGACCTCCGTGCGTTCCGCCGTGACCAGAACGACCGCATCAGCGGCATCCCGGCCGACAATGCCGTTGTAGAGTTTTCCCTCGACCGTTGCCACGATCACCGGTTCGTAGCCGCGGACAAAGCTGGCACTGGGGAAGACGATGGCTTCGAGGAGGTCACGGCCGCTGCGGATGGCGCCGATTTTGGAGAGGTCTGGTCCGATGCGGCCGCCTTCACCCCGGACGGCGTGACAACTCAGGCACGCCGCCTTGGGCCCGGCAAAAACGGCCCGGCCCGCCTTGGCGTCGCCGCCAGCCAGCACCGCAGCCAGTTGGTCGAGCCGCCGCTGTTGCTCACTCGCGTCTGCTTCCAGCTTTTTCAGGATGGGCCGAGCCAACGTCCGCACGTCGTCGGGATACGACCGCAACGTTCGCTCCAGGAGGTCGAGCGACACGCTCGGCAAGCCGGGCGATTTTTCCAGCGCTTTGACCAGGCGTTGGCCCAAAGGCCCCGCGCCAGAGCGCTCGTAAGCCGGCAGCAGCGGTGGCAACGAAAGCGGCCCGGCTTTCGCCACCACCTCGAGCAGCGCTTCGAGCTGTTCGTCCGTCAACATGGCGCTTCCCAGGGCATCCGCGGCGGCCCGCGCTAGCAGGGGATCGGGGCCTTTGGCTGCCGTCTCCTTCAGGAAGGCGAACAACTCGTCGTCCAGTCCCGGCAAGCGCGGGGTGGCGGCGGCCAACGCCGCCACCCGCAACTCCGCGGGCCGGTTCGCGTCTCCACCCAAATGACGCAGCTCGTCGTCGAATGCCGTCACGTTCCTCGCCCGAAGCGTCGCCACTGCGTGGCGAACGACCCGGTCATCCGCGACTTTCAGGCTCTGGCCCAGGGCCTTGAGCCAAGAAGCGGGCCACGGGTCCAACGCCGCCTCGGCGATGCTCTCTAAGACCAGGATGCGGACCTCGGCACCGGTTCGCTCCGACGCCAGGCTCTGGGCGACCAGCTGCTGGACCTCGCCATTCCGGGCAAACGCCACCAGCGCCGACCGAAGCATGTCGCGCTGCGCCGCCGACAACTCTCCCCGAGCGAGCCAATCACTCAGCTGCCGAACAACTGCCTCGGCCCACTCGGGCCGGGCGGTCAAAATACCCCAGGCCGTCCGCAGCAGGGCCGGATCGTCGCTTTGCAGCAGCGGCACGACCTGCTCGCGGCGCAGGTCTCCTCCGGCCATCTGGTCGAGGGCGATGACCGCCCCCTTTCGCACGCGGGGCGACCGGTGTGTCAGCCCGGTGGCAGTTCCCTTGGGGTCGGCGATCTGGATGAGGGCGTAGATCAGAGCATGTTCCAGGAAACGGTCGTTGGCGTGCTCCAGGGCAGCGAGAAGGGCGGGCACCGTTTCGTGCCAGTCCAGACCGCTGCGCTCGAATCGCCCCAGCGCCGTCGCCGCCTGCCGGCGGACGGCCGGCGTGTCGTGGGCCAGCATCGCCGTCAGGATGGGCCGGGCGAGTCGGTCGCGCCGCAAGCCGACGGAATGGGCCGCTGCCAGGCGAACGCTCGGGTCGGGGTCGGCCAGGGCCTGCCGGATTGGCTGCTGGGCGGAGAGGGTGTCGAGCCGGGTCAAGGCCCAGACCGCGTTCCGCCGTGCGGTCACGGAGGAACGCGAGCTTTCGAGCACCTCGCGGAGGGCGCTTTCGGCCTGTCCCCGGCGCTTGCTCAGCACCTGCACCGCCCGGTCGCGGACAGCAAAGCGCGGATCGTCGAGGAAGGCGGTCAGCTCCTTGGCGGTCAGTCGGTCCCAAGGGATCGACTGACCGCGTGGGTCGGCGACACGGAGGGCGTCCTTGCGCCGGACGCGGTAGATGGCCCCCTTGATCTCCGGCTTGGCGATCTGCGAGGTCGGGCACCCCTCTCGAAACCAGCCGCCCGTGTCGATGACAAGGATGCTGCCGTCGGCGTCTTCGAGCACGTCGGTGGGGTGGAAATCGGGGTCGGAGCAGCTGAAGAATTCCTCGGTGGTGCCGCGGAAACCGGCGCCGTCGCGACTCAGGACGTGGCGCGAAACGCGGTGGGTATTGAACTGGGCACACAAGAGATTGCCGCGATACTCGGGGCCGAACGCCTCGCTACGGTAGAGCATCAGCCCGCTGGGCGCTACCCAGCCGAGGTCGATGCTGGCGGGGAGGAGTTCGCCGGTGCGGCGAAATTCCCGGATGACGTCGTGGTAGGGAAAAACACCGCCCTCGATGCAGTAAATGATGCCGTCGTTACGCGTCGGCCGGGCGTGCAGGATGTCCACCGTGGCGAAGGCTTCGCCCTCGTCGGTGAACGCCATGCCGACGGGATCGTCCATGCCGCCGCCGCAGACGACCTCGACCTCAGTGCCGTCGGGCTTGCACCGGAAAATGCGGGCCGCCTTCCCCACCAGCCGCGTGCCATCGGGACGCTCGATCTGATGGCCGTGGCGGCCGTCGGTCCAGTAAAATCGGCCGTCCGGCCCCAGGAACGGGCCGTGGATGTCGGCAGCGTTGCCCGTGAAGCCGAACTTGGTGACTAACTCCGTGCGAACGTCGGCCCGGCCGTCGCCGTCGGTGTCTTGCAGTTTCCAGACGCTGGGCGGCGAGCAGGTATAAAGGGCGCCGTCGTGCCAGAGCACGCCCATAGGGAAGGTCATCTTGTCGGCGAAGACGGTGTGCCTGTCGAAGCGGCCATCACCGTCGGTGTCTTCCAATAGCCGGATGGAGTTGGGCAGCTGCTGGAGCAGGTCTTTGGCTTTCAGGTTGACCCCGGCCGCCTCGGCGACGAAGAGCCGGCCGCGCTCGTCGAAGCAGGCCATGATCGGATGCTCGACCAGCGGCGGTCCCGCCACCTTGTCGACGACGAAGCCGGGCGGCACCTGGATCGGCGGCAGCCGGGTGGAGAATGGTGGGGCGGCTGGCGAATGCGGGCCGGGCCCCAGCCCGGCGGCGATCAGCAACCCGAGGGCGCCCAGGCCGGACAGAAGCGGCATGCGTTGCATGGACACGGGAGCCAATCCTTTCGCGGTTCACACCAATGGCATTAGCGGTGTCTTAGAGCGAGACAGGACCATCGAACACTACTTGCCGGCGGAGGACGGCGCCGGAAGGGACTTCGCTGGCGCGGCGATCGCCATCGTAGTAAAACACGATCGTCTGGGCGACTTGGCCGTCGGGATGGTAGTCGATGCGATAGTCCTTGCGTTCGTGCCAGGGCGGGCCGACGTGGTAGATGTCACTGAGCTTGCGAGCACTGTGCAGGCGGGTGGGGTCAACCTTGCCAAGGTACACGGCCTCGCGGCGGAGGGCGTGGGCCGGCCGGGCCTCAGCCGCCCGCAGATCGTCGCCATAAAAGTAGACCACGGTCTCGCGCACGCTACCATCGCTGTTGTAACGATAGGTGTAATCCGGGAGTTCTTCACCCGGCGGACCGGCCAGGAAGGTTTCGCTGCGCTTGACGGGGGAAGTCGTGAGGGGGGCCGGGGTGACGACCGGCGGCGCGACTTCGACGGTGATCGCCTGGGTTGCCGGCGGCGCGGGGAGCGCCCCGTCAGCGGCCCCTGGCCCCGCGGGCGGCGCCCCATCGCTCGCCGGCCGCGGCGCGTGCCCGCCGGCCTTGCCGGCCGGGGGCGGCAGCAGCCCCTGGAGATAGTCAAGTCCCACGCGCTGGCAATAATCGCCGAAGCCCTCCGCTCCCTGGCGCTTGTCGCGAAAATCAGCCAGCAGCGGCACCAGCAAGGGCACGATCTCTTTCAAAGGCACCAGGTCGCGCAGCGGAAAATTGAGTCGATCCCCCAGCGCCCTCCCACCAACGAACACGGTGTACTTGTCGCCACTCCGCCCGACCAGACCGATGTCACTCTGATAGGGCCGGGCGCATCCGTTCGGGCAACCCGTCATCCGCACGGTGATCCGCTCGTGTTGCAATCCCAGGCGTTGCAGCTCGACCTCCAGCTGGTCGATGATCCCGGGCAAAGCTCGCTCGGACTCGGTGATGGCGAGGTGGCACGTGGGGATCGCCGGACAGGCCATGCTCCATTTCTGGACGTTGGACAATTCATCAGGCCGGCGAACGCCATGCTCGGCGAGGAGGCGCTGGATTTCCTCCAAGGCGCCGCCGTCGAGGTCGCACAGGAGGATGTCCTGCGAGGGACTGAAGCGGATGCTGGGGCGGAGGCGCTGCACGATGGTGCGCAGGCAGGTGCGCAGGCGAAAATCACCCTCGTCTTTGATGCGGCCGTTTTCGATGCTCAAGCCGTAGAACCACTTGCCTTGCCCCTGGGGATGCCAGCCGAGGTGCGACTCCACGCCGCGAACGGCAACGGGCTTCGGCTCCTGCAAGGTGCCGCCGACGTATTCGCTCAAGACATCACGGAAGCGGTCGATCCCCCAGTCGTGCACCAGGTACTTCAAGCGGGCCCGCTTGCGGTCGGCCCGGTTGCCGTGGTCGCGAAACAGCCGCACTACCGCCTCGGCGGTCGGCACCACGGCCGCCGCCGGGATGGAGCAAACCGGCTGGGCAAGGTGGGGGAAGGTGTTGGGCCGCCCATGCGTCATCCCCATGCCGCCGCCGACGAGGACGTTGTAGCCGACGATGCGGTCACTCTCGACCAGCGCTAAAAAGCCGAGGCATTGGGCGTAGATGTCGATGCAATTGTCTTCCGGCAGCGTCAGTCCGAGCTTGAATTTCCTAGGCAGGTAGACCTTGCCGTAGAGCGGCTCGAGGTCAGCCTCGTGGTGGGAGTTGCCGGTCAACGGCTTGCCATTGAGCCAGATTTCGTGATACGCCCGGGTGCGGGGCGCCAGATGGGCGGCCAGCACGGCAGCGGTCTCCTGGAGCTGGGCATGGACGCCGTCGTCCAGCGGCGCGGGGCAAGCCATGACGTTGCGGTTGACATCGCCGCAGGCTCCCAAAGTGGACAGCAGGCACGCATTAATCTCCGCGATCGTCGGCTTCAGATGGTCCTTGAGCACCCCATGAAACTGGATTCCTTGCCGGGTGGTGATGCGCAGCGTGCCGTTGGCGTGTTGGCCGGCAATCGCGTCGAGGGCGAGGTATTGGTCGGCGGTGACGCGGCCACCGGGGATTTTGCACCGGACCATAAAGATATAGTGCTTGCCGACGCCGTCCTTGCGGCGGGTTTTCCGAGCGTCGCGGTCCTCCTGCTGATAGCTGCCGTGGAATTTCAGCAGCTGCATGTCGGCATCGGAAAAATGATCGGCATCGCTGGCGAGGGTTTCCGCGATAGTGCCCCGCAGTGCTCGGCTCGATTCCTTGATGAGTTCGACTGCGGACCGTTTGGCTACATCCGGCTGATTCGCCGGAGAAGTGATGTTCTCAGTCGACATGGACAAGCCTTAATCGGAAGATTCGTTGGGGCCGGCGAGAACGAACGATCCTTGTCGGCGGCCCCGACTCGGGCACCCGCGCCCGAGGCACCCTTGGCGGGCGGCGTTACCGTCGTTGTCAATTTACGCAACTTGCCGGGAAAAATCCAGAACGAACGCCCAATGGCTGCATCCATCGCCGGGCCGCTAACCGGAGGGGAAAATCATCGGTTCGCGCTGGGATTTGTCGTTTCGCGCTCGCTCGGCGCGCAGCGAGCGCGAAACGATGAATTGAACGTTCGCTGCTTGCCCGGCACTCCTCCCCCGTCATGGCGCGAGCGTAAGCCGATCAGTCCCCCTCCGCCGCTTCACCTTCGCCCCGCCGAGATCCAGAGGGGCACCCCGCCTGGAGGCCGGGGCTTCGCCGAAGCCACGCGAGTGTTCCGCCCGGCGAACCGGGCCGGGGCAGCGCTATTAGCATACGGCGAGTAAACGCCCGCTGAGAGCCACGGGTACGCGACCCGACCAAGGTGCTTGCGGCGTTCACGGAGTGCTGCCGCCAGCTCCTCGGCCAGCGGGGCGCTACCGCCACCTTGTCCGCCGCCATGGCGGCCTCAGCCGGCCCATTGGCCCCACCCCGCGCGCCCAGACGCGCGCCCCCGGATCATTCAGGATCCCGTTTGGCTGCTCGCGCCGGCTGCCACCAAAAAGGTCAGCGGTTGTCAGCGCGGCGCTACGTCGTGCGTGTAGACCAGTGATCAGACAATTGAAACGCGATCAAGGAAAAAACCATGAGCGACAAAAAAGTGACGGCGACCGAAAGCGTCACGACCGAACCGAACACGGAGCAGGAGTCCCCAAGGGCTATGGAGCAATTCATCGTCACGTTCTTGAAAAAGCTGGTGCCTGGTGAATCGCATCGTGCGGGGAGTCTTCAAGTTTTTCCGCTGCGATTCGCCACCGATGGTGATAGTAACCCTCAGCCTTATCTGGTCTTAGATGAAGCACTGCAACGAGGGTCGTTGCGCATTCAGGAAGTCAGCAAATCCGGACAGGTGCCGCATCTCAAAGCGGTGAACGACGGTGACCTTCCCGTGTTGCTGTTGGTCGGGGACCAGCTCATCGGCGCCAAGCAGAATCGCATCCTCAATACGACCGTGATGCTTGCTCCCAAGTCGGTCGAGATCATCCCGGTCAGCTGTGTGGAGCAAGGTCGGTGGGCATACGAACGGTCGACTTTTTCGAGCTCGGGGACAGCCTGTCATGCCGAACTCCGGAGCCTGCTCTACGACAGTGTCCAAGAGAACCTGCGCTATGCGAGGGCGTATTCCTCCGATCAACTCGCGGTTTGGGGCGCGGTCAGCAAGACACTCGCCTGCGTTCGATCCCGGTCAAAGACAGCGGCACTGGAGCAGGCTTACAGGGATAACCGCGCCACGTTGGAAAGTCTGGTCCGAGACTGTCCCGCGCCGTCGGATGCCGTAGGCGTCGCGTTTGCCATCACCGGCCAAATCGTTGGGCTCGAGGCCTTTGACCAGGCGAAGACCCTGGGAAAGCTCTGGCCCAAGTTGCTCCGCAGCTACGGCCTGGATGCGCTGTATGCACCGGCGGACAAGGAGCTGACGCATGACGAGCTATGGGCTTGGTTGCAGAGCCACGACGGCTTAAGCTGCCATCGCTTCAAACCACCGGGAATGGGCGAAGACATCCGCTTTGGGAACCAGTACATGAAAGGCGCGGCGCTGGTGATGGAAGGTCGGGTAGTGCATTTGCAGATGTTCCCCACGCGGTCGCGGCCGAAAGGTACGGTTGACCCCGACGATCTGCCGACCCAATAGTCCCCCTCTCGCGCCCAGACCGGCCACAGCTGGGCAACGTGTGCTGAACGCCACCGGGGAGACCGACGCACACTGGCAACGCTCCCGGCGCAGACCACAGAGGGTGGGACGGGTCGTTTTGGATCCCGACGGGAAAGCCGATCCATGCCCGGGGTGATCCTATCAGGCAATGCCGAGGGTTGGACCAGTTGTTCTGAACCCGTGGATTATGGCCGCGCCGTTGCCGGCCTCTGCGTCGCCTTGATGGGACTTAGCCTTCGCCAAGTTGCGGGGGGACTCGGTGTTGCGTCGGTCTTGCTGAGCAAAATATCTTCCCGGAGTTAGGGACCTCACACAAAGGCGATAGTTCACAAAACCCTGTACCGTAGTTAAACCAAAATCAAAACGGGAGAAAAACGATGGCCCTTTTCAACACGCTGTTTGGCACTACTCAGGCGAAACACCAAGCCTCTCAAGGCAAGCGATGCGCGAAGGATGGAACCTGCTTTCAAACCGCAAAGGATGGTAAGCATACGGTCATCACGCGCTCATCCGGTGGTCGACCATCGGTGGGCCACAACAAGGGCAAGAAGTGAGGGTCGCGAGCTAGGACCACCCGATGGGCTCAGTAAATCAAGCGACGCATTAAAGCGCGGTCGCATGCCAGGTTTCTGGAAAGGGACACTTGCGGGTGCTTAACCGACCGCAGGAAGAAACATTGTCGATGACGGGATGATGTTGCAGAGTACGATGATGAAACCAGGTATTGACGTTCAAAATTGATCTCGTTCAAGCCGCCCTGCGAGCTGAAGGCGGTTTCTTCGCCGGCATGCCCCTCGAGGTGGTTGAAGATGCCGCTCGGCGATATCGCCAGTTTCTCGCTCTGGTGAAAAACTATCCCGATGAGCGGTTGGCTCCTGCGAAAGATATCGACGAGATGTGGCACCTGCACATGCTCCATCCCGTAGCCTGTTACTTCGGCGAATAGGTCGTCGCCGTCCGCACCAACACCTCCCACCCCCTCTGCACCCTGGGGAGAAAATCGCCCCCAACGGGCTGCGTCGAAGTTCCAGGCAGCAAGTGCCGTCCTGGGACGGAGCCATCTTTGGAGCGGCGGAGTACCTTACCGTCGAAGGCGATGGGGCGCTGGGGTCGGTCTCCCGTTCCCTCATCCGCTGGCGAAGGATGGCTTCGAGGCGATCGGGGTTGAGGGAATACTTAAACAAAACCCACCCCGCCGGGCCTAGTGCTCGGGGCGAAGGATGGCTTCGAGGCGATCGGGGTTGAGGGGTCGGAAGAGGTTGGCGAGGGAGTTGGCACGAGGCATCTGGCCGTTGCGGAAGCCGAGGGCATGGCTTAGGGCTTTGCCCCGGGAGCGGCCGCAGTCGGCGATGGGAGCGAGGGTGGCACAGCGGGAGAGCATGGCCACGACGACGAGTTGGAGGAGTCCGACCACGGGCTAGTTGCATCCTTGGGGGCTGCGGGGGTTCCAGATCGGCCAAGTGTTCGGCGACAGATCGGGGCAGGGAACGGTCCTCCTGGGGCGGAGGACCGCGACCTTACCCAAAACCTGCCTTCTTGCTAAGACCAACTCCTGGTCACCCTGATTTTCGACCGAAACCCCTCGATCACGGTGGGAATTTCAGGGACAATCAGCAGGCATCCACGTTTCGAACGGCTTGCCGTGCTGGTGGTTAGTGCACATGGAGAGATTGCCGATGAGGACCAAGCTCGCCTTGACGCTGAAGCTCAGCGCCCTACTCGTCCTGCTGGGGCTTGGCTTGCTGCCGGTTACCGGGCAGCAAAACGAGGTCATCCCACACGGCCAGTCCAGGCCACCGGGCCCTCCCCTCTCACCCGCCGAGGCGCTCAAAAAGATGCAGGTGCCCCCCGGCTTCACCGTTGAGCTGGTCGCCAGCGAACCGGACATTGTCAATCCAGTGGCCATGACCTTCGACGAGAAGGGCCGCATCTGGATTACCGAGAGCCTGGAATATCCGCGGCGCAGTCCTGGCCCCGGTAAGGACCGGGTGAAAATCCTCGAAGACACGGACGGCGACGGCAAGGCCGACCGCTTCACCGTCTTTGCCGAGGGTCTGAACATCCCGTCTGGCATTGCCATCGGCAACGGCGGCGTCTATGTGGCCAACGCCCCGGACATCCTCTTCTACCGGATTGGTCCGGACGGTAAGGCGGCTGGTAAGCCGCAAGTCGTCGTCACCGGTTTCGGGCGAACCGACGTTCACGAGGTGCCCAACTCGCTGACTTGGGGACCGGACGGCTGGCTGTACGGCCTTAACGGTGTCTTCAACCAGTCGCACGTCAAGCACCAGGGCAAGGAATGGCGTTTCAACTGCGCCCTTTTCCGCATCCATCCCAAGACCAACGAATTTGAGCTTTTCTGCGAAGGGACCAGTAATCCCTGGGGCTTGGCCATTGACAGCGAGGGAAGTTTCTTTGTTTCGGTCTGCGTCATCGACCACCTCTGGCACCTGACGGAGACGGGGTACTACCACCGACAAGCCGGCCCCTATCCACCGTGGACCTGGAAGCTCGGCTCGATTGTTAAGCACAAGCACCAGAAGGCGGCCTATTGTGGCCTCCATTACTTCGACAGTGACGCTTACCCGCCGGAATACCGCGAGCAGCTGTACATGGGCAACATTCATGGTGGCTGCATCAACCGCGACGTGCTGACCCGCGACGGGGCCACCTACTTCGCCAGGCCGCGGCCCGACTTTTTGACGGCCAACGACCCCTGGTTCATGCCGGTCGTGCAGAAGACTGGGCCGGACGGCTGCCTCTACATCCTGGATTGGTACGACCGCTACCATTGCTATCAGGACGCCAACCGCGACCCAGCCGGCATCGACCGCCTGTACGGCCGGCTGTGGCGCGTCCGCTACAAGGACACCCCGCGCGCCGCCAAATTCGACCTTGCTCAGGAAACCGACGAGCAACTCATTCAGCGGCTGCACAGCCCGAACGTCTTTTTCCGCGACATGGCCCAGCGGCTCCTGTGGGAACGGAACAACCCCGCCACCAATGCCCGGCTGGAGCAGCTCGTGCTCGACGACAACGCGCCACGGAAGGCTCGCCTCCATGCGCTGTGGGCACTGATCGGCACCGGCCAGCTGAACGCCGCTTTCCACCAAAGGCTCCTGCAGCACCGCGACCCAACCTTCCGGGCGTGGGGGGTGCGGGCTGCGGGCAACTTCAAGAAGATCGAGCCAGCCCTCCGTGATCAGGTGGTGGCCCTGGCTGCCGACCCGGCCGCCGACGTGCAGCTCCAAGTGGCCATCGCCGCGCGGAAGATCGCCGGCCTTGACCCTGTCCCGCTGCTGACCCGTGTCCTGGCATTGTGCGGCGATGACACCTTGGTCCCGCCCATCGTCTGGCAGAACCTCCACCCGCTGCTGGAAGAGCGGGGCGACCACTTCCTCCAGCTCTACCGGGAGGCAAAACCGGAGGAGGCTCGCAACCTCGCCGTGATCATGCCGCGCGTCGTCGAACGCATCCTGGGCAGCAAGAAATCCGACCCCAACGTGATCGTGACCCTTTTCGGTGTTTTGGCCGAGGGGAAAAACGCTAACCCGAAAGCTGCCCAGCAGTGCCTGGGAATGTTGGCCACCAAGGTCCAGACTGGCGAGTTGGCTGGTGAACAGCTGGCCATGCTTCGCCACCGATTGCAACCGGTGATCCGGCGGTTCTCGAGCGCTTCGGACAACCCGTTGGCCCTCGACGCCGCCCTCCTGGCGGCCACGCTCAAGGACCCGGCTGGCTTCGACGTGGCCCGCCAAGTCCTCACAGCAGCCGACCAGCCGGAGGCCACGCGCCTTCGGGCGCTCGAGGCCCTCATTGCCGGTGGGGATCCATCACTCTTGGGAGTGGTCGAGGCCCTGCTGGCCGACACTGCAAAGACCACGGCGGCTTTTCGCGGTCAGGCCCTTCAGGCGCTAGGCCGGCTCGACGACCCGAAGGTGTCTACCGTGGTCCTGGCCCACTATCCGAGGATGGAAAAGGACGTGCAGCCGCGGGCCATCGAGTTGCTGACGCAGCGCGTGCCTTGGAGCAAACAGCTTCTACAAGCGATCGGTGAGAAAAAACTGCCGCCAGAGGCACTGAACGTCAACCAGGTACGCAGGTTGCTTGCCAGCAAGGATGCGCAGCTGATCGAGCAGGTACGCAAGTTCTGGGGCACCCTGCGCGAGGAACGCAACCCGGAGCGGGAGAAGGTGGTCGCCCAGATGCGCGAGCTGCTAAAAAAAGTGCCGGGTGACCCGGTGCGCGGCATCGCCGTCTGGAAGAACCTCTGTGCTCAGTGCCATAAGCTGCATGGGGAAGGCCAGGATGTCGGCCCGGACATCACGCACAATGGTCGGAGCGATTTCGAGCAGCTGTTGTCCAACGTCTTCGATCCAAGCCTTGTGATCGGCGCTGCCTACCAGGCCACTATGGTGCTGACGAAGAAGGGCCAAGTCATCACCGGCCTGGTCGTTGAGGACAACGCCCAGCGGGTGGTTTTGAAAGTACAAGGCGGGAAGTTGGAGACCGTCCCGCAAGGCGACATCGAGGAGATCAGCGTCAGCAAGCTTTCGATGATGCCGGAGAATCTGGAGCAACAGCTCAAGCCGCAGGAGATTGCCGACCTGTTCGCCTACCTATGCCTGGACAAGCCACCCAGCGATCCCACGGCCCGCCGCATTCCTGGCACGCCTAACCCGCCGCGCTAGGACCGGACGGAGGGATCGGCCAAGCCGGCTGGGCCTGCCGCCGGCTTGGCCCAGTCCCTGTCAAACAAGACTTTCGAGCAGGTACTTGAATTTGCGGACTTCTGGTTCCATGGCGAACGGGCGTTGGGAATGTCGCGGATGTCCGCGCTCAGGCTGCGATCGTAGTGGAAGCGCGTCAGCTGGTTAAGGACCCGCCCGTGCTCGATCTCTCCCTGGCCGACGCATACCTGAAACTGATCGGGACGCCGGTCAGAGTGGCGCAGCCGGACATGCCGGACATACGGATAAACGACAACGTAGTTCCGGCCTTGGTTGGGGCTGGCAAGGTAGTGGGTTGGATCACGGGTCAGCCCCAGGCCGGGCACGCGATGACACAGTTCCACGGCGGCGGTCGGCTAATGGGTTAGCGTGTCCCTCCGGGTTCTGAGCGTCAGGATCACGCCCTCGGCTCGGCCAGGTTGACCAGCTGCCCCAGCCGCCGAGCTTCGGCATCAAAGTTGTTACCGCCGGGGCTGCCGGAATGCTGAGGGGCGGGACCGTGACCAGGCGGGCAGCCGACAGACAGCGCGAAATGGCTGCCGATATTGCTCCGGGCTCAGAGCACCGATCTCCACGCAGAAGGCCGCCGGGCCGAGGCTGCTGCCAATGCGAACCGGCTGGCCCGGGCGCCACGTCAACGAGCACCTCCGACAGTCGCAGGTGCGGCCCCGCTTCGCGGATGGCCACGTCGATCTTGCTGAATTCCAGCTAATGATGTACGAGGCGCGTTCCAAATGGATATTTCCCAAAACAGAGCGTCGAGCAAGCAACGAACACAACTCCCTTCGTTTCCGCGTAAAAACGCAAAGGGACCGACCAAAGTTTCGCGACGGGATGGGACGCGAAGGGTATTACTTCCCTCCCCGCAAAACGTCTGGCCGTTGCGGAAGCCGACGAGGGCATGGCCTAGGGCCTTGCCCCGGGAGCGGCCGCAGTCGGCGATGGCGGCGAGGGTGGTACAGCCGGAGAGCATGGCCACGGCGAGGAGTCGGAGTCCGACCACGGGGTAGTTGGATCCTTGGGGGCTGCGGGGGTTCCAGATCGGCCAAGTGTTCGGCGAGAGATCGGGGCATGAAACGGTCCTCCTGGGGCGGAGGACCGCGACCTTACCCAAAACCTGCCTTGTTGCTAAGACCAAGTCCTGCGTAGCTGTGTTCTGAACCTCGCCGGGAGGGCCGACCCATGCCCGGGATGGTCCTGTCAGGCACTGCCGAGGGTTGGGCCAGTTGTTCTGAACCCGTGGGTCCTGGCCGCGCCGTTGCCGGCCACTGCGTCGCGTTGATGGAACTTTTCAGCCTTTCGCCAGTTGCAAGGGGACTCGGTGTTGCTGCGGCTCTAGTGAGCCCAATGTCTTCCCGTGATGGCGTCACCCGATCCTAAAGTTCGTTGCCGGTTTACCCGAACTAAGAGGAAGGTTGATCGTCTCGGTGCCTGGCCGACGGTGCGGACAATCACGAGGAGACTTCATGAGCCAACCCGCGTCGCCGACCAACCTCGGTTTTTTGACGGTGTTGCATGAGACGAACGGGTATCTGGGCGGGTATTTAGTGACGAACATCTGGGGCCGCCCCTTGGAGTTTCGCGTGACGACCGCGGTGCAGCCCAACCGCATCCAGCAAATCCTTTACGCGGGTACCCTGGAGTCATACCTGCATGCCGAGTTGATCGGCAAGACGCTGGTGGACAAGACGGGCATCCCGGTGCAGCTGATCGTCACCGACCGCCAGCCGGTGCTCGAGCTGCGCTGGAAGGTGGAAGTGCCGGTGGTCTGGCTGCCGCCGCGCGACGATCCCCGGTCGGCAGCCCTGGTGGCGCAGGGGGCGCAGGTGTGGGCGGCGGAGAATGGCCACGGCCCGCTGGTGTGCCATCCGCGGTTCACGGGGGACCGGCCGGCCATTCAGGAACTCTTGGGCCGCCTTGATGGCGCGCTCGACCTGGGGGAGCCATTCGTGCGCATTCGGGAAGCCATCAGCGAGGCCCGCAAGATGGGGGTGACCAGCAAGGCATAGGATGCCGCCGCCCCGTGGCCGGGGCGGCGGCCGCGGTTGCCATCGCGACGTCCGGTGGGTGCCGACATCACGACTGGGTGCGATGCACCTTTCATTTGGGGCGCGGTTGGGCACACCGGGTAGCGCTTTCTCCCCACCTCCCGCCAATTTCTCGTTTTGCGCTGCCGATCGATCGTTTGGCGCTCCCCGCCTTTCCGGCACACGTTTCCCCTCGGTCGCGCGAACGCGAATCGATCAATCCCTCTCGGCCGTTGCACCCTCGCCTCGGCGAAATCCAGGGGGAACCCTCTTGGTTTCCGAAAAACTCGACCGCCTCCGTTCAAGTCGCTACGATCAGAGACAGTCGGCACGGGCCGTTGCGGCAAGCCGCTGTGCCCAAGCAACTCGTGCCGGACCATCGCCATTCGACCAAGCCGGCGTTCCCCAGAATCAATCAAATGGGAGGTGCCCCCATGAGCGTCTGGGAAGCCCTGTGGACGGGTGTCACCCGCGACTGGCAGGAATTTCCGACCCTGGCCCGGGCCACGCAGATCATCATGCGGCTGTTCTGGGCGGCCCTCTTGGGTGGCCTGCTGGGTTTTGAGCGGGAGTTGACGGGCAAGGCGGCCGGCATGCGAACGCACATGCTGGTGGCCCTGGGAGCGGCCCTTTTTGCCGTGGTGCCAGAGGAATTCGGCGGCACCACCGCCGACACGAGTCGGGTAGTGCAAGGGCTGGCGGCCGGCGTGGGCTTCCTGGGAGCGGGTTCGATCATCAAGCTCCCGGAGGACCGACGCATTAAGGGCCTGACCACGGCCGCGGGCATCTGGCTCACCTCGGCGATTGGCGTGGCCGTCGGCGTCGGGCGATTGGGGATCGCCTTGAT
>JANWYO010000061.1 GCA_025055215.1 Gemmataceae bacterium
AGCTGATGTCGAAGTCGGGGTTGGTGCCGGGCTTAATGCGGTGACGCTGCCGCATCAGGGCTTCGACTTTGTCCTTGACCTTGTCCACGTCGGCCTCGGTCTTGGCCCCGATCAGGATCATGGTGATTTTTTCGTCGCCGACGATCTTGCGCGACACCGTGGTGATCGGCACGAAGATCTGATCGTCTTGGTCGGCCCCGGTGAGGGCGCGACCTTTTTCACCAAGGATGCCGATGATCCGCAGCTGCACGTGCCCGACGCGGATGGTGCGGCCGATGGGGTCCTCTTTGGGGTCGGGAAAGAGTTTACGCTGCACCGTCAGGCCGATGAGGCAGACCGGGGCCTGGTGGCGGATTTCGTCGTCGGTGAAGAAGCGGCCACGCTCAATTTTCCAGTGCCGCACCGGGATGATTTCCGGCGTGGTGCCAACGATGGCGGTCGGCCAGTGGCCGTTGCGCGACGTGGCGACGCGCTGCGTGAACTGGCATTCCGCCACGCCAGACAGCAGCGGGCCAAGTTGCTTGCGGATGGCGGCCGCGTCGTCGCGGGTCAGCGGAGTGAAGTCAGCCAAGGCGCCCTGCTGCGTCCGGCCCCCGGGCCGCAACAGGATCATCGTCTTACCAAAGTTGTCGAGGTAGCCGTCCAGCTTATGCTCCGCTCCCGCCCCCGCCGACACCATGGCAATGACCGCACTGATACCAATGACGATCCCCAGGCTCGTCAAGGCGGAGCGCCCTTTGTTGATCAGCAGGGCGGCCAATGCCACCCGAATCGCCGACAGAAAGCTCATACTGCCTGCCCCGTGGCCGGCGCCTTACGACGCGGCAATCGTCACCGGCTTGGGCGGGGTTTGGCTCGTGACCACCGTTACCCGCTGCACCGGCAGGTGCGTCAGGATGGAATCAGCCTCCGGCTCGACGGCGACATCGCTGGCGATGTAGCCATCGCTCACCGTCACGATGCGATCGGCATGCCGCGCTATCGACGGATCGTGCGTCACCAGCACGATCGTCTGGCCCCGCTCCCGGTTGAGGCGTTGGAACTCCGCCAGGATTTCCGCGCCGTTCTTGCTATCGAGGTTGCCCGTCGGCTCGTCGGCCAACAGGACGTGCGGTTTGTTGACCAATGCCCGGGCGATGGCTACGCGCTGCTGCTGACCACCGGACAACTTGTTCGGCGGATGCTCGGCCCGCGCCTCCAGGCCGACGAGCCGGAGCATCTCTAAGGCCCGCGCGCGCCGCTCCCGGGCCGGGACACCGGCGTACAGCAGCGGCAGCTGCACATTCTCCAAGGCGCTGTGCCGCTTCAGCAGGTTGAAACCCTGGAAGACGAAGCCAAGCTTCTGGTTCCGAATCCGGGCCAGCGACTTTCGGTCGAGCTGGCTGACATCCTGGCCGTCAAAGCGGTAGGTGCCACTCGTCGGCCGATCGAGACAGCCAATGATGTTCATCAGGGTGGATTTGCCGGAACCGCTCGCCCCCATGATGGCGACGAATTCGCCTTCGCGGACGATCAGCGACACGCCGCGCAGGGCGTGGACCTTCACTTCCCCGCTGTCGTAAATCTTGTGAACGTCAGTCAGTTCGATGATGACCTTGTTCATCCCGGCATCTACCCTGTGACCTTCGGGGTACTGGGTCCTCGGCCGAAGCGCGGTCAGAGGATTTTCGGCATCTTGGGGATCTCGATCAGGCTTCGCTTCGGCGGCGGCGGAGCGTCGGTGATGACCTCGGGCCAGGAGGTGGGCTGCCGGCTGTCGAGCTTCAGACGCGGGTCGCCATCCCACTCCAGAACCTCCTGGAAATCGCCCCCTCGGCCATCCTCCCCGCCCTTGATCCCCGGCTCGCCTTGGGCGTTGGTGCCACCGACGCGGACGTAGATGGGCCAAGGACGGTGGTTCTCGTCGAGTATCCACGCGCGTTTCCATTCCCGGCGTTGACCGGATGCTTCCAGCCGGGCCTCCCAGGTGTCAATTTTCTGACGGGCCTCGGCGGTGACGTAGTACTCGTCGAGCTGAAAATCGAGGCCGTCGCTCGGCATCATCCACGTGTTGACGTGCTCTCGCCGGATCAAGTCGGTGGAGACGGTCATTCCGGGACGGAGGAGCCAGCTGTTCGACTCGCGGTCCCAGCGGTTGTCAACGTCGAGGACAACCGTGTAATAGACAACGCCTTGGACATTGCTCGGCATGGGGCGGATTTGCGTTACCCGGGCCTCGAAACGGCTGGCTTGGTCGTCGCCCGGGTCGTCGAATTCCGCTCGGCTGTTGGCCTGGAAGGTGGCGCGCTGTCCGAGGCGGACCTTGCCGATGTCGCCTTCGGCAACCGCCGCGACGACCTGCATTTTTTTCAGGTCGCCGGCTATGGTAAACAGCGGCGTGGCGTGCAGCGGCGAGATCGCCTGCCCGAGGACGACCTGCCGATCCACAATAACGCCGCTGATGGGGGCGCGAATGATCGTCAGTTCCAACCCCAGCTGGGCCTGCTGCGACACGACTTCCGCTTCATCCTTGCGTGCCTGGGCGAGCCGGACGGCTGCTTCGGCAGCTTGCAGTTCCATCCGGGCCTTGTCGACGTCTTTCTGAAACCCCACCCCTTTGTCCCGCAGCTCGAGTTGCTTCTCATAGGCCAGATGGGCGGCGTCACGCAGTGCCTCGGCCCGCAGGATGTCCGTCTCGGCCAGCTGCACCGCCAGGCGCGCCTGGTCAACTTTGCGCTGGGCCAAGCGGTCGTCGAGCTTGATCAGCGGATCGCCTTTCTCGACCTTGGCGTTGAAGTCGGCATACGGATAGATTTCGACCACTTTGCCGGCCACCTCGGCGGCCACGACCGCCACGTCCACGGGCTGAACCCGGCCGGTGGCATTAACCACCTCGGCAATGCGGCCAAAGCGAACGGGCATGGTCTTGTAGGCGTCTCGCGCCGGCCAGACGATGCCGTTCCGTTGCCGGGATTCATACCACGACACGGCCGCGGCAATGCCGACACCACAGAGCACCAAGGTGACCAAGAGCTTTTTCACCGGGATTCACCTTGAAACCGGGCTAGATGGGAAAGCCTGCCAAAACCGGGCGATTGTTCCTGATCTTTGGTTATTTTCCCAAATTTTTCCCCCTCCGCCAAGCCTGACGCCCATCTTTCCGGCACCCGTTCGCCGAGCCGATCTTGCCCCAGCCGTCTACTTGTTCGCATTCGCTGCCTACGGATTACTCCATCCGTCCAGCCTGGCCCGCAGGGGTGTTCCGATCCATATATTCTTCAAGGTCTTCCGAAATCGAGGGAGAACGAAAACATGCTGATCGGCTACGTCAGCGACGAGAATTACCAAGCCTTGGCCGATGTGGCCGTGGAATTCCGCGGGCCGACGGGCCTTCGTTGCCGGGTTCGCTCCGGGGCTTCGGGGTCCATCGACGCCGACCTGCCGCCTGGTCCGTACGAAATCTGCCTGGCACACCCCGGCTACGGCGCCAAGCGGACGCACGCCGACGTTGGTGGACCGCCGGTTCATTTTCGCCTGTTGTCCGACCGGCTGCTGGGTTACGCCTGGCCCAAATGGTGCCGCGGCGGCGACGTCGTACAGTTCCGGCTGCACTCCGTCGAACCGTGCAAGGTCCTCCTTTGGCGCTACGGCATCCGCAAGGAGCTTGTTCGCAACATCGGCTGGTACGACAATCACGGCCCACGCGCGTTCACCCAAACGCTCCCGGACGGGTTCTTCGTGGAAAGCGGCGTCCGGTGGGACGATGGCTTCGGTCTGCACCGGCAACGCATCCGCGCCCCGGAGCGATCCGGTCTGTATTACTTCCATGCCAAGGGCGAATCGGGCGCCTTTTTCTCTTTCCCGCTCGTCGTCGCTCCCCCTCGGCCGCAGGCCCCCATCGCTGTCCTCGCTTCAACCAACACCTGGAACGCCTACAACCCATTCGGCGGCCGCAGCAATTACATCCTCGCCGCTCGAATGATCGATACGCCGGTGGTGCACGCCAAGACCGACCTGCCACGCTATCGCTTGGCCAATTACGGCGAATGGCGCAGCAGCCAGGAGTTCGATCCATTGTCGTTTGACCGGCCGGAGCCGGTCAATCTCGTTCCGGAACACGTCCAGTGCACCGATGCCATCGAAGGGCGGCAGGCCTGTCATCTCGCCCCCGCCGAGTGGCGCCTCCTCGGCTGGCTGGAGCGCCAAGGGTATGCCTACGACCTTTATGCCGACTATCAGCTGCACAACGGTGTGCTCAATCTCGACGCCTACCGCGTCCTGGTGTTGAGCACCCATCCCGAATACTGGTCGGAGGAGATGTACCGGGCCGTGAAGCGCTGGGTCCATGAGCGGGGCGGAAGGCTCATGTACCTCGGCGGCAACGGGTTAAACTGCAAGGTCGAGTTTCTCGACGACGGCGCCCACATGCGCTGCCTCAACTCGTGGCCAGAGGGGTTCGAAAGCCGATTTCATGCCCACGTCGAGTCGGAAGCGTGCTTATTGGGGGTCGTCTACTCCGACCCCGGGGCGATGACGGTGGCCCCGTACGCCACCGTGGCCGCCGACCATTGGATTTTCCGCGGCACGGGGCTGCAGCCAGGCGACGTGTTCGGCCTCCGCACCCTGCACGCGCGCTACGGCGATGGCGCCTCGGGGCACGAAACGGACAAGATCAGTCCGCACTCGCCCTCAAACGTCGTCTTGTTGGCCAAGGGATTGAACCCGGACGACGGCGGGGCGCACATGGTTTACTACGAAACCAGCTCGGGCGGGGCCGTCTTCTCCGTCGGTTCGATCACCTACCCTTCCGCATTGCTGGTCGATCCGCCGACGTCACGGATCACGGAGAATGTCCTGACGGCTTTTCTTCGATGAAGAGCGGCTCGGGACAGACCGGCCGTTACAGGTTGCGAAGGACCAGCAGGACCTGAAGGCTTTCCGGTCGCCGGTCGCCGCGGGAATCGAGGAATTGCTTGACGACCTCTCGCGCGGGTGCCCCCGAACGGCTGGGGGTGTAGCTGACGACCAGCATGGCGCGTTCGGGCTTTCGGCTGGCCGGGCTCATGGCCGAGGACCGTGCCAATTGGCCGACTGGCACTCCCAGTAGGGCGGCCAGTTCCCTGCGGTCGGTGTCGGAAAGGGGATTAAGCACCGCTTTGCCGAACTGCCCGTCCGTGGGGCGGCGGGCAGCGGCCTTTTTGTCCTCGCTGGCGAGGTGGCGCAAAACGGCGGCCAACTCCGTGGCCGTGAGGTCTTCGGTGTAGAAGACGTAGTCCACCTTCGCTTTCTGCCGCACCTTGGCCTGGGCGTCCGGGTCGAAGACCAAGCGCACCCCCTGGCCCTGAAGCGCCGCCTGGATTCGCTCAAAGGCCTTCCCGCTATCCAGGCAGAACAGTTCCAGACGGAGGGCGTCGGTCCGGGCGAGGTCGTCGGTCAGCTGCTTCTGGACCTCCGGAAGGTCGAGTTCACGAACGGCCAAGATGTTCAAGCGCGGGGGGGTGACTTGGAGTGGGTCGGGCCTCGGCTCGACCGACCGCGGCGTCGTCAGTTCGTCCTGCGAGGTTGAAGGCCCCGGCTTGGACGGTTCAGGCTTCGGCTGGTTGTTGACCACCGTCGGCGGCTTCGGCGGCTGGGTTTCCGACTGGTTGTTAACAACCGCTGGTGGCTCCGGGAGTTGCGGCTTGGGGGTGTCCGCGACCGGCGAAGGAGTCGTCGGCGTGACCGGCTGGTCGGGCCGCTTCTCGGAGGGCGCCGAGGCCTGCTGGTTCCCGGCCGGAGTCGCTGACGTGGAGCGATTGTCACCGGGACGGGCGAGTTTGTTTTCTTTCTGGACGACCACCCGTCGGTTATCCCACCGCTCGGCGGTGTCGAAATAGAGAAACGAAGCCGTCCCGATCATCAGCAGCACGCTGGCGGCAACGGCGTACGCCAGCCACGGCGACAGCAGCCGCCATCGCGGTGCCGCCCGCCGCGGCGGCGGCACCCGCAGGCCACGCAGGGCGATCGCCTGCAACACCGACTGCGACAGATCCTGCCGCATCGGCCGTGCCGGCAGCGAGCGGATCAGGGCGGAGTCTCCCCGCAACTCGGCCAGAAGCCGGCGCGCTTCCGGCGACCGCTGCAACAGGCGCTGCACCGCCCTCCGCTGCCGGGCCGTCAGCTCGCCGTCGATGTAGCTCGTCAGCAGTCTGGCTAAGCGATCGGGAAGCATGGCTCACTCATTTCGTAAACTGGCGGCCCTTTTCCAGCCGACGCTCAACCCTTGTCCAACTGTTTGAGGAGTTCGCGCAACTCCATGCGGGCCCGATGCAACCGGCTGCGGATCGTACCCACGGGAACACCCAGGATGTCCGCCATCGTCTCGTACTTCTGTCCCTCGATGTCCTTCAGGATCAAGACCGCTCGATGCTCCGGTGACAAGCGGTTGAGGATACTTTGGATCCTTCGCTCTTCTTCGGCCCGCTCCAACGCCAAGCCGGGCTGACTATCCTCGGAGTTGTCCGAGGGTTCCAATTCTTCGTCGTTGAGCCGGGCCTTGATCCGCTGGGCGACCAGTCGTCGGCTCCGTCGCTTCAAAGAAAGCGCCGTATTGACCGCGATCCGGTACAGCCATGTGAAAAATAACGACTCTCCCTTGAAGCTGTCCAGCGACAAGTAAGCGTTCAGGAACGTCTCTTGAACGATGTCCTGCGCGTCCTCGGCGTTGCCGGTGAGCCGATATACGGTGTTATAAAGACGATCCTGATACCGACGGACCAACTCACCGAAGGCCTCGGTCCGGCCTTGGAGGCATTCTGTGATGAGCCGGTTGTCGTCGGAAAACACGGTCCACCGATTTTTGGACGCGGCGACTGTCGCAAAGGTTCCCGAAACACGACCCGGGGCCGCTCGCCGACGGAAGGGCAGTCAATGTGTCATGATGCCACAGGAAGATCCGGGAGTCAAAGAGCCGGTCCATCGAGGGTGCACCGATCGTTTGGGACGGGGTTACGCGCTCCAGGCGGCGGTTTTTCCCCACTCCGCGCTGGGCCGATTTATCGTCTGGTGTTCGCGGCGTGCCCACGTTCGCGAAACGATGGAACTTCCCTGCGTGCCAGCACGGGTCTCCCACCTCGCGCGAGCGCCAACCGATTGATCCCTCTCTGCCGCTGCACTTTCGCCCCGCGGAAATCCAAAGGGATATCCTCGCCGACCGCTTGCCGTTGTAATCCCGCGAGCTGCTGTGAGGTGCCTGAGATGATCAGTAAGGCGGAAATCGTCAAGGACTGGCTTCCCCGCTACACCGGCCGACCGCTCAGCGGATTTGGCTCGTACATTCTGCTGAGCAACTTCGTCCACTATGTGGAACTCTTCGCCGAGCGCTTCCAGGTCGAGGTCCTGGGGCGCGACCGGCCGATGCAGTCGGCCACCGCCGAGGACATCACCATCCTCAACTTCGGCATGGGCAGCGCCATGGCCGCCACCGTCATGGATCTTTTGTCGGCCGTCACCCCTAAAGCGGTGCTGTTCCTCGGCAAGTGTGGTGGCCTGAAGAAGACGAAGGTGGGCGACTTCATCCTGCCCATCGCCGCCATCCGTGGCGAGGGGACCAGCAACGACTACTTGCCTCCGGAAGTTCCCGCCCTGCCGTCGTTCCGGCTCCAGAAGGCCGTTTCCGCCATGATCGTCCGCCACGGGTTGGATTATTGGACCGGGACCGTCTACACGACCAACCGGCGCGTGTGGGAGCACGACCCCAAGTTTCGGGAGTATCTCCAGGCCACGCGGGTGTCGGCCATCGACATGGAGACGGCGACGATCTTTGTCGTGGGCTTTGTCAACCACATTCCCAAGGGGGCGTTGCTGCTGGTTTCCGATAACCCGATGACGCCGGAGGGGGTCAAGACGTCTCGCAGCGATCGGGCCGTCACCGAGCGCTATGTCCGCAAGCACCTGGAGATCGGCATCGATTCGATGATCGAGCTGCGCGATTCGGGCGAATCGGTCAAGCACCTGCGCTTTGAGTGAGCGGCGGCAGCGGGCCGCCGCTCACCCGCGCAGCTGGGTCGGCCGTCCAGCGGCGGTCGGCTTGTGCCTCAAGGGAAGGCGATGAAAAAGAGCAGCATCCAGCCAGCCTGGTTCAGGCCGCCGGTGAGGCTCAGCTCCGGCGGATAGATCATGAACGGCACCGGATCGCCCGGCAGGCAGTAGCCGGCGTTGCATTCGTACTGTCGGCACGGGGCGGTGGCGAAGCGATACGGCCAGGTGATGACATCGGTGTAGAAGCGACCAGCCGCCAAAAAGGGGTGGATCGCCCCCAGGTCCCAGCCGTAGCGCTCGGCGTTGAGCTGCTCGAAGTAGAGGCGGTTGTAGCAGAGGTAGGCCGGCTCCACCAGCTTGACGGCCGGTGGGAAGTAACGGCCCTGGTAGGTTTCCGTGGAGACGATGGGCTCGACCGGAAATTCGATGCGTTCCGGGATCGGTCGCTGCCGGGCTTCCTGACGCAGGCGTTCGAGGAGGGCCGCTTCCGACTCCAAGCGCATGACCCGTTGCAGTCCTGGCGGCTCGAGCTGGATGGTGTATCCTTCGGTGTCTTCGCCCGGCGCGCGGAAGTCATCGGTCTGCTGGGTGGGATGGAACAGGCCTTCGGGTCCCGGCGTTGTGGGAATGAGGTGGATGCCGCTCCCCTCGCGGGAGATGATTTCCGGCTGCAAGCCGGCCGGCTGAAAGGGCGAGGGCCGGGTTTGCCACCGCGGGGGGCTGCTGGCCGGCGGCGGCGGGGCCGCTGCCGGTTTGCCAAAGTGGATCGACGTCGCCGTGGAAAAAGTTGGCAACAGGGGCGGCTCGCTCCGCCGCAGCGGCTCCGCCTCCTTTGCGAAATGCAGGGTTGGTGGCTCGGCCGCGGGCTGTTCCGCCGGCTCGGCGTCTTTGGAAAAGAGCAACACGGAACTGGTCGTCGGCTCCGCTTCCTTGGCGAAAAGCAACGTCGGGGGGTTCTCGGGCTGCGCCAGCCCGTGCGCGCCTGGCACCAACCCGAGGCTAATCACCATCGCTGTGGACAAAACGAGCACTGGAGGTGTAGTTGGGCGCTTCCTGCGTGATGACGATGTCATGCGGATGGCTCTCCTGCACCGCGGCCGGGCTGACCAGGATGAAGCGTGCGCGGCTGCGCAACTCCTCGATGTCGCGGGCGCCGCAATAGCCCATGCCGGCCCGCAGCCCGCCCACCAACTGGTAGACAAACGGCGCCAACGGTCCTTTGTACGGCACGCGGCCTTCCACTCCCTCCGGGACGAGCTTGCCGCCCGAGCTTTCCTGGCCGTTCCCTTGCCGATACCGGTCGCTGGAACCGGCCATCATTGCCCCGAGCGATCCCATGCCCCTGTAGGTCTTGAAGGTTCGCCCTTTGTAGATGATCGTCTGTCCCGGGCTTTCCGCCAGGCCCGCCAGGAGGTTACCAAGCATGACGCAATGGGCGCCGGCCGCCAACGCCTTGGTGATATCTCCCGAGTACCGGATGCCCCCATCGGCGATCAGGGGCACGCCCATGCCGGCCACGCCGCGGGCCGCCTGGTAAATCGCCGTCACCTGCGGCACGCCGACCCCGGAAATGACCCGGGTGGTGCAGATCGACCCGGGACCGATCCCCACCTTGATGCCGTCGGCGCCCGCCTCGGCCAAGGCCCGAGCCCCCTCGGCCGTGGCCACGTTGCCCGCGATGACCTCGATGCGGAATTGCCGCTTGATCTCTCGCACCGTTTCGATGACGTTCCGCGAGTGGCCGTGGGCCGAGTCCACGACCAGCACATCCACGCCTGCCCGGATCAACGATTCAGCCCGTTCGTAATCATGCACCCCCACCGCCGCCCCCACGCGCAGACGTCCCCGCTTGTCTTTGCACGCGTTGGGGAAGTTCGTGAGTTTGTCGATGTCTTTGATCGTGATGAGACCCCTCAGATTATAATTGTCGTCCACCAGGAGAAGTTTCTCGACCTTATTTTCCGTTAAAATCCGCTCCGCTTCCGCCAGCGTTGTCTGCTCGGGAGCGGTGACGAGATTGTCGCGGGTCATCACTTCCGAGAGCTTCTGGTTGTTGTCAGTCAGGAAGCGCAGGTCGCGACGGGTGAGGATCCCCTTGAGCACGCCTTGGACCGTGATCGGCACGCCGCCGATGTTGTACTGCTCCATGATCCGCCGGGCGGTACCCACAGTTTCATCCGGCGGCAGCGTGATCGGGTCGGTGATGATGCCGTTTTCGCTGCGCTTGACCTTATCGACTTCACGCGTCTGCTGGGCGACCGACATGTTCTTGTGGATGATGCCCATGCCGCCTTCCTGGGCCAGCGCGATCGCCAGCTCGCTCTCCGTCACCGTGTCCATCGGCGAGGAGACGATGGGAATGTTCAGGCGAATGTTGCGGGTCAACTGGGTGCGCACATCGACGTCGCGCGGCACGACGTCGCTGTAGGCCGGCTCCAGCAGCACGTCGTCAAATGTCAAACCCTGGTACGCGATCCGGTCCAGCATGGGGGTGCTCCTCGGGGAGGGGAATTTGCCGATTATTATAGGGAAAGCGCCACGGCAGCGCCGGCCCGTCAGCGTGGCCCCAAGCGCCCCGGTCGGCCTTGGCCGACCGGGGCGCCCCTGCCGCCGCGTTGCCCCGGCGCAGGTCCGTAAGCTCGCCCAACTCGACTTCCACTCCTCGGCCAGACATAATGGTGCCGGATCGGCCGATACAAGGCCGAGGCCGCGGCGTCGGGCTGGCGGACGCCGCAACCAACTCGCCGACTGGGACCGCAGTCAAGCGATTCTCCGGATGGTGAACCCATGCGCGTCTCCTTGACGATGATCGTCCGCAACGAGGAAGCGAACCTGGTCGATTGCCTACGGTCAGTGGCGGGGCTGGTTGACGAAATCGTGGTGGTGGACACCGGCTCCAGCGATCGCACCCGCGAGGTCGCCGCCAGCTTTGGGGCCGCCGTCTGGGAGTTCCCCTGGTGCGACGACTTTGCGGCCGCCCGCAACGAAAGCCTCCGCCGCGCCACCGGCGACTGGGTCTTCTGGATGGATGCCGATGACCGGCTCGACGCCGACAACCGCGACCGTTTCCGCCGCCTGCGGGGTGAGCTAGTGGCGGGGACCGCTTATGTGATGAAGTGCGTTTCACCAATTTCGGGCGGTGACGCCGCCGAGCAGAACCATGTCCGTCTGTTCCAGAAGCGCCCGGGGCTGACGTGGGAATTCCGTGTCCACGAACAAATCCTCCCCGGGCTCCGCCGACTCGGTGATCGGATCCAACTCACGGACGTCATCATCACCCACCTCGGCTATGAGGGTGGTGGCCGTTCTCCCGAAAAACTCGAGCGCAACCTCCGCCTTCTGCTCCGCGACCTCGACGATCATCCCGAGCATCCCTTCGTCCTCGACAATCTGGGGCGGACCTGCTTCGCCCTCGGCCGGTTACCGGAGGCCATCGCTTACCTCCGGCGGGCCTTGCGCGTCCATCCCGACCCGGCGACAGCGGTGGAAATCGTCGGCTTCCTGCTAAGGGCACATCGAGCCTTGGGCGAGTTGCCGGCGGCCCAAGCCCTCTGCCAAGCCGCTCGGCAGCGATTCCCCGCGTCGGCCGAATTGCAGCTGCAAGAGGGCATCCTGGCACTGGAAGCCGGCAACCTGAGCCGGGCCGAGGTGTGTCTTCGGTCGCTGGCCGCCGACGCCGGGCCGGGCCGGACGCCCGGCCAGCGGGAAACGGCATGGCTATACTGGGCCCGTCTGGAGCGACGTCGCGGCCGCTTCGCCGAAGCCGAGGCCTGGCTGCGCAGCCTGGTGAGCGTCCGCCCTGAATGGTCCGACGCCTGGATGGAATTGGCCGACCTCTGGCTCGGCCTTGGTCGCCCAGCGGAGCTGGAAACGGCGGCCCGGCAGCTGGAATCGTCACCCCGAACGCTGCCGCTGGCTTTCGTGCTGCGGGCCCGGCTGCACTTGCAGCGGGGCGATTGGGCGGCGGCCCGCCAATTGGCCAGCGATGCGATCGCCTTGGCGCCGCGGGCCCTCTTGCCGCGGATCGTCCTCAGCCATGCGCTGCTTTTGGAAGGGAAGGATTTCGCTGCCGCCGAGCAGGCCTTGCGCGACATTTTGGCGATCGATCCGCTGAACGCCGCTGCCCGGCACAACCTGGCGGAACTCCTCAAACCTCTCAGTCCGTCCGATCCGGGAACGGTTTCCCATGCCCCGTGAGGACCCGCTGTTTTTCGAGACGGCGGCTTAACGAGTTCGCTCCTTCAACAGGGGACGACCCAAGACCGGGTCACGCTCGGTGAACGGCCCTGGAGCGACGTCGCGACTCAGGCAGCGGACGTACATTTCCAGCTTGGCATCCAGGTCGTCGGCGTGGTGGAGGATCAGACACTCCGGGACTAGCGGCAGACGCGCGGAACCCCACTCCGGCAGGTTCAAATGCGCGACGATCATGTGCTCTAGAAGCAGGAGCAATTCGGGGTCTATGTCAACAATTTCGCGGGCCGTGTCGCGGACCAGGTCCCGACCGAGAAAGAGATGTCCCAAAAGCCGGCCCGGCACGGTCGGCTGCGGCGAACCCACGTCGTCGCTGAATTCGAGCACCCGGCCGATGTCGTGCAAGACGGCGGCCGCGACGATCAGGTCGCGGTTCAGTGGCGGCCTCAGGTCCGGGTACTGCTGACGATATTTGTCGGCCAACAGCAGACAATTGCGGACGACCGAGAGGGTATGCTCCAGCAAGCCGCCGGCAAATGGAAAAAACTTGTTCGTGGTGGCCGGACGCTGGCGAAGGGCGTCGCCGTGGCGGTCGAGGATCATCAGGACGAGGCGACGGAGCGGCTCGTCCGCAATCTCGGTGGTCACCAGCGTCCGCAGCTCGGCTGCCATGACCTCAGGATCGTGCCGAGATCGCTCCACGAGGCTGAGGGGGTCGAACCCATCCTCATGGTCAGCGGCGACCACGGCACGGATGTTCTCGATGTCGATCTGGGGGCCATAGCGCTCGTGCTCCAGGTAGGTGCCGCGGATTTTGTAGAAGCCACCCTCGCGCCACTCGGTTTCGCAGCGCTCGAACCAGGCACCATCGGACCAGGCCACGAAGGTGGCGGTCCGGTGGAGGTCTCGGAAACGGCAGGTGTAGTAGGGCTTGCCGTCGCGAGTGGCGCTGCGAGTGCGTTCCGCGAGCAGGGCGAAGAAATCGCCGTGCTGTCCGGGGGTCAGTTCGCACAGGCGGACCGGCTTCGGCTTGGCACGGGCCATCGGCAGACCTTTTCATTCACGGGAGGCACGCTGCCCCCAGGATACCCGGCAGTGACGCGATTCCTAGAAAAAACCGCCAACGGGCTGGGCAGCCCGGCCCCGCCGGGCCGCCCAGTGGCGCCCGGCACGTTCGCCGCTCCTGCCCACGGGCGGGCGAGCCTGCCTGGCCTCGAGTGACCGGCATCGATGCGCCGCGACGGAAGGGGTCGTGGCACGGCTCATTAACATCCTGCCTTACCGAAGGACGTCATGATGAACCAGACAGCATGGTCGGTGGCCATCTGCGGTTTGGCGCTGGGTCTGGGAGTTGCCTGCGACGCAAACATGGGCGACGTGCAGCGCTACGTGGAGATGTGCGACGCCTCAGCAGCCGTGGCCCTCAGCAACGACCTGTTCGTGGTGGCCAACGATGAGGACAACGTCTTGCGCGTCTACTCCCGTTCGCAGCCGGGCAAGCCGCTGAGCCATTTCGACCTCTCGTCCTTTCTAGGGGTCAAAACGAGCCAGGAAGCGGACATCGAAGGCGGCACGCGCCTTGGCGACCATTGTTGGTGGGTCACGTCCCATGCCCGGAACAGCGAGGGTGCGGATCGGCCGACGCGGCGCTTCCTCCTCGCCACTCGGGCCCATGTCGAGGAACAACGGGTCGTCCTGGCCGGGGCCGGGCGGCCTTATCCCCACCTGCTTCGCGATCTGCTGGCGCATCCACCCCTGAAACGGTATCGGCTCGCCGAGGCGGCGCAACTCGGCTCCAGGGAGGAGGGAGCCCTGAATATCGAAGGTCTGGCGGCGACGCCCGAGGGCACCCTCCTGATCGGCTTTCGCGCGCCCGTAGCGGCCGGCAAGGCCCTGCTGGTGCCGCTGCACAATCCCGGCGACCTTCTTCAGGCCGGAGGATCCGCTCGGCTCGGCGAGCCGATCGAACTCGATCTCGGCGGCCTGGGGATTCGCGGACTTGAGTATTGGCCCAATCGCCGACAGTACGTCATCCTGGCGGGGCCGGCCGGAGTCGAAGGCCCTTTCCGCCTTTATTTATGGAGTGGAAAAGCGACGGAGGTCGCCATCCATGTCCGAGGCGTCGACTTTCGAGGGTGTCATCCTGAAACCGCCCTCGTTTTCCCGGGGTCCGACGCGCACGGGGTGTACATTTTGAGCGATGACGGCAGCCGGACCAAAGACGGTCGGCCGTGTAAAGACTTGCCGCTCGAACTGCGGAGCTTTCGCGGCTTCTGGGTGAAGCCCTGAAGACTGACAGCTACGGAAATCGGCCGCGGTGATCCCTGAGCGGCGGCGACGGCCTCGCGGGGCCGTCGCCGCCGCCACAGCGCGTGCCCGTCTCCCAACCCTTTACCGACCATCGACCGGCGGCGGCGCTCCGACGGGGGTGTTCCCTGGGCCGAGCCGGGCCAACATGCTCTGCCGCGAGTACCGGAGGAACGTGGCGTCGTTTTCCGTGTTTTCAGAGAGGTAGTCGAAGTCCATCGGCATGGCCAACAGATACGGGAGGCCGCGCTCACCCGTGTTGGGTCGCGTCACGTTCCCTTCAAATAGCGGAAACAGCGGTCTGACTCGCTCCTCCGGCGCTGGAACGTCGGCGCTGACAATGGCCGTCGTGCCGATGAAGAGGTTATTTCGGAACTCGATGTGGCTGCTGCCATCGGTCGGCGGCAGGCCCGCCAGGCGCAAGCCGTCGGCGAAGCGGAGGAACGTGTTCGACGAAATGGTGATCCGCAGCGGGCTGGGCGTGGCCGCGGGACGGTAGAGAAACGCCGGCCCCAGACGGTACTCGGACGATTTCATGGTGTACAGCCGATTGCGCTGAAAGGCCACGTCAAGGAGCGAGCCTTCCAGGACCACGGCCGCTTGGTGCAGCCCCTCGAAGCGGCAGTCCACCACGGCGATGTGCTGCGACGCCCCCGCGGCATCGGGGCCCAGCGGAGGCCCGATCCGCAGGGCCGACTCTCGCTGCTTCTTCTTGCCCGTGGTGATCCGCAGTTGACTCAGGACCACCGGCCGATCAGCCGTTCCGGTCACGCCGTGAAGCACGATGCCGGTTGACTTGTATTGCCGCAGGACGAGGTTTTCCAGCCGCAACCCTGGACACGCGCCCGAAACCGTGACCAGGACTTCGGCCCGCTCATCATCCCCGTCAAACGTGAAGTTCTTGAGGACCAATCCATCCACATTAGCCACGTCCACCAGTGGCCGGCCTTTGTCGAAGTTTGGGGGTGTCCGCCAGATGACGCTCCCGGACGGCCCCCATCCTTCGATGGTGACGCCACGACCGAGTTTGCCATCCGCCAGGGCCAGTTGCTCTTCGACGGAATCATCCGCGACCACGATTCGGTCGCCCGGCCGGCACTGCTGCAAGGCCTGGAGGACCGTGGCAAATACCCTCCCCTGTGATTGCAACTCGGGGAGCGGGCTGCGGCTGACGACCTTGTCGGACCCGGACAGCGCGGGGAGCCGAACCTCTGGTGGCGCGACGGTGTTGTTCCCCGGCTGGGTCGCTGGAGTGCGCTGACTCCAAATCACATAACCGCCACCTACCGCCGCGAGCACCAAGACAACCGCCGTTCCCGCGAGGATCATCGGCCAACGTTGTTTCCGGGGAGGCGATTCCGTCACCTGGGACGCCGTCGTCGGCGGCGTCAGCGACGGCTGAAAGCGCCGCGAACTCACCGGGCGGATGGTGTCATCGTTGCGCAAGGAAGAGATAGGGAGCTTGAGAGACGGGTTGCTCCGGCGCGGCAGGCTGCTGCCGGAACTCGCCGGCGGCGATGGCGCCTCGGCCGAGGCGCTGCCGGCCACCGCTCCGGCCAAGGCCGGTACCCGCCGGCGCACGTTGGGCGACGCCGGCCCCACTTCCCCAGAGCACAAGCGAGCGACCGCCGGGCTGTGCTTGGGAAAAAGCTCCGGCGGCGGTGGTGGCAAGGTCGAGGGCGTGAACGGCGCCAAGGCGTCGATGACCTCGCTCGGCGTCGCATAGCGCCGGTCGCGGTCCTTCGCCATCATGGTTTCGATGACGGCGATCAGGCCCTCTGGCACGTCGGAACGGAACTCCTGGATCGGTGTCGGCGCCCGCATCTGGTGCCAGATCAGCTTTTGAGCCACCGTTCCCTCCTCGAACGGCGCTCGCCCTGTCAAGCAGAAGTAAAAAGTTGCGCCCAAGCTGTAAATGTCGGCCCGGATGTCCACGTTGTGGCTGTTGACGGCCTGCTCGGGGGCGACATAGTCGGCCGTACCCAAGACGCTCTTGTCGTCGAATCGCTGGGTAATGGTGTCCTTATCATCGTGGAACAGCCGTGCCAACCCCATGTCGAGGACTTTGATGACGCCGGAGCGGTCGAGCAGGATGTTACCCGGCTTAATGTCGCGGTGGACCCAGCCGGCTTCGTGTGCATGCTGCAAACCGTGGGCAGCTTGCGTGATGTAATGGCACGCCTGGGGGACTTCCAACGGGCCGTGGGTCTTGACGATATACTGCAAGCTGGCGCCATCGACGTATTCCATGACCAGGAAATGCAGCTGATCTTCCTGGTCAACGTCGTGAGCGCGGACGATGTTGGGATGATCAAGGGCAGCCACTGCCCGGGCTTCCCGGTAGAACCGTTCGACGGCAGAGCCATCGCCGACGGCGTCGCGCGGCAAGACTTTGAGCGCCACCAGCCGCCGTAAGTGGATGTGTTCACAAAGGAAGACCTTGCCCATGCCGCCGGCGCCGAGGGTCTCCAAGAGCTTGTATTTGCCCATCAGGATGAAACGCTTCCAGCGCCCCATGATGAGTTGGTTGGCTTGGAAGACGGTGAGCAGCCCATCGCGGACCATCATGGCCGCGAGGGCCTGCGGTTCGGTGGGCAACGGTTTGACGGCTGCCTGCTGCCGCAAATACTCTTCGAGACGGTCGGCCTCGACGACGCCGCTTTTGCGGACTACCTCAAGAAATTCTTCGTTCGTTCGCAGGGCAGGCATGGCTTCCTCGGGGTAGGAATTCTGCGTTGCCTTGGGCCGCCCAGGCGAATAGTATGGTGGCTTTTCTCCGAAGCTCTTCGCAAGACGATCACAGGCCTTTTCAGCAGACTTTCACAAATCCTACACGAGTCACCAAGGACACCCGGAGGTCAGACTGGGCGAGCGGCTTTCGCCGCTCGCCCAAGGGCCCGTTGCCTCGACGGCTCGGTGACGAAATGGTGCCTCAATGCCCGCCGATGCAGTAAAGGAACCGGTTGGAACGCAGCAGGAGCCGACGGCCGGCAACGGCCGGACTGGCGTTGAACGTACTGCCGTCCTGAAGGTCGTTGACTGCCAGCAGCTGGAATTGAGGTTTTGCCGGAAGCACAAAAGTTTTGCCGCTGCGCGAAACATAATAGAGCTTGCCATCTGCCAGGAGGGCCGAGGCGTAGAATTGTCCGCCGCGATCCAGGCGTTCCGCGTAAACCAGCTCTCCGGTCTCGGCTTTGGCACAGTGAGCGACCCCGAGGTTGTCGTTGACCCAGAACAGGTGCCCATCGTAAACGACGGGCGACGAGACATTGGAGCCATGCCGCCCTGTCCACAGCCGGTGCGATTGGGTGACGTCACCCATGCCGCCGGCCCGGACCGCCAAGGCTGCCACCCCTGAGCGTCCCCCGATGGCCCAGATCGTCCCCTGATGAGCGACCACGCTCGGCACCATGTACCACCCGATGTCGGTATCGCACGACCACAGCCGCTTCCCTGTCGCGGGATCGAACGCCAGCAACTGCCTCGGGATGGCTACCACCAGTTCGGTCTTGCCCTTACCTGCGGGAACCAGCACGGGCGTGTTCCAGGCTTCCTGAATACCTCGTGCCCGCCAGACCTCGGCCCCCGTCTTGCGGTTCAAGGCGACGAGGCTTTCGCTCTCCACACTGGCATTGACGATCACCAGCTCACCGAAGATCACCGGCGAGGCGGCCGAGCCCCAACCATTCAAGCCGCCGCCGACGTCAGCGTGCCACAGCGGCTTCCCCGCGAGGTCGAAGGCGAAGACCCCCGATTTTCCGAAAAAAGCGTAAATCCGCTGGCCATCGGAGACCGGCGTGCTCGACGCGTAGCCATGCTCCTCTCGGATCCGATCCTGCTCCGGGAGCTTGGGCTTCAACTCTTGAGACCAAAGCTGGCTGCCGTCACTGCTCCGATAGCACACCACATGCAGCCGCAAGTCTTCCATGCGGCCTCGCTGTCCAGGGACGTTAAAGCCGGTGTAACAGGTCAAAATGATCTTGTCACCGACGACGATAGGGCTGGAGGTGCCCGGTCCGGGCGGGGCGACTTTCCAAGCCAGATTTTCGTTGGGGCCCCACTTTACCGGAAGGCCCTGGGCCGTGCTCACTCCCATGCCCGTGGGCCCACGGAACTGCGGCCAATCGGCCTGTTGGGCGGCCAGGAACCCGGGGACCAGCCCCACCGCGACGACCCCAACGGCAACGGACCGGCGCATGACATCAACCTCCCGTGTGGGTATGACGACTCACCTGGAACAGACGTTGGGCGACACTTTAACCGATGCAACAGGGAGCCACAACGTCCCCGGTGAGCAAGTCGCGCCAACACCTCATGTCACCCCTGGGCATCAACCGCACGAGGGCTCTGCCCCTCCTGTGCTCGCCACGCTGGCGCGTGTCCGCTCACCGGCAAGCTTCAGGGGGAATTGGGTACGGGCGCTCCCCGCGACCGAGCCGAGGCCTCGCCAAACTGCCGTTACGCCGAAACCGCAGCCGTTCAATCAAATCGAAATCCTTGAGTGACTCAGACAGTCGATAGGCTCGATAGAGTTGTGGCGGCCCGGTGTAAGGCGGGTGATAATACGAAGAGACGCGAGGCTGTTGCGGGCCGCGGCGCCGGGCTTCAGTCGGGCGACGGCGGCCGAGCAGGCGGGGAGTGCCGAGATTGCCCCGAGCTTGGAACCGGCCAGAGGGACATGCAGCCATGCTCACCTGCCACCGACTGTCGCTGATGATAGGGCTTGGGTCGCTGCTCAGCCCCATGCTGGCCCCTACGGCGGCGGCCGGGCCGCCGGCCCGGCTGCCGAACATCGTCGTCTTCCTGGCCGACGACCAGGGCTGGGGGGACCTGAGCATTCACGGCAACAGCAACCTCGCCACTCCTCACATCGACTCCCTCGGCCGCGACGGCGCGCTCTTCGAACGCTTTTTCGTCTGTCCCGTTTGCTCTCCCACCCGTGCCGAATTCCTCACCGGGCGCTACCACCCCCGTACGGGTGTTTGGAACGTCACCACCGGCGGTGAGCGACTCAACCTCGACGAAAAGACCATCGCCGACGCCTTCAAAGCCGCCGGCTACGCCACCGGCGCCTTCGGCAAGTGGCATAACGGCTCGCAATACCCCTACCATCCGAGGGGCCGCGGTTTCGACGAGTTCTACGGTTTCTGCTCCGGGCATTGGGGGGAGTACTTCGACCCACCACTGGAACACAATGGCCAACTGGTCCGCGGCAAGGGTTACATCACCGACGACCTCACCGACCGCGCCCTGGCCTTCATCGCCAAGCACCGCGACCGCCCCTTCTTCTGCTATCTGGCCTACAATACGCCCCATTCGCCCATGCAGGTCCCTGACCGCTTTTATGCCAGGTTCCGCGATGCCGACCTGAAACGACGCGCCCACGGGCCCCAGGTCGAAGACCTTGCCTTCACCCGCGCCGCCCTCGCCATGTGCGAAAACATCGACCACAACGTCGGTCGGGTGCTCCGCCAACTCGACGAGCTGGGCCTGAGCCAGCAGACGATGGTGCTCTATTTCAGCGACAATGGCCCCAACAGCTGGCGCTGGAACGGTGGCATGAAGGGGCGTAAAGGATCCACCGACGAAGGCGGGGTGCGCTCGCCGTTGTTGCTGCGTTGGCCGGGGATGATCCGACCTGGGACGCGGGTGACGGCCATCGCCGCAGCGATCGACTTGTTGCCGACGTTGGCCGACTTGGCCGGCGTGCCCCTGGTGGGGCACCCGCCGCTCGATGGCCGCAGCCTGGCCCCGCTGCTGCGGGGCCAGGCCGACTCCTGGCCCGACGACCGCCTGATCTTCTCTCATTGGGGCGGCCAAGTCAGCGTCCGCTCGCAGCAATATCGCCTCGACAATCGCGGCCAACTCTTCGACATGATCGCCGATCCCGGCCAGCAGCACGACCGGGCGAACGACCGGCCCGAGGTCGCGGAACGCCTCCGTCAAGCCGTCGCCCGGTGGAAGCGCGACGTGCTCAGCGAATTGACCAAGGACCAGCGGCCGTTTCCCGTTGGCTATCATGATTTTCCCGTGACCTACCTTCCGGCGCGCGATGGGGTGCCTCACGGCCAGGTCCGCCGTAGTGCCAAGGCCCCCAATTGCTCCTTTTTCACCAACTGGACAGCGTTGGACGACCGCATGACCTGGGACATTGAAGTAGCCACCACCGGCACCTACGAAGCGGTCATCTACTACACCTGCCCCGCGGCGGACGTCGGTGCCACGATCGAACTGAGCTTCGGCGACCGTCGGGTTCAGGCGCAGGTCAAGGAACCCCACGATCCCCCACTCCGTGGGGCGGAGCACGACCGCGTGCCGCGGCAGGGTGAGTCTTACGTCAAGGACTTCCGTCCCCTGTCCTTGGGCACGATGAACCTGTCGCAAGGACGCGGCCCCCTGACGCTTCGCGCGTTGCGCATTCCCGGTAAACAGGTGATGGACCTGCGCCTGGTCGTGCTCACCTTGCGCGACTGAGGCTCACTCGCGGCTGAAGACACCCGCTTCAAGGATGATGGCGTTCTTGCCGGATTGCAGCTTGCCCGTCCGGTCGTAGAACGCCATGTGGACGCCGTCATCCTGAAGGGCCAAGCCAGTGCGCAGGCGTTTCCGCGGGTTGAAGTAGCGAATCGTCAACCCGGTGTTTCCCGTCGCCACGCGAACCACTTCGGCCTGTTGGGCGTCAAGGAAGCGCATCACCGGGCCATACTCACTCATCTCGAGGCGCCAGCGCGGCCGTCCCTCGGCATCGACGAGTACGAACGTCTGCGCCTCGAGCGTCTTGGGCCGCTCCGAGTCTGCGCCCAGCAGCAACAACAACCCCACGACGCCCACCAACCCTGCCGCTGCTCGTTGTAGCCACCGGTTGGAACGCTCCAACCGCGCCACCCGCTCCACCAGCCGTTCCAGGTCTGTCATGGGGAGGCCCTCTTGAAGGTGGGATGGGAATCTACCGGCTACCTTCACGCGCCACCATCGGTAAACCCATTTCCCCTCTCATTTCCCCTTTTGTTCGCTGATTCGCTCAGATCGTTACAGACAGGCCGCTGTGGTCGCTCAGCCTGGAGAAACAGGCAAGATGCGCGTGAGTCGATACGTGGCGCTAATTATACTCGAAAACCGTCGGTGCGTTGCCACGGCAAGCCCGACGATCCTCTCTCAGCGGAACACAAGAGGTAGCTTATGCGGGTGGCGGATTTTCTGACCGATCAGCAAATAGAGTTCGAGAGCATCGTCCATCCGCCGGCGTATACGTCCCAGAAGCGGGCACGGTTTCTGAGGATTTCCGGCCGGCGGGTGGCCAAGGGAGTGTTGCTCCGGGGGCCGGCCGGTTATTTGCTCGCGGTCCTGCCCGCGACTCATCACGTCGATACCGCGCTGCTGGCTCGAATGTTAGGCGGGCCGGTCCGTCTGGCGGAGCCACGGGAACTGGCCCAGGTCTTCAACGATTGCGAATGGGGTACCGTGCCCCCCTTCGGCCCGTTGTATGGCCTGCCGACGCTCATCGACGAGTCGCTTGAGCCGGGCGCTGCCATCGTCCTGGAAGCCAACTCCCACGCCGAGGCCGTCCGCATGAATTACGCCGACTTCGAGCGGCTGACCCAGGGGCGTCGGCTGCGGTTCGCCCGCGGCCCGCGCGGCCGCGGCGAACCTTGTGCGGCTGAAGGCTGACTTCGGGCGCGGGGGATGCAGCTATCCTTTGAAGCAGGGTTGAACGGTCGAGGCGGCGGTTTTTTCCCCGCCCCTGCCTCGTTTCGCGGACACCGTTGATCATTTGGCGATCCCTGCGTGGCCAGCGCGTGTGTCATCCTCGCGCGAGCGCGAATTGATTGGTCTCTTTCCGCCGCTGGACGCTCACCCCCAAAATCCAAAGGGACATCCGGCGTGGTAGTGCGCACTACCTGGCCTCGTTCTTCGCCCGGGGAACATTGAGGGCGTGGCGTTGATGTCGGTGGGCGACTTCTTCACGCCGCCTGACCGGCTTGCTCCCATTTCTGCTTCATGAAGCGTAGACCTTGGGTGTAAACTTCTTCCGGGTTCGGAAACAAGTCCCGCCAGACACGCGTTGCCGCCGCCAACGCGGGTAGCGCCCGGCCGAAGGCTTCGATCGTCAGCCAACCGTCGTAGTTTACCTTCCGCAAGGCCCGAAAGGTCTCGTCCCAGTGGACGTGCCCCGTGCCGGGCGTGCCGCGATCATTCTCGCTAATGTGGACGTGGATGAAGCTGCCGGCGAAGCTCTCAATGGTTCGGGAGATGTTCTTTTCCTCGATATTGGCGTGGAAGGTGTCGTACATCGACGAAAACCACGGATGGTTGACCTGGCGAACCAATTCCTGGGCGTCGGCGGCCGTGGTCAGGAAGTAGCACTCAAACCGGTTGAGGTACTCGATGGCGAGCTTGACCCGCGCCTGCTCGGCGATGTCGGCCGCCTGCCGGAGGACCTCGGCGGCCCGCTGCTTTTCGTCGCGCGTTGGACCTTGGCCGGTGAACACCGCCAAGGGCGAATGAAACGGTCCCGCCATGATTTCGGCGCCGAGCGTGGCCGACATGTCGATGGCCCAGCGGAGCCGCTCGAGTGCGGCCCGGCGCACGGCCGCGTCGGGACTGATGGGATTGGCCTCGGGGCCAACGACCGTCACCGTAGTGCAGCGCAGCCCCAGGTTGTCGAGTTCCCGGCGGATCATCTGGTAATGTCGCGCATCTCCCTCGAAGACCGGGACCTCCACACCATCGAAACCCGTCTCCTTCAGACGGGCAAGAATCGGAAAGTGTTCCTGGGTGACGTGGGTGGTCCACAGTAAGAGATTCATGCCGTACTTCATCGCGCTGCATCTCCGTGAGGGTGACTGAAGCGGGCAGACGCTACGGTAGAGGGCGCGAGAGAAAAAATCAATCGCCGACCCGGCAGGTCACTCCCAAGGAGGGCGTTGGCGATACGTCCACGGGCCATCGTCGGAGCTGGGCGGGGGCGGTGCATGTTGCAACATCTGGAAGCTGTCGTAAGCCAACAGGCCAAAAAAGAGGAGCATGAAGACGCTACCCAGATAGCGCCACGCCGCCAGGCCAACAAGGATGGCCAACACCAGGGAAACCGCCAGCGAGACGCGGAGTCCCGACCACGGCATCAGCCAAGTGCAGAGTTCGCGGCTGATCTGGCCGCCGTCGAGCGGCCAGATCGGTAGCAGGTTCATGGCCGCCCAGAAGAGATTGACGATGAACAGGTAGGCCATCGCCATCTGCCACCACTCGGCCGCGGCGCTGGCGGCCGGTGGCCCCAGCAGGCCGTCGCCGGTTAGCACCAAGGCAAACAAGGCGAACTGAGCCGCCGGCCCGGCCAGGTAAACCGTCAGCCGCTGCCAGCGATCCGGCAGCTTGCTACTGCCGATCGCGAAGCCTCCAAACCCGTACATGACAATGTGGCCGAAGGCGCCAAATGCTCGGCCGACCAAGACGTGCCCCATTTCGTGGACCAGGATGGAGACAAACACGCACCCGATCCACAACACCCACGAGCCGAACCCGTGTTGTTCAAAGGCCCTCCAACCCAGGATCGCTGTCACCAGCCAGAACGTAGGATGCACGCGGACGGGGACGTCGAACAGGCGGAAGCGGAGGTCGTATGGGGTAGCGTCAGGGTCGAGAAATTGCATCGGCGCAGCCTCATGGAGGAACGGGCGAGGTTGTCACGCGCCCCAGCCGGCCGGGGCTAGACGGCCATCGGCACCGAAGCTCGCTCGGCCAGCACGTTGCCCAGGATGTCGAGCGCGGTGTCCACCTGGGCCGCATTGATGCATAGCGGCGGGCAGAAGCGGATCGCGCTTTCGCCGCAACCCAGAAGCAGCAAGCCGCGGTGAAAGGCGGCCTGCACGATGGCGTCGCGTCGCGCCGGGTCGAGGTCGTGCGGCGCGTGCGGTTGGCAGATGTCCATCGCCATCATCAGCCCCAGGCCGCGCACCTCTCCGATCTCCGGGAAACGCCGCTGAAGGGCCATCAGGCCGCGCCGAAGCTGTTCTCCCCGCTGGGCCGCATTCGCAATATATTCCCGTTCCAGCAACTCCAACGTCGCCAACGCTGCCCGACAACTGACGGGATTGCCCCCGTAGGTGCTGGCATGACTGCCCGGAGGCCAGTCCATCACCTCTTCCCGGGCAATGATCGCGCCCAAAGGCATGCCACTGGCGATCCCCTTGGCGGAGCAAACAATGTCCGGCTCGACCCCCCAATGATCGACCGCCCAGAGCTTGCCGGTGCGGCCCATACCGGTCTGCACCTCGTCGGCGACCAGGAGAATGCCGTGCTTGTCGCACAGCTGCCGCAGGGCGGGCAGGAAACCTGGGGGCGGGACGTGGTAGCCCCCTTCCCCCTGAATCGGCTCGACGAAGATCGCCGCGACTTCGTCGGGCGGGGCGGTCCGCTTGAAGAGCGTCTCCTCGATCTGCCGCACGCACGAGCAGCCAGCGGCGTCGCGGCAGCCTTGGCAGCCCCGCGGAAACGGGACGTGATGGATGTCCGGCACCAGGGGCGAAAAGCCGCGGCGATGGACGATCTTGGAGCCAGACAACGACATGGCGCCGTACGTCCGGCCATGAAACGCCCCGAGAAACGCCACGGCCCGCGATCTCCCCGTGTGCCACCGGGCCAGTTTCAAGGCCGCTTCCAACGCCTCGGCCCCACTGTTCGTGAAGAAAACGCGCTTCGCCGACTTTCCCGGCGCCAGCTCGGCCAGCCGTTGCGCCAGGTCGATCTGCGGCGCGTAGTAGAAGTCGGTCCCCGACATGTGCAGCAGCTTGTCGGCCTGATCGCGGATTGCCGCCGTGACAGAAGGATGACAATGCCCCGTGGAGGTGACGGCGATACCGGCGGTGAAATCGAGGAACAGGTTGCCGTCCACGTCCTCGATCACCGCTCCGCTGCCGCGTGCCACCACCAGCGGGTACATCCGCGTGTAGGACGGCGACATGTACTTCTGGTCGCGTTCCAGTAACTCCCGGGCGCGCGGCCCCGGCAAGGGTGTCTGAACGTGCGGCACCTTGCAATGATCGAACAGCCACATGCGGGGATCCTCCCTCGGTTGGGCGCGGCAGGGGTCTCAGCCCTCGTCCATCGTCGTCGTCAGTCCCTGAGCCATCCTGACCTCGGTGCCGTAGTTGATGGTCCAGGCAACCTTGTGCGTCACCGTTTCGATGAGGCCGGCAGCCGAGGGATGGCCGTTGCCACTCTTCTTGACGCCGCCAAACGGTAGATGGACCTCGGCCCCGATGCACGGCAGATTGACGTAGCCCATGCCGAAGTCACACTCCTCCCGGAAGCGGCGCATGCTCCGGTAGTTCTCCGTGATGATGGCCAGGGACAAGCCATAGTCCGTATCGTTGTAAATGCGGATGGCGTCATCTTCCGTGCGGAAGGGGATCAAGGCGACGTGAGGCCCGAAGACCTCTTCACGGATGCAGCGAATGCCGGGGCGATGTTCGATGCGGTAAACGAAGGGCGCCAGGTAGCAACCATCGGCCAAGTCGCCCCCGAGCCGGCCACCTGAGAGCAGGACGTCGGCGCCTTCGGTACGGGCCAGGGCGTTGTAGCTTTCGATCTTCTCCACCGCCTGGGGGCTGATGACCGGCCCGGTGAAGTTGGCGGCATCAAGCGGCTCGCCGACGCGCAGCCGCTTCACCTGGGCCACAAACCGCTGCACAAAAGCGTCGAAGATCGCCTCAGCCACCAGGATGCGCCCGGCCGAGACGCAGCGCTGGCCGCTGGTCTTGAAGGCGCTGACCACAGCGCAGGTGACGGCGAGGTCCAAGCGCGCGTCCGCACAGACGATGACGGCGCTTTTGCTCCCCATCTCGCAGGCCGTGATGCGGTCGTGGTGCTCCGCCGACAGCTGCTGGATGCGCCGGCCGACGTCGTAGCTCCCCGTGAACAGCACGATGTTGACCCCGGGGTGTCTCACCAGCGCCTCGCCGGTTTCCCCGTCGCCGTGCACCAGGCTGACGACGCCCGGCGGGAACCCCGCTTCATCGAACAATTCGACGAGCCGCTGACCGATGGCCGGCGTGTCCTCCGAGGGCTTGAAGATGGCGGTGTTCCCCTCCAGAAGGCTCGGCCCGAGCATCCAGAGGGGCACGGCAAAGGGAAAGTTCCACGGGGTGATGACCGCCGCCACCCCCCAGGGCTTGCGGCGGACATACGCGTCTTTCTCGGCGATCTCCGAGGCCAACACCTCCCCCATCGGCATGCGGCCGGTACCGAAGACGTATTGAATCATGTGCAGGCCTTCGATGACCTCGGCCCGGCATTCGGTGATGACCTTGCCGCATTCCCGGGCCATGAGCTGAGCCAGGGCGTCGGTGTCGCGCTTGACCAATTGAGCGAGTTGGTCAAAAAGCTCGGCCCGGCGGATACGGCTGGTCCGCCGCCACTCCGGAAAAGCGGCCCGGGCCGTGGCCACGGCCCGCTCTACCTCGGCCGCCGTCCCCCGGGGAAAGACCCCGATCACCTCCGACCAGTGGGCAGGATTGCGGCTTTCGAAGGTGGCACCGGCCCCCGCCAGCCAACGGCCTTCGATCCGGTGCCGGCCAGTGATGGGTTGCTGGGCGTGTGTCGATACCATGGGACACCTCCGCATTCGCGACAGGACACGCAGCGGCGACAGCCGGCGGCACGATGAACTGACGGGCCCCTCTCCAGATGCCGGCGGAGCCGCTGCATTATAAACGGCCTGCGCGGCGGGTAACAATGCGAAGGGTCCGGCCGGCCCCATCGGCCGGCCGGCGATTCAGACATCGCACCACGCCACCGCCTGCCGTAGCCCCGCCAGCGGATCGCGCGTGGGAATGAACTCCTGGCCGACGTAGCCGGTGTAGCCAATCGCCAGCAGCTTCCGCATCACCGCTGGATAGTAGATCTCCTGAGTTTCGTCCAACTCACCCCGCCCCGGATTGCCGGCGGTATGCACGTGGCCGATCAAGTCCTTGTTCTCTTCGATCCGGCGGATGACGTCGCCGTGCATGACCTGCACGTGGTAGATGTCGAACAGGAGCTTCAGCCGGGGCGAGCCGACCTTGCGGACGATGGCGGCCACCTCATCGAGGTTGTCGCCTTGGTAGCCGGGGTGGCCTTTCATCGGGTGCGAGCCGTCGCGGGTGTTGAGGTGTTCCAGGCAGACGGTGACGCCTTTTTGCTCGGCGTATCCGACCAGCTTCTTCAGCCCCTGGACGCAGTTCGACAGGCCTTCGTCGCGGCTGATGACGCCGCTGGTCGGGTCGTCGGCGTCGCGCCACTGGTAGCCGACAAAAGCGATGACGTTGGGCACCCCGGCGTCGGCACAGGCGTCGATGGTTTTCTTCGTCCGGGCAATGATCTCGTCGTGGTAGCGCGGGTTGTTGAATCCCCTCATGAAGGGAGCGCCCGGCATTCCGTTCGGGGCGATGGCACAGGTCAAGCCATGCTTCTGAAGTGTGCCCCAGTGCGATGGATCGACCAGTTCCACCGACCGGCAGCCGAGCGCCTTGGCGTGTCGGCAGGTGGTATCGAGGTCCCACTTCTCGCCGGCAGTATGGAAGCACCAGAAAACGACGGACTGTTTGATGCGGCCGTGACGAACGGCGGGACCGGCATCGGCCCCCGCTTGTTGCGGCCGCGAGCCCCAGGCCGCGACCGCTCCCGCCGCCAAGCTGCTCCGCAACCATTGACGTCGATCAATCCCCATTCTGTGTTCTGCCATCGCGCACCTCGCTTGACCACAGCAACGGCTTGACCCGATCCGATCATCCTACACCAAGCGCTGCCCTCATCCACTGGCAATGAGGAGCTTGGGTATACTACGCTGACTGGAAGGCGTGCCAGCGCCAAGGAACTCGTCGGCCTGCCGGCCGTGCCACCGCAAAGCACCCATGCAACGCGTTCCAGCGGTGGCGTGCGGCGGTGCGTCGGCCGACGGGCCGGCGGCCGCCGGCGAAAGGGAAGTCCATGACCCTTTGCATCCGCAATGCCGCGCAGCTAGTCACCGTCGCCCAAAGTGGTGAGCGGGTTAAACGCGGCGCGGCACTCCGTAATGCGGGAGTCATCGAAAACGGTGCGCTCGTCATCGAAGGCGAGCGGATCACCTGGGTCGGTCGGACGTCGGAGTTGCCGGGGCTGCCGCGCGACGCTCAAGTCCTCGACGCCACCGGCAAAGTCGTGCTACCTGGATTCATCGACAGTCACACCCACTTGATCTTCGCTGGCCTTCGGGTGGACGAATTTGAGCAACGGCTTTTGGGGCGAACGTATCAGGAAATCGCCGCGGGCGGCGGCGGCATTCAGGCCACCGTGCGGCTGGTCCGGCAAGCGACGCGGCACGAGCTGAAGCAACTGGCACGCCGTCGCCTTGGCCGATTCCTGGAATTCGGCGTCACCACGGTCGAGATCAAGAGCGGCTATGGGTTGTCTGTGGCCGACGAGATCAAGTCCCTGGAAGTCATCGCCGAATTGAATGCCGAGGGACCGCTGGAGTTGGTGCCGACCTTTCTCGGAGCCCATGCTGTCCCGGCTGAATTCCGCAACGACCGGGAAGGCTACCTGCATCTGTTACTCGACGAGATGTTGCCGGAGGTGGCCCGCCGGGGCTTGGCGGAGTTTTGTGACGTGTTCTGCGAGACCGGGGTCTTTTCTCTGCAAGAGTCGCGCCGAATCCTGAGGCGGGCAAGTGAGCTGGGTCTTCGCCCGAAACTGCACGCCGACGAATTGACGCCCTTGGGCGGGGCGGAGTTGGCCGCCGAGCTGAGGGCCGTCTCCGCGGACCACTTGCTGTGCGTCAGCGAGGCCGGCATCTCGGCCTTGGCCGAGGCCGGCGTGGTCGCCACCCTGTTGCCGGGCACGGCGTTTTTTCTGGGATTGGCCTACGCCCCCGCCCGAAAGCTGATCGACGGCGGCGCGGTGGTCGCCCTGGCCAGCGATTGCAATCCCGGAACCTGTCCCACTGAAAACCTGCCGCTCATCGGAGCAATGGCATGTGCCCAAATGAAGATGTTGCCGGCCGAGACCATTACCGCCCTCACCCTGCACGCCGCCGCGGCCCTCGGCCGGGCGGATCGGCTCGGGTCGCTGGAACCGGGAAAGCAGGCGGACGTCATCATGTGCGACATTCCCGACTATCGGCTCCTGTTCTACCACTTTGGGGTCAATCATGTCGAACGAGTCGTTAAGCGCGGCCGAGTGGTCCACGTGGCTGGAGCCGGCACCGCGGCCGGAGCCATCGGCTGCGGGGAGGGATGACCCGCGGCTTGGGGACGTGGTCACCTTCTGGCGGGGGAGCAAGGCGCAGCTGGTTGCGGGGCGTGCGGTGCTGGTCGGCTTTCCCCAAGACGAAGGCGTGCGACGAAACGGCGGCCGGCCGGGGGCGGCGGCCGCTCCCAACGAGATCCGCCGCTGGCTCTATCGCCTGACGGCGGCGGACGCCGCCGCCGATATCGACTTGGCCCTCCGGCCGCCTGTAGACCTCGGCAATCTCCGCATTCGTGGAAGTCTGGAGGAAACACAGAAGGCGCTGGGTCAAGTGGTCGCTGCCCTCCTGGACCGCGGCGCGATTCCGATCGTCCTCGGCGGCGGTCACGAGACGGCGTTCGGCCATTACCTGGGCTACGCTCATCAGCGACGGAGTGTCGGCATTATCAACATAGACGCCCATCTCGATGTTCGACCCTTGCGAGAGGGCTTTGGGCACAGCGGGTCGCCGTTTCGGCAGGCGATGGAACATGCCGAACACCCATTGCCTGGCTCGCGGTACGCCTGCTTGGCGGCTCAGCCGCACGGTGTCAGCCGGCAGCATCGGGACTTTGTCCAGCAACGGGGTGGGGTCATTCGCTGGCGCACCGAGCCGGGATTTCACTTGTTGTCAGCCTGGGAAGAGGAACACGACCGGCTGGCGCGGCAGGGGATTCCCATTATGCAAACCATTGATGCTGATGCGGTTTGCGTCGCTGACGTGCCAGGGGTTAGTGCCCCGAACCCAGCGGGAATTCCAGGCTGCGCCGTGCTGGCGTGTGCCCGTCGAGCAGGCGAGTCGCCCGCGGTCGCCAGCCTGGACTTGGTCGAAGTCAACCCGGATTTTGACCTGGATGGCCGAAGTGCCCGTTGGGCGGCGTTGGTCATCTGGCAATTCCTCGTCGGCTTGCAGGTACGCCCCGGTATCTGAGACTGGTGTGCTCGCAGACCGAGTGTCTACGCGCCGAGCAAGACCGGCGGCTGCACCGATCTACCGATAACCAGATGACCTTGCTCCAGTCGGCGGTCTTCGCGGGTAGGCTTTCTTAAGCTCCAGTCGGTCATCCTGTTGCGCGAAGACCGCTTCGGATTGTCGTGTCGGCCCTGTGCGTCGTGACGACGGTGCGGCCGACCGACGCGCAACTTTTCGGCCGAAAAACAAGCTTCGCGCAGTCAGCAGTCGAAATTGTAGCGTACAATTCCGCAGGATGCCCAGCGCGACGGCGCCTGCCGGAGGATCGGGAGATGTTGGTGCTGAGCCGTAAGCTTGGTGAAAAGATTTACATCGGGGAAAACATCTCGATCACCGTGGTTGACATCGACCGGGGCAAAATCCGCCTGGGAATCGAAGCTCCCCGCCACGTGCCGATCTTCCGCCAGGAGCTTCTCCCTCCCCACAACAAGCCAGCTGAACCAGCCGACCCGTCCGTCATTACAACGAAATGATCGGTTTTTCACTCTGTACGAAAGACAGTCGCGGCGTGGGTGAGAGTACCAGAGAACATTTCGGTCCCTTCCGAGCGTTTCAAGACGCTGACTGAACCAACTCCCGGCCCAGTCCACGCCGCGGTCTAGGCTCAGGAAACGCGCGCAGAAAGGGCGATCAGTTGGCCTATTCCCCATTGCCATTTTCTTTCAGCCGACGTGCCAGTGCTCTGAGGACATCGGGTGGCAGGGCTTTAGCAACCTCGTCGGCACTAAGCCCCCGAAGCCGCTCTTCGGGCGGCAATCCTTTGAGCCGCTCTTCGGGCGGCAGGCTTTGCAAAATCTCGTCGATGGTCTGGCGGACAAACTCCTTGAGTTGGTCCGGCATGGTCGGCTCCTCGCAATAGGCCCGAAACAGATTGTACAACAGCGAGCTGGTGTCTGGCGAATGAGGCCGATAGTGGGCTTGGCCGAAGCGGAGCAATTCCTCCTTGGCACTGAACAGGTGAAGCATGGCGTTGTGTTCCGCCGACGGCAGCTGGCTGGCCACCACGACACGGATCGGCAGTCCAAAGCCCGACGCCTGGTAGACACCTGGACCCAAGGGGGCAAGCGGGATCCGGCCCGAGAGGTTGTGTGGAAACCGCGCACACACAGCGATTAATCGGTAATCTTCCTCCGGGCTCAAGTCCTGAAGCGAAGGGCTGGACTGCTTGCGGTAGTTGACGAAGTGCCCGATCAGTTCCCACAGCGCCCAGGCGTCGAGTGCCCCTCGGTGAGACTTGAAGGTCACCAAGTTGTGGGCCGCCAAATCGTCGAATCCGTCCGGCAAGCGCCGCGGGATCGGCTCATTGCTGTTGCGGATGATGACCAAGTCGATGAACTGCTGCTTGAGCGAGAGGTCCAGCTCGATCTCCACCGTCACCGACGTGCCCTGAAAAAAATCCATCCAGGACAAGCCGAACAGGCGGTGGAACGGCTGCGGCTCTCTCATCGACTTTCGGCACCGCCCGCCATGTCGGGCTACTTCATGGCCGGCAATTTCATGGGCACCCCCTTGACCGTGAGTTCGATCTTGGTGTGGGCCTTTTCGGCGGAGGTGCGGACCATCTCGTCCTTGTGCTTGGTCAGTTCTTTCAGGATCGGCAAGGCCGTGTCGGCAGCCTCGGGCATTTCAGCCAAGGCCAAGGCAGACGCGGCGACGATGGCCGGGTCGGGATCGGCCAACATGGCGATCAGCTGCGGCACATGGGCCTTGGCCCGGGGGCCCAGAGCCGCCAGCGCCTGGACGGCGTAAAACCGAATATGCGCCTCCTTCGCCTGCAACCCGCTGGCAATTTCAATGATATGCGAGTCGGTGATCGCGTCCTTCATAGCGACCAGCGCCGTGATGGCCGTCCCCGCGGCGGCGCTTTCCTTGTCCCTGGTCATGCGGATGAGATTCGGAATCTGCGACTGGGCCCGGACCCCGAGAAGCCCCAACGCCCGGGCGGCGTGACAGCGCGCCTCCAGCTGCGGATTGGTCAATTCTTTGCCGATCGCCACGATGTTGACGTCGTTGATGTACGACGGATCCAGCTGCATCAGCAGCAGCCGGGCGTAGAGCCGGACACGGGCATCCTTCTTGTCGTACAGGGCGTTCTCCAGACAGAGTTTCAGCTGGTTGATCTCGCGGGTTCCCTTCGGCGCCCCGATCTCGCTCAGGGCCATGATGGCCTCCAGGCGCACCTGGACGGCACTGTCGGGGCTGTTGCCATAGAAGGTGCTGGTGAGCGCCTGAAGCACGACCGGCTCGGGACCGTTAGGAGAATTCTTGGCCAAGTTGCCGATAGCGAACGCGGCCGCCTTCCGAATCTCCCAAGACGTCTGGTCCTTGATCGTGTACTGGCACAGATAAGGGAGGGCCGCCCGGGCCGCTGTCCCAAGCCGGCCCAGGGCCATGGCCGCCTGATACCGCACGATCCCTTGCGGATCTTTCAAGGCGGCTTGCAAGGCAGCCACCGCCTTGTCCATGTCCCTGGGGTCCACACCGATCACGCCCACGGCGATGGCCGCATTCACCCGCACGCTGGCGTCCGGCGAACCGAGACCGAGCGGACCAATCAGGATCGGGATGGCCCGCTTGGCCCCATCGCCGTATTGGACGATGGTCTGAATGGCAGTCACGCGCACGCTGACGTCGCGGTCCTCCAGGTCCTTGATCCAGGCGTTGAGCGTCTTGCCGTTGATCTCCGAATCCTTGAGTTGGCCAGGACCGGCGGGGGTGAAAAGCAGCGCGCTGGCCAGCGCGGCCACAAACATGAACGTCCGGCGCATGAAGCAACTCCTCAGAGAAGCGGGCTCTTCCCCCAAACATTCAGCATATCACTGCGGAACGCCCGGCCGCAACCGCCTTTGCGAGTTGGGCGCACATTTCGTGTGGGGCGGGGTAGGACGCTCCGGTGCGGCGGTTTTTCCTACGCTTTCTAGTTTCGCGTTCAGAATTTGTCGTCTCGCGCTCCCTACGTGCCCAGCACGGGTCTCCCTTCGCTTGCGCGAGCGCGGACCAATCAATCCCCTGCGCCGCTGCACCCTCGCCCCGCCGAAATCCCATATGACACCCTGCGACCTCAAGCGGGCGGCTTCGCCGGCCTGGGAAGAGAGAACCACAGCTGGTTGCAGGCGTCGCACTCTTCGGCATCCAAAGTCATATCGACCGCCTTCAGGGATTCGTCCAGCTGTTCCGGCCGGCTGGCCCCGACAATCGCCGATGTGATGCCGGGTTGCGCGAGGACCCAGGCCACGGCCACCGGAACGATCGATTTACCCCGCGGTTCGAGAAATCGCCGCAGGAACTGAACTGCCTCCAGCTGCGCCTGATGCCAGTAGCGATCCCGATAAAGCTCCCCCGTCTTTCCCAGGCTGAAGCGAGTGCCTGGGACGGGCGTCTCCAGACTCTGGTACTTGCCGGTGAGGAAGCCGCCCGCCAGCGGGTTGTAGGCGATTACCCCCAGCCCCTGGTCACGGCACAAGGGCAGCAATTCGCTCTCGATTTCGCGGTACAAAAGGTTGTAGCGGGGCTGGACGCAATCCCAACGCGCCCAGCCGTGGCGTTCGCAGATGCCTAACGCCAAGGCCACCTGCCAGGCGGGGTAGTTGGAACAGCCGACGTAACGTACCTTGCCTTGGCGAACCAGGTCGTCAAAGGCCCGCAGGGTTTCCTCCAACGGCGTCTCGGGATCGGGGGAATGACATTGATAGAGGTCGATATAGTCGGTGCGGAGCCGACGCAGGCTGTCCTCCACCGCCTTCAGGATGTGCCGCCGCGACAAGCCTTCGTCGTTGGGGCCGTGGCCGACCCGTGCCCGGCACTTGGTCGCCAGCACAAAGCGGTCGCGTCGTCCTTGGAGCCAAGCGCCCACGATTTCCTCCGTCCGCCCCGCTGTATCCGGGCTGGGCGGCACCGGGTAGACGTCTGCGGTGTCGATGAAGTTGACGCCGTGATCCACCGCCTTGTCGAGGATGGCAAACGACGTCGCCTCATCACATTGATGTCCAAAGGTCATTGTCCCCAGGCAAATTTCGGAGACTTTCAGACCGGTCCGGCCCATGCGACGTATCTTCATGATCGCCCCTCGCGGCTGACGCCTCGGGCCCACGCCCCGGCCGGCGATCCGCCTGGGCCGGCGGACTCGCCCGCTTTGCCCGCCAGCCGATGAACGTGCCGGCCGAGGGCGGCGAGCACCAGACTCCACCACAGACCGAACCCGAGCGTTCCCCACTCGAGGTTCAATGGCATCAGGCCCGCCAACAGGAAGAAACCAAGGCCGAAGGCGTAACACCAACCCCAGTAGTTGGCGCCCATCGTGAAGAACCCTAGGCCGCTGAGGATCGCCCAGTAGGGATAGTGACCCAACACGGCCCCCAAGGCGTCCGGGCCTTCGTTCGGTTCGACGAGATAGACGGTGAAACAGGCGATGATGTAGCCGATCCACGTCGCCCACAGTTGCCGCTCGGCCGCACTCGTCGGCAGGAGCATGCGCCGTCGCTTCCACCAGAAGATGACCCCCATGCTGAGGAAGAGCAGGATGCGGGCAGTCACGGCCATCCGCCGGCTAAGAGGCGAGTGGCGCTGGACATAGAGAAAAACCAGCAGGTGTTCCAGAAACACGATCAGGGCGAAGCTGTAAAGCATCGTGCCCCAGCCATGAAACTCGTCGATGGGGTGAGTGCGTCCCAAGGCCCGCGCCAGCCGCTCGAACAGGTTCAGGCTTCCTGCCCGGATCGCGTCGCCCCGGAGGTAGCGCTCCAGGTCGGCGGCCAGCTCGGCCGCCGACGGATACCGATCGCCGGGCTCTTTTTCCAGGCACTTCAGGCAGATCGTTTCCAGGTCATCGTCGATGTCGGGATTCAGAAGTTTGGGTGGGGCAGGCTCGCGGTCGAGGACCAGACGTACCGTCTCCAGCGGGGTGTCCGCCAGAAACGGCGGTTGGCCCGTGATCAACTCGTACAAGACCGCCCCCAAGCCATAAACGTCGCACGCCGGCCCCAAGCTCCGGACCCGGCCGGAGGCCTGCTCGGGGGCCATGTAGCTGGGCGTGCCCAGCAGCGCGCCCGACCGGGTCTGTGCCGCGTCGCCTCCCAGGTGCTTGGCCAGGCCGAAATCGGCCACGTGCGGTTGATCGTCGGCATCGAGCAGGATGTTGGAGGGCTTTAAGTCGCGGTGCAGAACGCCGCGCTGGTGAGCGTGATGGATGGCGCGGGCGATGTGCAGCAGGTAATGCGCCGCCTGCCGGCCAGGGAGTGGCCCGGCGGCCACCCGCTGGGCCAGACTCGGGCCTTCGATCAACTCCATGGTGTAAAAGTATTGGCCGTCAACCTCGCCTACCTCGTGGACCGTGACGATGTTGGGATGGCGCAACCGCGCCGCCGCGGCCGCTTCGGCCTTGAACCGTTGCACCTCCTCCTCGCTGACGAATCGGCCCGTCAACACCATCTTCAGGGCCACGGTCCGGTTCAGGCTGAGTTGCCGGGCCTTGTAGACCACCCCCATTCCTCCGCGGCCCAATTCCTCCAGCAGCTCGTACCCCGCAAAGACCGTGTTCCTGGGCAGCGACTCGCCCCCACCGGCTGGATGGGCCAGCGTCGGTTGGTCGTGCGGTGTCCCCTCATCCGGTGCTGGCGACAGCGACTCCACCCAATCGGCCATCGGTGCCTGCGCCTCCGAACATGTGCTCCGCAGGCCGGTGTTCGCCGCGCACGCCTGCGGCCCGGCGCGTCACCCCGAACAGCTATTCGTCGGTCGGGCCGGTTCCTTGGCCCCGACCCCGGGGGACGCACCGGCCTCAGCGCTTATAGAACTTCACGCACATCGGCGTGGGCACGGCAGCGCTCTCGCCGGTCGACTCCAGGGCGCCACTCTCCGGGTGGATGCGAAAAACCACGAGGCTGTCAGCATCCTGATTGGCCACGATGAGCCAGCGGCCGGTGGGGTCGAGGTTGAAATTCCGCGGCGTCTTGATGTTGTGCGCTTGATGCCCCACGAGCGTCAGCTTACCCGTGGTCCCATCGATGGCAAACACCACGATGCTGTTGTGCCCGCGATTCGACCCGTAGACCCATTTTCCCGACGGATGCACCACGACCTCCGCGGGGTAATTGGTGCCGGTGAAATCCTTCGGCAAGGTCGATTCGGTTTGCACCTTCGTCAGCGTGCCTGTGGCGGCATCATAGCTCATGGCAGTCAGCGTAGAATCGAGTTCGTTGATGGCATAGGCCCACTTCCCGTTGGGATGAAAGGCAAAGTGCCGTGGACCCGCTCCTGGTGCCATCGCGACATGCGGCGGCGTGTTTGCCACAAGCGATCCTCTGTCTGGATCAAACCGATAAATCAGCACCTGGTCGAGTCCCAGGTCGGCGACGAAGGCGAAGCGATTGGCCGGATCGAGGTTGATGCAGTGGGCGTGGGGCGCCTCCTGGCGGCGGGGGTTGACGCTCTTGCCGACATGCTGCACGAACGCCGTGGCGGGGCCGAGGCTGCCATCGGGGCGGATGGGAAGCACGCTGGCGCTGCCGCCGCCGTAGTTGGCCACCAGGACATGTTTGCCGGCCTGATCGACGACGACGTGGCATGGTCCGTTGCCGCCGGATGGCTGTTGATTCAGGAAGGTCAGCTTGCCCGTGGTTGGATCGATGCCGAAGGCGTTGACCGCGCCCCCCTTCGGGCCGTCGAGTTCCCCGACGGCGTAGAGGAATTTCTGAGAGGGATGGATGGCCAGGAACGTCGGCCGAGACGTTTCCGCCGCCAGCTCGGCCGGCCCGAGCTGGCCCGTCGTTGCGTCGAATTCGAGGCGGTAGATTCCCTTGCTCTTCTTCCCGGTGCTGGTGCCGACGAAGACCCAGAACCGGCCGGCGGAGGTGTCCGCCAACGCCCATCCCGCGGCTGCCAAGGCCAGCGCGACCCATCCGAGGCGAAACCAGGAAAGCGCCGTCAGCATGATGACTCTCCCATGTCCTGAAGCCCAAGCAACTCGCCGTCTCCCGGTCCCGCCAGCCGGCGACATCGGCCACGCTCACCTGCTCGACCTTCTGCGCTCCTTAACGGCCTTGCCTGACCCGCCGTGGACCGAGCGACCTTCGATTCTAACGGGTCCGGTCTCCGGAGCAATCAACGACTCGCCCCCGCCCGGGCCGTCAAATCACTGCCGACCTCGAACCTGAAGAGAAGTCAACGGTCCCAGGGAAACGAAAGGGTCGGTTGCTGAACGTAGCGTTGCATGGTGAACACCAACCGGGCACCCGCTCCCGGGGCCAAACGCACCGTGCAGGTGGGCCCTTGCAACGGCACCTCCTGGTCGTTGAGCCGCAAGCCAGTGAAACGGTGCTCGGCATAGGCCCCCGCTTGAATGATGACGGTGCGCGGCTCGGCCGCGTTGACGTTCACCAACGTCACCGCCGTCTGATCGGCGGTGAGGCGGTCGAGGAGCGCCGCCACGTCGTCCGGCAGGCCGGCTCGGCGGCGTTCCGGGTCGAAATAACGCAGCCGACAGAACAAGACCGAACCGCTCCGCCCCGGTGGCAATCCTCCCAGCATCAGTTCGATCAGGGAGGTGACACTCGCCGGGTTCAGACGCATCGAATCGTCGGAGAGGCGCGTATCGGGTGTACTCGTGTCGCGGCGAATGGCTTCGACCTGCCGTCGCAAATGGTCAAGGTCGCGGCGCAAGGCCTGTTCCGGATAATCGGGATTCTTCCCTTCCAGGTAGTCCAACCAGGGATCCGGCCCGCATCGGGCCCGATCGTCGGCCTTCATCGAGAGGTAGTAAATCTCCTTGGCATTCTTGTCATATTTCTGCGGAGTGAAATGATACCACCCCTGCGCGCCGTACATATCGGGATACTGTTCCCGGCCATCGATGGTCTTTTTCTGAGCGTTGATGGTGTCGATCTGCCGACGCCAGGGTTCGAGGTAGCGATCGTCGCCGGTCAGGAGGTAGGCATTCATGAAGCCCTGGAAGCCGCGAGCGGTGAGATTCAGATGGGCGATCTGGCCGGTGTGCGACATCTTGACCGAAAAGCCCCAGCCGTAGACACCGCCCCACCACCTGCCGCCAACCGCCCCCCCGATAGTGCCATCCAGGCCGATGTTGCTGGGAATGATGTTGTTGTTGGCGATCATCCGCTCGCGCCAGGCATCCACGTATTCCAGGATCCATTTTCGATACTTGTCTTCGTGGTCCAGCATGTAGGCGTTCAACGCCAATGTCGTGGTGCGGAGGTTGAGGGGATGGTCGCCAATGATGTCGGTGTACTCTTGGAAATGCGCCAACATCTCCTGGTAACTCGTTTCCCCATGCTGGGGCTTGAAGCGGTTGGCGACCTCAATCGGGTCGCCCGCCCAGTCAAGGGCCGTCGCTTTGCGCAGGAGCGGACCACGGCTGCCGTTGAACAGGCTCTTGATGAGGCGGTGTTTTGGGTCGTAATTGGGGGCGCCTGGGTCTTCGTTCAGATAAAAGCCCGCATAGCGGCGAGCGCGCTGGTGGAAGCGCGGGTCGTTCGGGTCGGAAAGGCCCCAGAGGTTGAAAACGACCAGCCCCTCCGCATTGTGCAGCCAGTCGAACATGACGGGGAATTCCTTGTAGTACATGCCGTCGTGGGCGAGGGGCACTTGGACGGTGCGGGCCTTGGTGTATTGCACCAGGTGCCCCTCCCAGGCCTTGCGGTACATCTGCCGAATCGAGTCGCAGGCCCCCAGGGCATGGAGGATGGGCCAATCCATGAGGTTTTCGATGGCGTCATCGGGGCCGTCGTCCCCACCCCAGCGCTCGACGCATTGAAGCCAGCCGCGATCGTCGAAGTAGCGCTGGTAAAACTCCCGACATGCTGGAACGTGCGCCCGCAACAATTCCCGTTGCAGCAAGGCCCAGGTCGGCGGGCTGAGCGGCGTGCCAATCTCGAGCGGCTTGTCGGCCCAGGCAGCGGAAGCGGTCGCCCAAGTCAGGATCACGACGAGCATCTCGCGGCGGTGCATCAGCGTACTCCTCGGAGGGGACAAAGGCGGGGTCCAAGCGTAGTTATTATGGCAACACGGCCTGGGGGAACACGGCTGCCCGGATGGGAGTCGCCGGCTGTAGCGCCTTATGGTTGGGGTCGTCGGATCGCTGACGGCTGAGGTTCATGCTCATGCGTCCCGTGCTTGTCGCCGGTAATTGGAAGATGCACACGACGGTCAAGTCGGCCGTCGAACTAGCCGCCAGCGTGGTCCGCGGGCTGGAGGCCGACCCGCGGCTCAGGGTGGCGGTCTGTCCGCCGTTTCCGTACCTCCTGCCGGTGGCGGAAGTGCTGCGTGGCAGTCCAGTCGGCCTGGGTGCCCAGAACCTCTACCCTAAGCCGGAAGGGGCCTTCACCGGCGAAGTCAGCCCGGCGATGCTCCGCGACTGCGGCTGTCAATACGTCATCGTCGGGCACAGCGAGCGTCGGCACGTGCTGGGCGAAAGCGACGCCTTTATCAACGAGAAAGTCCTGGCGGGCTTGGCGGCAGGCCTCACCGTGATTTTCTGCATCGGCGAGACGCTGGCCGAACGCGACGCGGGGCTGACGCATGCGGTGCTGGACCGGCAGCTGACCAACGGCCTAGCCGGCGTGGCCGACGACGCCTGGTCGCGATTGGTGATCGCCTACGAGCCGGTCTGGGCCATCGGCACGGGGCGGAACGCCACGCCGGACCAGGCGCAAGACGCTCAGGCCTTTGTTCGGCGGCGGGTGGCCCAGCTGGCCAGCGCCGCCGTGGCCGATAACCTCATCATCCAATACGGCGGCAGCGTCAAGCCGGACAATGCGGCGTCACTTCTCAGTCAGCCGGATGTGGACGGCGCCCTCGTGGGCGGGGCCAGCCTGAAGGCCGACCAGTTCCTGGCCATCGTCCGGGCAGCGGTTTGAGCCATGCTTCTCATCCCTCTGGCAGCTGCGTCAGCGGCTTGAGGAGAATGTTGCGGAAGAAAATCTCGGTCCCCTCGGACTTTAGCTGAATCCGCCCTTTCTGAAACGGTTCAGCCTTCAAACCGAGCCATCGCTGGGTGTTGGTGACAACCAGGTTGACCTTGCCGTTGACGCGGTGCATCGAGGCGCCGTGGCAGGTGAGGATTTCCAGCGTGTTCCATTGGCCGGCGGGAAACTCGTAGTCCGCCTCGCGAATGACCTGCGGCGGCACGCCCAGCGGGATGCTGAACTTCTGGCCCAACGACCGATATTGCACGTACGGCGCCCAAGCACTCGGTCCGTGGACGGCGAACAGGTGGCCTTCGGTATCGACTGACAGGTTCAGCTCGCGGGCCAGCACCAGCGTCCCGGTCTGGCCCTCGGCAATGCGGCACTCCAGCCCGGCCAGCCAAGCCCCCGCTCCAGCTGGGGCGCTTTCCACCGCATGGTAAATCAAGCCGCAGCGTCGATCCCCCAAATCATAGGGGGGCCACTTCTTCCTGCCCCACTTAAATTCCAGGCGGAGGTGAAAGTTCTCGAACGATGACCGGCTGGTGAGGGCGCCGGGTACCTCGCCCGAGACGCGAATGGCGGGCTGGCCGTCTTCCTCAACCACGCGAAACACCTGTTTGGGGTCGTGTTCTTTGACGACCCGTACGCGGCCGTTGCTCTCTTCCGTGAACCAAGGCTCCCAGCCGGCAAGGTTCACGCCGTTGAACAGGGGGGTCCAGTGGCCGGAGGACCGGGTCGGTGCTAGGGGAGCGGCCTCGGCCGGCCCGCCGGCAGGGTCGGCCACCGAGGGAACGGGCTCTGATTCCTCGACGTTGTCTACCGGGGTCGGTCGCCTCCAGATTTGGCCGCCGACGAAAAAGGCGACCACGGCGTCGACCAGCGGCGCGACGAGGGCGACCCGCCGGCGGTTGGGGCGTTGGCGGGGGGCCGGCCGACCCGCCGCCAAGGGTTGGCCCCGGAGATACGCCTCTAACGCGTTGGCCACGTCGGCCGGTGTCTGAAAGCGATCGGCAGGTTTCTTGGCCATCATGCGCCGCACCATCGCCGCCAGGCTCGGCGGCACTTCCCGCCGCAGCGACTCGACCGGGTTGGGCTCCGACAGCTGGTGCCAGATTAGCTTTTGGGCCAATGACCCCTCCGGGAATGGCGGCTGGCCCGTCAGCAGAAAGTAGAAGGTACAGCCCAGGCTGTAGATGTCGGCTCGAATGTCCACCCGATGCGAATCCATCGCCTGCTCGGGAGCGATATAGTCGGCGGTGCCGAGGAGTTCCCCCTTCTGCGTCAGCTCGATGTCGCTGCCGAGGCCTTGCGTCAGCCGGTTGCTGAGCGCCAGGCCGAAGTCCAGGATTTTGATGGTGCCGGGGACGGTGGGCAAGCCGCCGGTTGGGGCCGGCCCGCGGAGCCGGCCGGCCCCAAGGCGGTCGGCCCCAGTCAGCAACAGGTTCGCCGGCTTGATGTCGCGGTGGATCAGACCCAGCTGATGCGCGTGCTCCAGCCCCAGGGCCGCTTGCCGAATGTATTCGCACGCGGCCGGCAGCGGCAGCGGCCCTTCGGTCTCCACCAGCTGAGCCAGTGTCACCCCCTCGACAAATTCCATCGCCAGGTAGTGGATGCCATCAGCTTGACCCGCCTCGTACAGCGTGACGATGTGGGGATGGGACAGTTGGGCCGTCGCCTCTGCCTCCCGCTCGAAGCGACGCGTGACCCGTGCGTCGTGCGACGGATCGGGGTCGAGAACCTTCAAGGCGACAATGCGACGCAGGCGCCGATGCCGTGCCTTGTACACCTGCCCCATGCCGCCGCTGCCAAGACGGTCGAGAACCTCGTACGGGCCGACGACCAGGAGCCCGATCGGCTGGCGACTGGCTTGCTCGATCTGGTAGCGGGTGAGCCAGCCCCGCCGCAGTAGTTCCTCGCGCAACTCGGCGACCGTGCGAAACGCGACGGACGGCGGATTACCAAGCTCAGCCCACTGCTCGGGGGTGAGCAGTTCGGCTTGCCGAAGAGCGTCGCACAGCGCCGCGACCGAATCCTTGACCATGACTCCCACCGGCTGGTGGACGCCGTTGATCCATCAACGCGCGAACGAGCCGCAGATTTTACAAGATGCGGCCCTGAGGAGTCCACTGCAGCTCGCGGAGGGCGGTCCCTCTCGCTTTCGGCCGGGCGAGGGTGCAGCATCGGAGAAGGCTTGATCGGCTCGGGCTCAAGCAAGGATGGCCGAGGTGTGCCGGGCACGCAGGGAGTGGGAAACGATCAATCGTCAGCGCGGAACGCCCAATCGCCTGGGTAGAACGGAAGACCGCCGCTTGGGGTGCTCCACTCCGCCTCAAACGATAGGTGTCTCCTCAGGGAGGCCCGCGCCGCCGGCCTATTGGCCGGCGGCGGCAGGCGTTCAGAGGCGCCTCCATGCATGCATTAAGGCAAGGTCAGAACCGCCGCAAAGGCACCACCACCGGACCATACGCCGGAATGACGATCGGGGAATAAGCAGGGACGACAATCGGGGTGTACACCGGGACCGGATAGGGGCGGACGACGGCCGGCATGCCGAAGCCGACGCTGATCGAAACCTGGGGACGCGCCCGCACCACCGGGACTGGTGCCGCGACGACCGGGGCCGGCGCTACGACCACGGGACCAGGCACCGCCGGGACCACCGGCCGACGCCGACAATCGCACGCTCGCGCCGGCATGGTCGCCGCCAAGCCCGCTACCAGGACTCCTGCCACTACCGCCAGGGTTCGCATGGCACTCTCCTCTGTCAACACCGAGGACCGATTTTCCACCTTCTAAACACCGCTGCTCCACCCTCGGGAAAACGCCTCTCCCCCGCCAACTTGCGCGGCCGCCCGCAAACGCGTCACCGCATCTCGGGAGAGGCAGCAACCGCCGTCACGTGACGCCGAAGCGTGGCGACCAAATATTCGATCTCGTCTTCCTGGTTGTAACCGTGCGGGCTGACACGGATGCGCCCCGCGCGATGGTTGATGGCGATCCCCTGGCCGCGGCAGGCGCGGACGACGGCTCGGGGGTTGACCCCTGGGACGACCAGGGACACGATCCCCGAGCGGTCCCCGGGCTGCCGACTGCTCCAAATCTGTAGCCCTGCCCGAGCGGCGCTTTCGCAGAGCAGGTCGGTGAGATAAAGCACCCGCTGCTCGATGGCTTTCAGACCGACAGACAACAACAATTCAATGCTGGCGCCCAGGGCGCTGATGCCGCCGACGTTGAGCGTACCGCTTTCCCAGCGGCCCGCATGCGGCTTCAGAGTGAAGTCGATGCGGCAGAAATCGCGGCTCCCGACCACGCTGTTCCAGCCGATGCCTACCGGATGCAGCCGCTCTACCAGTTCGCGGCGAATCCAAAAAATACCGGCCCCCTCCGGCCCAAGCAGCCACTTGTGCCCATCGGCTGCCAGGAAATCAACCGGCGAGGCACGCACGTCCAGCGGCAAGACGCCCAGCCCTTGAATGGCGTCGACGAAAAACAGGATGCCGCGCTCGCGGCACAGGCTGCCGATGCGGTCAATATCGTTGCGGAAACCGCTGGCAAACTCGACGAAGCTGAGGCTGACGAGCCGCGTTCGCCGGTCGAGCGCAGCTGCCAAGTCATCAATGTGCAGGCGATTTCCTCGACTCGCGACGCGCCGGACCTCGACGCCGCGATGCGCCAGGTTCATCCACGGGTACACGTTCGCCGGGTACTCTTCCTCAGCGATGACGACGTTGTCCCCCGCATGCCAGTCGAGGCCCTCGGCCACAATGCCGATCCCCTCGCTGGTGTTTTTGACGAAAGCCACGTCCAACGGGTCGGCATTGAGAAGGCGAGCGACCAGTCGGCGGACCCGTTCGATTTCCTCCTCCCAACGAGCCACATGGACCCCGCCGTGTTCGGCCACGTCGGCCGCATACGAGGTCAAGGCTCGTTGGGCCAGAGCGCTGATCGGGGCCACCGCGGCGTGATCGAGAAACACCCAATGGCGGGTCACCGGCATCTGGGCCCGCCACGCTTGCCAGTCCATGTCCGCTCCATTGCTGAGGGATGATCGAGGTAGGTACCCCGGCGTCGTCCCCACGGCCGTGCCGGGATCGTTTGAGCGCGGCGACGTCGGTCGATTTCGCCGCGCCGGCTCAGCGCCGGTCGGCGTACGGTTGCACCTTTTCGTGGATCAGGCCGACCAGCTTTTCCAACAACTCGAAAAACTCGGTGCCGGCAATGCTTTGAATCTGTTCGATGAGCCGTCGCTTCCGCTCGATGAGGGTGACGTAATGCTCGACGCCGTGGCGGGTGAGCGGCCCCCCCGTCCCCTGGAGTGATAGCAACTCGTCGATTTCCGCGGGCGTCAGCTGGGCGGCACGCTCCGGATTGCGTTCCAGCCACGCCAACAGCTCCGGTTGCGTCGCTTGCTCGTAGAGCCGGCGAACCGGCTTGTCCGCCGCGGCTGCTTGGCCGTTGATCCGCGACAGCAGCCTTTCCAGCGGTTGGGTTCGCAGGTCATTAACGTGTAAGCCCAGTGCTTTGGCGCAGCGGCAGATGGTCGCATTCCGCAGACGCCGCCGGCCGTGTAGCAGAATCTGTCGCACCGTCTGCCGATTCAGGTCGGTGTAGCGCGCAAAATCCTCTTGGTTCCAGCCCCGTTCCTCAACGAGGCGGGCAATTTTCTCCGCTAACTCGATTTGTTCCGGAGAAGGAGGCCCACGCATCTCCTTTATCCTACCGCTTCCGCCCGCTCCCGAGCAAGCGCCGTTGCCCACCCGCCGGCACGATGGCAACTCCGTGGCTCACCGCAGCGAGCGATTGGAGCGGTATTGCATCCTCACCAGATGTTTGGGGCGGGTACTCCAGGCCAAAGCGTTCGCAGGTGTCGATCGGGTGGCACGAGCCGGATCCACTTTCTCGACTTGTCGGTTTGTGCTCGCGTGAGGGTGTCAGAGGCTCGGTGGGGACGCAGCGAGCGCGAACGATAAATCGGGAGCGCGGGAGGATGAATCGGAGGTGCGAAACGATGACTCGGGAGGGGTGGAGCGAGCGCGAAACGATGAATCGTCAGTAACGAAACGATGAATCGGTGGCGGGGGGACAGGTCTTCGCCCGGAGTGCTCAACCCCGCCCTAAACCGACAGGTGCGCCTGGGCCCACCGGTCGCCGGGTTGTTGGCTTGTTGCGATGCGGGAAATCCGCTCTAATGACCCGCGCTGGGAGGGTGCGCTCTTGCGGGAGACGCTGCCGGCAGGGATGCTTGCGACGTCGCCCATCCGAGGTTCGCTGATGACGCCAAGCCACGTCCTCGCCATCGACCAGGGCACCACCGGCACCCGCGCCGTGGTCTACGATCGCCAGGCACGGGTGGCCGGCAGCGCTGCCATCGAGTTAACGCAGCACTATCCCCAGCCGGGATGGGTGGAGCACGACGGGGAAGAGATCTGGCAGTCAGTGGCGACGGTCGTGCCGCGGGCGTTGGCGGCAGCCGGCATCGACGGCCGCGACTTGGCGGCCGTCGGTCTGACCAATCAGCGGGAAACGACGCTGGTGTGGGAGCGGGCCACCGGTCGGCCGGTGGCCCGCGCCATCGTCTGGCAGGACCGGCGCACCATCGACTTCTGCCGGTCGCATCACCGCGACGAGGTCTGGCTGCACGCCAAGACGGGATTGGTGCTCGATCCGTATTTTTCGGCCACCAAGCTGCGCTGGCTCCTGGAGCACGACCCCGACATTCGGGCCAACGCCGCAGCCGGGCGCCTGGCGTTCGGGACCGTGGACAGTTTTCTTATCCATCGGCTGACGGGCGGCGCCGTCCACGCCACCGACGCCAGCAATGCCTCGCGGACGCTCCTGCTGAACCTGGACACCGCTCGCTGGGACGACGACTTGTGCCGGTATTTCGCCGTGCCGCCGGTGCTCTTGCCGGAGGTGCGGCCAAGTTCGGCTGACTTCGGCGTTACCCGCGGGCTGGATTTTCTGCCCGACGGGCTGCCGATCACCGGGGTGGCCGGCGACCAGCAGGCGGCGTTGTTCGGGCAAGGTGCCTTCGAAGCAGGCCAAGCGAAATGCACCTACGGCACGGGGGCGTTTTTCCTGATGCATGTCGGCACGACGCCGCGACGGTCGCGGAACAAGCTGCTGACGACCCTGGCTGCGACCCTCGACGCCAAGCCGCAGTACGCTTTGGAAGGAAGCGTGTTTGTCGCCGGCGCCGCCGTGCAATGGCTGCGGGATGGTTTGCGGTTGTTTTCCGAGGCGTCGGCGGTCGAAGGGTTGGCGGCCCGATCGGACCCTTTGGAGCCGATTGTGTTTGTGCCGGCCTTCGTGGGGTTGGGAACGCCGTATTGGAAGCCGGAGGTGCAAGGCGCCGTTTTCGGCTTGACGCGGAGCACCAGCGCCGCCGACCTGGCGCGGGCGGCATTGGAAGGCGTGGCATTTCAAGTGGTCGATCTGGTCGAGGCGGCCAGCGACGACGCCGGCCGGCCGCTCGGGGAGCTTCGGGTGGATGGGGGCATGTCGCGCAACACCTGGTTTCTCCAATGCCAAGCCGATCTGCTCGGGATTCCCGTGTTGGCCTCGCCGCACGTCGAAGCCACGGCCTTGGGCGCGGCTTTTCTGGCGGGGCTGCGGGTGGGTTTCTGGTCGGACCTCGACCAGCTGCGTCGGCTGAGCGGTGAAGCCCGCCGCTGTACCCCGCGCCTCACGCCGGCGGAGCGCCAGCGACGTCTCGCCCGATGGCGGCGAGCCGTGCAAGCCGTCATTAGCTACCATGGCGCCGACTCGGAACAGCCGTCATGATTCCGCCCGAAATTCGCCGGCAGATTCGCCATCTCCACCTGCGTGCCCGCCATGCCGTGCAGGACCTGCTCGGCGGAGAGTATCACAGCGTCTTTCGGGGCACGGGCCTTGCCTTCGAGGAGGTCCGCGAGTATCAGCCCGGCGATGACGTCCGCAGCATCGACTGGAACGTCACTGCCCGTATGGGACATCCTTACATCAAGCGCTACGTCGAGGAGCGCGAGCTGACGGTGATTCTGCTGGTGGACCACAGCGGCAGTCTGCAATTCGGCACGCAGCGGCAATCGAAGCGGGCCGTCGCCGGGGAATTGGCCGCCCTGATCGCGTTCGCCGCCATCGCCAACAATGATAAGGTCGGCCTCATTTGCTGTAGCGACCGGGTGGAGCGTTTTGTCCCGCCGCGCAAGGGGACGCGCCATGCCTTGCGCCTCATCCGGGACGTGCTCTGTTTCCAGGCGGAGCATCGCGGCACCCGCCTAGCCGAGGGGCTGGATTATCTCAATCGGGTCATCCACCGACGGGCCATTGTTTTTCTCCTCAGCGACTTCCTCGACCAGGGCTACGAGGCGGCCCTTCGCCGGACCGGCCGCCGCCACGACCTGATCGCCATTCGCATCATTGACCCGTGGGAGATGTCGCTTCCCGCGGTGGGGCTGCTGGAGGTCGAGGATGCCGAGACTGGCCAGCGCCGGCTGATCGACACCGCCTTAACGTCGCTGCGTCATGCCTACGCCGCGGCCGCCCAGGCCCGCGGCGACGCCCTGCGGCGCGTGGCCCGCTCCTGCCGCATCGATCTCATCGAGGTGACGACCGATGGTGGCCACCTCGACGCCTTGGTGGAGTTTTTCCGGCTGCGCGAGCGGCGGCTGCGGAGGACGTGAACCGTGCCTCCGGAGCTGAGCGGCCTGCGCGACATCACCGGTCTGGAGTCGTTGCCCCCCGAACCTGCCGGGAGCGGCTGGGCGATCGCCCTGGGGCTTGGCGGCGGGTTGCTGGCGACTTTGTTCCTGGTGGTCGCTAGCCGTCGGTTCCGCCACCACCCGGCGCCGCCTCCCTCCCCCGAAACCTGGGCGTGCCGCGAGCTTGAGCGCCTGCTGGCGCAACAGCCCCCACCTCCGAGCGACCAGTTTCACGTCTGCCTGGCGGACATCGTGCGCCAATTCCTCGAACGCCGCTTTTCCCTCCCTGCCTCCACTCGTACCACTCGTGAATTCCTTGAGGAGATCGCTCGGTCGCCAACCTGGGGCCTCCCGCAGCGCGAGCAATTGGCCGCCATCTTGGAGCGCTGCGACTGGGCGAAATTCTCCGGCTTGGCGCTCGATGGCGAGGCGTGTCGTCGGAGTGCCGAACTGGTCCGCGAATTCATCCGCCAGTGGGAGTGTCTGCCAGGGCCGACATCAGCCCCTCCGAAGTGACGGTGCCGCCACCACCGTCGCCAGCGGGGCGTCAGGCCGCTCGCCGCAGCGGCACCGGGGTGGCCTGCGGCGTCCGGCGCTGCCGGGCCGCCGCCTCGGCAAAGCGCTCCGCGACGTAGCGCACCAACACATCAGGCGGCGCCCCCGGCCACCGGCTCTGCACGTCCACGTCGCATTGGTCGTTGAGGTAGTCGATGGCCACCACCGGCCAACGGCGCGGCGGCTCCCGCCGTCCCGTCCAGCCCACGGTCTCCCACACCACATGTCGGCTTGGTTCATTCCCGGTGCTCAGGCACACCTCGGTGGAAAACCACTCCAAGCCCGAAAGGGCCGCCAAGTCCCTGACGAATTGCAGCATCGGCTCCAGGTGACACCGGCGGATTTCCCGCGCGGTCACCAGGCGGTAGCTGGGCCGATTGGGGGCGTGCTCCGGGGTCCACCAGCAGGGAAGTGCCTCCCCCAGGCACCAGAGCACGCGCCAGTATGCCGGTCGCTCCACGCCGTCGTCGTCGCGGAGCGTGGGGCAGCGGACCTCCCGCTGAATCAGAATGGCATCGTGGCGGTCGTGCTGCCGCACGGCCGCCACGGCACGGGCGATGGCCTCAGGGGCGGTCGATTCCGTCCGTACGACGCCGCGGCCCCCAAAGCCATTGGCCGGCTTCACGTAGACCCTTGCCCCTGGTTCGTCCAAGCGGAGGAAGGCCCGTTCGGCAGGGGTCAGCGGCCGCTCGGCCGCCCACGGGCGGATGAGGATCGTGGGTGGCACGCCCAGTCCGTGCCGCAGCAACTCGGCGTGGGCCGCCGCCTTGTCGGTGAACATCCGCGACCGGACCGGGGGATTGACCGGTCGGCCGCCGGCATCCTGGACCGCTTGGGCCAGGCGGGCATAAGGGTCGTCCGCAACATGCCAGAGTGCGAAATAATCGAGGTGAAAGCCGATCGTCAGCCGACCGCTGGCCAGCCGTTGGATCGCGTCGTGGACCACGCCGTCGTGCAGCAAGGCACAAGTCAAACCCCGTCGCGCCGCTGCCTGGGCCAGCCATTGCTCGAATGCCCGAAAGGGCACGCAATCGATCGCCGGATGACTCAGCGTCAGGTCGTAATGTTCGGCCAGGTCGGCGGGATGGCGTGGCACCAACAAGGTTGACGAAACAGCCGCGGAGAGGTCTCGAAGCGCATTCACCACACCCTGGGAGCCCGCGCGCTGGCGATCCATGACTCCTCCACTCCCTGCGCGAAACGAGGGCGATCGGCCATTGGGGCTGGCCGTAATGTGATGGTTTCGGGAAGGCGGTGCTATAGGCACCGCCTTGGGACGGGTCAAGGCGATTTCGGCAAGGATGGATCGGTTCGCGCTGGCGCGAAGATGGGAGACGTCCGCTAGGCACGCAGCGAGCGGGAAACGAGGAATCCGGCGCGCGATACGAGCGCTCGGCGCGGCAGGGGTGGAGCGGCACCCGGCTTGACTCGAGTCGGCGGTCGGGAGTATCTTCCCACAGGCATTTACGCTCCGGCACGGAAAACGGTCCTGACGCCCGGCCCGGTGCTTTCGGAAAGGACATCCATGGATCCCGTCCTCGTGACCGGCGGTTGCGGCTTCATCGGCAGCAACTTCATCCGCTACCTGCTCACCACGGATCCGGAAATCAGTGTCATCAATTTCGACCAACTGACTTACGCGGGCAACCTGGCGAACCTGGCGGACCTCGCGGACCATCCGCGCTATCGCTTCGTCCACGGCGATATCGCGGATCGAACTGCCGTCCGCCGCGTGGTGAGCGCGGGCGTTCGAGCCATTCTCAACTTTGCCGCCGAGAGCCACGTGGACCGCAGCATCCACGATTCCAGCCCGTTCATCCGCACGAACGTGCTCGGCACCCAGGTGCTGCTTGATGCGGCCCGTGAGTTTGGGGTCCCTCGGTTTTTGCAGGTGAGCACCGACGAGGTCTACGGCAGCCTGGGAGAGACCGGCTTATTCACCGAGGAAACGCCGCTGGCCCCGAACAGCCCTTACTCGGCGAGCAAGGCAGCCGGTGACCTGCTCGTGCGCAGCTACGTGCATACCTTCAAGTTGCCGGCGGTCATCACCCGCTGCTCCAATAATTACGGTCCGTACCAGTTCCCGGAAAAACTCATCCCGCTCTTCATCACCAACCTCCTGGCCGACCAGCCGGTGCCGGTGTACGGCGATGGGCTGAACGTCCGTGACTGGATCCATGTCCGGGACCATTGTGCCGCGTTGGACCTGGTCTGGCGGCATGGGCGGGTGGGCGAAGTTTACAACATCGGCGGCCGCTGTGAAAAAACCAACCTGGAACTGACCTACACCTTGCTCGACATCCTCAACAAGCCCCGGTCGCTGATCCGCTTCGTCAAAGACCGACCCGGCCACGACCGTCGCTATGCCATCGACTGTAGCAAAATCGAGCGGGAACTCGGTTGGCGGCCGCGCATCCCCTTCATTGAAGGTCTGCGGGAAACGGTGCAGTGGTACATCGACCATCCCGAGTGGGTGGCGTCGATCCGCACCGGGGAGTACCTGCGGTACTACGAGAAGCAGTATGGTCGGCTGGCATGCTGAGGACGGCCCGGGCCTGGTGGGGAGACATTCATGAACATGCGCGGCGTGATCCTGGCGGGCGGCAAGGGAACGCGCCTCGGGGAATTGACCCGGGTGACGAACAAACACCTCCTGCCGGTCGGGCCGTACCCGATGGTCTACCACCCTCTCAAGAAACTGGTGGGCGCTGGCCTGCGTGACATCCTGCTCGTCTCCGGCACCGAGCACATGGGCGACTTCGTGGAGTTGCTCGGCTCGGGCCGGGAACACCAGTGCAGCCTGACCTACCGCGTGCAAGACGAGGCGGGGGGCATCGCGCAGGCCCTGGGACTGGCGGAGTTGTTCTGCGCCAACGTCCGTTGTGCCGTCATCCTTGGGGACAACATTTTCCTTGACCCGCTGGCCCCTCTCTTGGAGGAAGCGAACCGCCACCCGGATTTCGCCTGGGTAGCCCTCAAGCGCGTTCCCGACCCGGGACGCTACGGCGTCGCCGAGGTCGTGGGCAACCGCATCGTCAGCATCGAGGAGAAGCCGGCGCAGCCCAAGAGCGACTTGGCTGTGGCCGGGATTTATGTCTATCCGCCGGACGTCTTCCAGATCATCCACACCCTCAAGCCCAGCCGTCGGGGCGAGTTGGAAATCACGGATGTCAATCGCTGGTATCTAGAGCGGGGCCGGCTCGGCTGGAGCTTTCTGCACGGGTATTGGACCGACGCCGGCACGCCCGAATCGCTGGCGTTGGCCAACCGGCTGGTCATGGAGCTGCCCCCGCGCTATTGACCGGTCCCGGCCTGTGGGCTGGGACCGGGCCTTCAATCGCAGGGCACGGCCGTGACCTTCAGGGTTGGTGGCGGCAGGCTGGGGTGGCGCTTGTTCGCGAAGCCGTGCACCAGGTCGCCGCGGCCGCTGCCGACGGTATTGCGGACGAGGATGAACGTCGCCAAGCCGTTGGTGTCCGCTTTCAGGAAGTTGACCAGGGCCGGGCCGCCGATGCTCCGCGTTCCGCCCTGCACTCCCTGGGCCACCTCGAACGTTCCCAGCAGCACCACCTTTGCCATATCCACGCCCGCCCCGCCGGGGCCGTTCGCCGGAGCGTTGGACCAGCGGAGGGTACGCTCCTCCCAATCGTCCAGCGATTCGTCGGTCAGGCCGTAAACGGAAAAGATGGCGTCCGGGACTTCGGAGGCGAACCCCATCCCCGTCGGCACGACGGTGAACGACAGCTGGGCGTCGAGGATGGTCATGCCGGCCAGGGGGGTCAGGTCGAGGCCGATGTAGGCTTTGCGGTTGTAGTCGGACCTGGGGGGAACGGTGTTCTTGACCAGCAGCAGGATGTCGGAGCTGTTCACCGAGGGGAACAGGGGCTGGACGTAGGCGTCCTTGCCTCGGCCGGTCGCGGTGGAGATCTGCACGACGCGGGCTTGCTCGGTGTCGGGGGGCAGGGGGAGGCGCGGAGGGTTTTCCGCTTGCGGGTCGAAGTCGGCAGCGGTGGCGACGCCGAAGCGGCGGTTCCGGCCGCTCGTCAGCGACTCACTTCGGCCAGTGGTGCGGTGCTCCACGTCCACACGCCCCTCGAACACTTGCAGATCGGCCGTCTGAGCATCGCGGACATAGACGCCGAATTCCGTCCCCAAGTCGCGCATGACGGCGGTCGGGGTGTCCACCACAAAGCCCCGGGCGCGAGGCGGCACCTTGGCGACCAGACGGCCGGCATGCAGGCGGCAGCGCCGCGCGGACACGATTTCCAGGTCGGCAGGAGCTTCCAGGGTCACGTCGGCACCGTCGTCGAAAACGATCCGGGCGATCCCCTCGGCCAAGCGAAGTCGGCCCGGACCGAGGCGGGCGCCCAGCTCGGTTGGCAACGTCCCCGCGTCCCATTTGCACGACTTGCCGCCGGCGAGGGTGGCCACCGGCGGCGCCATCATGGCCTGGGCGTACCAGGCGATGACAGCCAGCGTGAGGGAGGCGGCCAAGGCGGTCGCCCCGGCGAGCAGCCAACGGCGCGGTCGACTCGGTCGGGCGACCACCGCCCGGCCGACGGGTTCCTCGTCCCACTCCGCCGCTGACCACGCCAACACCGCATGCTGATGCACATACTCGACGTACTGCCGCCGTGCCTCAGGGTCTTCCTTCACCCGCTGCTCCAACCGAAGCCGCTGTTCCTCGGTCAGTCGGTCCTCGATCACCGCTTCGCACAGCTGCCAAAGTTCGTTATTCATGGCCGGGCTTGCCTTTGCAGCGACTGAGTGACACATGCGTGCAGGGCGCGTCGGATGCGGCTGAGGGCGCGGTAAACGGCATCGACGGTACGTTGCAGCTGCTGGGCGATGGCTTCGACGGACAAGCCGTCGCTATAGCGGAGCCTCAGTAGAGTGCGGTGGTCGGGCGGCAGCTTGGCGATGCACCCTGCCAGCGCTTGGGCCCGATCGTCCAACTCGTCGCCGCGGGCAATTGCTTCCTCCGCGACCGACTCCAGGAACTCGGGGCTGAGTTCCAGCCGGTCGCGTTGGCGGCGCTTTCGCCAAGCCAGCACTTGATGGAAGGCGATTTTGCAGGCCCAGGCAGCGAAATTGGTGCCGGGTTGAAATCGCCCAAACTCCCGCCACAGCACCAGGTTGGTCTCCTGAACGATCTCCTCGGCGTCGTCCCAGCGCGGCACGAGGCTGAGGACATAGAGGAAAATCCGACGCTGATGCTGCCCCAGCAGGCGAACAAACGCCTCCACCTGCTCGGAAGAAAGACCAGCGTCCGGCGGGGTCGGAGAAGCCATGCGCGGACCGTCGTGCGCTGCCACGTCCGGGCCGCCGCCAGCGTCGGCGGCGGCCACCAAAAGAAATAAAGCCCGAAGCGGTCCCTTTTGGACAAATTTGTGTCCAAAACTGGCCGCATCGGCTCTTTTACGGATAGACTCCATCTTGACCCGCCTGGTTTCTGCCCGCCGCGAGAGGATTTGCCATCATGCCTAACGTGGGACACTGGGTCGGGGGCGCAGCGGTGCTGTGGCTGGCATCCGTCGCAGCGGCGACCTCCCCCGATCGGGCCGGGGTTGAGTTTTTCGAGCAGAAAATCCGGCCTGTCCTTGTCAAGCATTGTTACTCCTGCCATTCCGCTGAGGCGAAAAAGGTCAAAGGCGGTCTGCTACTCGATACGCGGGCCGGCATGCTCAAGGGAGGGGACACAGGCCCGGCCGTCGTCCCCTTTAAGGTTGAAGAGAGCCTGGTGATTAAAGCTCTCCGGCACGATGAGTTGGCGATGCCCCCCTCGACGAAGTTGCCGGATGACGTCATCGGCGATTTTGAGCGCTGGATCCGCCTGGGGGCCCCCGACCCGCGCGACGGGCAGCTGGCGGTCAGCAAGCCGGCCATCGACCTCGAAGCCGGTCGGAAGTTCTGGTCCTTCCAGCCCCTGCGGGCGACGCCGCCGCCGACGGTGCGCGACACGGCCTGGCCTTGGACCGACATCGACCGCTTCCTCTTGGCCGCTCTGGAGGCCCGGGGCTTGAAGCCAACCCGCGACGCTGACCGGGAAACACTCGTCCGCCGCGTGACGATCGCCCTGACCGGCCTGCCGCCCACCCCCGACGAGCTGGACGAGGTGTGTCACGACCCATCGCCGGCGTGGTTCGAGCGCCTGGTGGATCGCCTCCTGGCATCGCCGCACTTCGGCGAGCGCTGGGGCCGGCATTGGCTGGACGTGGCCCGGTACGCCGACTCCAACGGCAAGGACGAAAACCTCACCTTTCACGAGGCGTTTCGCTACCGCGATTATGTGATCCAGGCCTTCAACACGGACAAGCCGTTCGACCGGTTCTTGATCGAGCAGCTGGCGGGCGACCTTCTTCCCGCCGACTCCCCGCAGCAACGCGACGAGCAATTGACGGCCACGGGCTTCCTGGTCGTGGGGCCAAAGGTCCTCGCCGACCGCGATGTCGTCAAGCGGCGCGCCGATGTCATCGACGAGCAGCTCGACACGATGGGCCGGGCGTTTCTCGGCATGACGCTGGGTTGCGCTCGCTGCCACGACCACAAGTTCGACCCCATCCCGAGCAGCGACTATTACGCCCTGGCGGGGATCTTCGGCAGCACCCGCACCCTCGACGGCATCAAGGCCGGCAACGCCGTTATCTCGGGTTGGATGCTTCGGCCCCTCGGACCGGATGGCGAGGCCCGCTGGGCCGCGCACAAAGAGCACCAGAAGAAGCTGGCAGCTCTGGCTGGCCAGATCAAGAAACTCCGCGACGAACTCAAAGGGCACGAGGACAAGGCCACGATGCGCGTGCCCTCCCGGCTCATCGGCTTCACCGTGGACGACAAGGAGGCACAACTGATCGGCACCTGGAAGCCATCCACCTTCAGCCGGCCGTACGTGGGCGACGGCTACATCCACGACGACAAGTCGGGGAAGGGGGAAAAGTCGGCGACCTTCACCCCCAAGCTCCCCAAGGCTGGCGAGTACGAGGTGTTCCTCGCGTACACGCCGGGCAAAGGCCGAGCGACCAATGTCCCCGTCACCATCCGACACGCCAGCGGTGAAACTACCGTGCGGGTCAACCAGGAAGAAAGGCCCCCGCTCGACAATTTGTTCCGCTCGGTGGGCACCTTCCGCTTTGAGGCCGGCAGCAGCGGCTCGGTGACCATCAGCAACCAGGGGACGATCGGCTACGTCATCGTCGATGCCGTGCGCTTTGTGCCAACCGGGGCGTTGGGCAAAGACCCCGAGATGGCGATGGGCGTTCCCGCCGAGGTGAAGGAAAAGATTGCCGACGTGCAGGCCCGGCTGAAAGCCCTGGAGGCCGAGGAGCGTGCCCTGAAGGCGGCGAGCCCGCCCGAGCCGGAGCTGGTGATGGCGGTCCGCGACGAGGACACCATCGAAGACATGCGCATCCACCTGCGAGGCAATCCCCATGCCCTCGGCGACGTCGTGCCGCGCGGCTTCTTGTCGGTGCTGAGCGTCGGCCCACGGCCGACGCTCCCCCCGAATCAGTCGGGGCGGGTCGAACTGGCCCAGTGGCTCGTCGGCCCCGCCCAGCCTCTCACCAGTCGCGTCTTCGTCAACCGCGTCTGGAAGCACCTGTTTGGCGAGGGCCTGGTGCGGACCGTCGATAACTTCGGCACCCAGGGGGAGCCACCAACCCATCCGGAACTGCTCGACGAACTGGCGCGGCGTTTCATCGCCGACGGCTGGTCGGTCAAGAAACTCATCCGCGCCATCCTGCTGAGTCACGCTTATCGGTTGAGCGCGGACGCGGAGCCGGCTTTGGTGCGTGCGGACCCGGACAATCGACTCTTCGGACGAGCTTGTCGTCGGCGGGTCGAAGCCGAGGTCATTCGCGACAGCATCCTGGCCGTCGCCGGCACCCTCGACCGCACGATGGGTGGCTCATCCGTGACGAACCTCGGCGAGCGGGCCATCGACAACAGCTCGCAAGGCGGTTTGCAGGCCCAGATGGAGAGCAGCGTTCGCCGGAGCGTCTATCTGCCGATCATCCGCAATGAGCTGCCCAAGGTCTTCGAGGTGTTCGATTTTGCCGACGCCGACGTCAGCACCGGCCGACGGGATACCACCACGGTGCCGACGCAAGCGCTCTACCTGCTGAATAGCCCGTTTGTGCTCGCCCAGGCCCAGCAAACCGCCCGCCGACTGCTGGCCCTGCCCACGGACGACGCCGGCCGGCTCACGGACCTTTACCGCCGGGCGCTCGGCCGCCGGCCGAGCGCCCCGGAACGGGCCGCGGCCCCGCGGCGACGCGACCACCGCCGCCCCACC
>JANWYO010000074.1 GCA_025055215.1 Gemmataceae bacterium
CGTTTCACTGCGAACTTGACCCCGCCGGTCGGTTTCTGTACGTCGCCGAGGCCAACAACCACTGCATCCGCAAGGTCGATCTTATGACGGGCCTGATCACCACCGTGGCCGGCACCGGCAAGAAGGGGTATACCGGCGACGGCGGCCCCGCCACCCAGGCCACGTTCAACGAGCCGTATGCCGTCGTGCGGGACAGCAACGGCGACCTGTACATTGCTGACCGCCTCAACGCCGTCATCCGCAAGGTCGATGGGGCCACGGGGACCATCAGCACGGTGGCGGGCACGGGTCAAAAGGGCTACAGCGGCGACGGCGGCCCCGCGACTCAGGCGATGCTCCGCGAGCCGAACGATTGCTTCCTCGACGGCCGTGGTGGCCTGTTGATCGCCGACGTCGCGGATTGGCGCATCCGACGGCTCGACCTCAAGACCGGAACCATTACCACGTTTGCCGGCATCGGTCGGCCGGAATCGAAAAAGATCGATCGGTCGGCCATCGGCGACGGTGGCCCGGCAACCAAGGCGATCGTTGTGGGGGCGCGGGCCGTGTGCGTCGATGGCCGGGGAAATACCTACATCTGTGAACGGGAAGGAAACGCCATCCGCAAGGTCGATCCCCAGGGGATCGTCACCACCATTGCCGGGACCGGTGCCCGCGGCTTTGCCGACGGCGAGGGGCGGGTGGCCACCTTCAACGGGCCCAAGGCGATCCGCTGCGACCGTCAGGGCAACATCTTCGTCGTCGATACGGAAAATCACGCTATCCGCCGGATTGATGCAGCCAGCTACGCCGTGACGACCGTGGCGGGTGGTCGCAAAGGCGGCGAGGGCGACGGCGGCGACGCCACCAAGGCGGGGCTGGATCGGCCGCACGGCTGCGTCGTCGATGCCGACGGCAACATCTACATCGCCGATAGTAACAACCATCGTGTTCGCAAGGTGGTGGTCGGCCGGCGGCCGTGAGCGGCCACCGGCCTGCCAACACTCCCTCCGAGGTTTCGCTATGCACCCGTGGTTGGAACATCAGCTGTACCTCACTCGCCGGCAATTCTTCGGCCGAACGGGTCTCCGGCTGGGGAGCGTCGCTCTGGCCCTGTTACTGGGCGACAAGGCCCAGGCGGCCGCCGCGGGAGAACGGGTCTTCCCGCCGCTGAGGGGTTTGCCGCATTTTGCCCCCAAGGCCCGCGCCTTGATCTACCTCCACATGAACGGGGGCCCTTCCCAGATCGACCTGTGGGACTACAAGCCCCAGCTCAAGGCCCTGTTCGACACCAACCTGCCCGATTCCGTTCGCATGGGGCAGCGCATCACCACCATGACCAGCGGCCAGGCCCGCCTGCCGGTGGCCCCGTCGATGTTTAAGTTTTCGCAGCACGGCCAATGTGGCCGGTGGGTCAGCGAACTCCTGCCGCACACCGCCCGCCTGGTGGACGACATCGCCCTCATTAAGACGGTCCACACCAATGCCATCAACCACGACCCGGCCTGCACCTTCGTCATGACCGGCAGCGAGGTGCCGGGCAAGCCAAGCCTCGGCTCATGGCTGGCTTACGGCCTGGGAAGTGAAAGCAACGACCTGCCCGCGTTCGTCGTCCTGACACCGAACTGGAAGTCAAAGGCCGCGGCCCAGGCCCTGTTTACCCGTATGTGGAGCAGCGGCTTCCTGTCCACGCAATACACCGGGGTCGCCCTGCGGAGCGTCGGCGATCCGGTGCTCTACATTCAGAACCCGCCCGGCGTGCAGCCCACCAACCGCCGGGCCTTGCTCGACACCCTCGTCCAGCTCAATGAGCGGAATTACGAGCGTCTCGGCGATCCGGAAATCCGCACGCGGATCGCCCAGTATGAGATGGCCTTCCGCATGCAAACCAGCGTGCCTGAGTTGGTGGACATTTCCAAGGAAACACCGCAGACCTTGCGGATGTACGGCCCGGAAGTCGAGAAGCCGGGAACCTTCGCCTCCAGTGCGCTCTTGGCCCGCCGGCTGGTCGAGCGCGGCGTCCGCGTGGTGCAGATCCTCCATCGCGGCTGGGACCAGCACAACAACCTTCCCAGCGACCTGCGGCTCCAGTGCGAAGACACCGACCAGGCTACCGCCGCCCTGTTGGCCGACCTCAAGCAGCGTGGCTTGCTGGAAACCACCCTGGTGGTCTGGGGCGGGGAGTTCGGGCGAACCGTTTACTCCCAGGGGACGCTGACAGCCACCAACTACGGCCGGGACCATCATCCGCGGAATTTCTGCATGTGGCTGGCCGGCGGCGGCATCAAGGGAGGTGTCTGCTATGGGGAAACCGACGACTTCAGCTACAACGTCGTCGAAAATCCGGTTTCGATCAACGCCCTGAACGCCACCATCCTCCATTGCATGGGGATCGACCACGTCGCGTTCCGCTTCAAGTTCCAGGGGCTGGACCAACGGCTGACCGGGGTGGAGGAAGTCCACCCGGTGACGGAGCTGCTGGCGTGAGGGCGCGGCCGCTCGGCCCCCCGGCGGCCGAGCGGCCTCCCCCCGGGACCCGCGGCCCAGGCCGAACCCCAAGCCAGCGCCCGGCGCCACATACGG
>JANWYO010000079.1 GCA_025055215.1 Gemmataceae bacterium
GAAGGCCACCAGTCCCACCAGGGGGCTTAGCGCCAAAGTGGCCAAACCCACTCCCGGTACCAGGCCGAGGAGGATGAGCAGACACCAGAGAATCATCCAGCCGCGTTTGGCCGGCTTGATGTCCAGCCCTTGACTGCGAAGACAGCGATTCAACTCGCTGGCCGCTCCGGGGAGGGCCACGAACATCCAGTAGAGATTAAACAGCGGGATGAAGAGGAAGCCGAGAGCCTTGCCCGGAGTGGTGCGGGCGGCACCATCCTGAACGACGGCCCACAGCTTGTACACCATGACCCAAAAGGCAAAAATCTGGCCCACGACCGCAAAGATTGCCACGATGACGCAGAGCACGAGGATGGCGGTGCCCGCGGCGATTTGGGGCGACGTCCCCGCGGGGATGATGCCGAGCCGATCGATGGGGCCAAGCCGCGTGAGCACCTCTTCGGCCTGCGGCCTGAGCCACTCCGGCGACTCTCGAGCTTGCTGCATGGCGTAGACGGTCGCCCCGCTGAGGATGCCGGCCAAGAGCATCAACCAGACCCCCAAGGCATACCATCGGTAGGCAGCTCGAAGGCTCCCTTTGCCGAGCATCCCCAGGAAAGCCACCGCTCCGTTGATCAACGACAGGAACTTCAGGGCCACGCCGCCCGTCAGCAGGCTGACGGCGTAAAGCGGCACGGGGAGGCCGGAATCGTCGGATGGTGCGGCCGGCCCCTCCGGCCGCAGTGCCAAGCCAGTCATCCGCTCCGCCAGGTTCACCAAGCTTGCCGGGAGGTCGGCGGGGCTCTTGTAGGTTTCGGCCAAGCGGAGGAAGCCGTCGCCGGCTGCCACGATCGCGGTCGCCAAAGCAGCGGTCCAGGTAAGCCAGCAGAGGAAGCTGAGGAATCGCCCCGACTTGAGCACCAGCATCACGAAGATCAGGAATTCGAGCAAGCTGATGACCCCGGCGAGCACCCCGGCGCCGGCGGCCGACCGCTGGGCAAACGGTTTGGCGGCAAAAAGGGTATCGCCCAGCCAGCGACTCACCTCGGCCAAATAGTTGTACGCATCCCGCAGGTAGGGAATGTCCTGAATCGACAATTGCTTGAAACGTTCGGGCAAGTCCTCGGTCAGCGGCCGAAGCGGCAGCGATTGGCCTGCGTCCGCGATGTCACTTTTCACCAACTCGAGCAATTCCTGGCCGAAGACGGCCCAAGAACCGGGGACCGCGGCCAGCGAAAGCAACCAGAGCAGCAGCCAGAAAGTTTTCACCACGAGACCCGCCCGCCGGGGCTGGGGCTGAGGCCGCGGTTTCTGGGGGACACTTGGCTCGGCCGACGCGGGCAGCGGGCTGGACGGCGCCGCCGGACCCGGTTCCGGTGCCAAGGGGATGACCGGGGCACCAGCTGCGACGGTGGCGGCGGGTCGCGGTGCGTACACTAGAATGTGTTGTCCGCACCCGGGGCATTTGACCTGTTTGCCCGCCAAGTCATCCTTAAAGCGAAAGAGCTTGCCACAATCCGGGTTACTACAGCGAACGGTGATGGCCACGCCGGCTCTCCACGCAGGGCCGCCGCGACGGTCGGCAAGGTCGCTGGGAATCGATGATCCTCGCCCCAGGCTACCAGACAATCGGCCCCGTCTCAACGGTTCCTGGCGGGCCTTTCAAGTTTTTTGAGAGCCGTGAAGGCCAAGCCGGCTTTTCACGCCGACAACTCGGATTTTGCGGGGCCTACCTCGTCCGCAACACCATCTGCCAAGGGCTTTCCAGCATGGCGGCGATGTCCCGCACGAAGCGGGCAGCGTCCGCCCCGTCGATTACCCGATGGTCGTACGACAAGGCCAACGGCAGGATCAGCCGCGGCATGATCTGGCCTTGGTGGACGCTCGGCTGGAGGCGGGCGCGCGCCAGCCCGAGGATGGCAACTTCCGGATAGTTAACGATGGGAGAAAAGCCGGTGCCGCCGATGCCGCCGCCGA
>JANWYO010000235.1 GCA_025055215.1 Gemmataceae bacterium
GTTCCAGGGAGGCGCCGGCCGCCGCCCCGACGTTCTTGAAGAGCATGCCATAGACCAAGCGGGGGTCTTTTTTCAGGTCCACGAGCCGATCGCGGTAGACCCAGAGGATTTCGCGGATGTTCTCTTCGGACAGGTTGGCCAGCGAGACTTCATGGAAAGGACACTCGATGATGACCTCGTGGGCGCCGATGCCGTTCATGCGGTCGTAGATGCCGTCGCCGCGCTTGTTCAGGTCGCCTTCGATCTGCAAGGCGGGGAATTTGTTTGGCACGACACGCACCCGCCAGCCGCGTTCGTTCGGCCGGCTGTGCCGGTCGCGGTACGCGAGGATTTCGTTGGGGGTTTTGTCCTCTTGGCCCTCACAGAACGGGCAGAAGGAAGAGGGCGGAAACTCCGGCTCGTTCTTGGGAGCGACGGGGCGTTTGGCGCGGTCGGTGGCAATGATGACCCATCGGCCGACGATGGGGTCTTTGCGCAACTCAGGCATGGGGAGTCCCCTCAGTGACGAAACGAAGCGGCGGAGGGTTGAGTCCATCTCGGGTCACACGTCCCACATGATTTGTTCAAATTCCGCGGAGGGGCATTTCAGCTGGATGGCGCCTTCCCGCGGGGCACGGTCGCGGCTCTGCTGCCCCTGAAGCAGCTCCACAAAAAACTGCACCGACTGATGGGCGCTGACACCCAAGGCCGCGAACGGCACGCCCACCTCCACGATCTGATCGATGCCGACCTCCAAGCCGGCGACATCAACGGCCTGACCGTTGCAAAGCAGGTAGGCTTTCGACGGCGACTCGCTCAGCTTGGGGATGATGATCTCGTACTCGGCGGGTTCGAGGAAGCCGATGCGGATGGCCTCGTAGTCGGCCAGGGCGGTCCGCGCCGGCGCGTCGAAGTCGATGCGGATGTACAGGTGGTGCAAATTGAAGCCAAAATAAACGTCCTTCAGCGGCCCGCGGCTGACCATCGCCATCGTACCGCGCTCGTTCTGGCACGCATAGTGGCCGGCATTGATCCACTCGAAGAAGGTGCGTCGGCCATTGACCTTGACGTGCGAGAAGGCCGTCGGCAGGGTGTGGATGGCTCGTTGGGTGCGGCGGCAGATGGGCCGGGATAGCTCGGGCGGGGGCTTGTCACCCAGCAGCAGGTACACGTTCTGCAGGTGCTTACGGAAGAGATAGTCGAACAGCGCATCTTGGGCGCTGGAATGATCGTCGCCAAACCACCAGAACCAGTCGCTCCCCTCGGCGATGTAGACCTCCTCCCAGGCCTTGGCCAGGGCGGCTGACCGCGTGGCCGCGGCGGCCGCCTCCCCGCTCGCCTCAGCGGCCCGGGCCGCCTCCTTCTCGCTTCGCTGCACTAAATGCTCGCGGGTCCGGTGCAGCAGGTCCCAGGCGGTGTTGTCCTCGTCGTGGCCGATCCAGATGGCAAAGTTGTGGTGAATCCAGCTCCCGGCGAACAGCCGCGGCAACGTGTCGCGCGGCGGATGCTCTTCCAGATAACGGCCGATCGATACCGGGCGGAGGTGCGGTGTCTGGCAACAGCGCTGATACAAGCAGCGCACGAACTGCACCCCGCCGCCGGGATAGTGTTCCCAGCAGTTTTCCCCGTCGAGGATGACGCTCACTAAGGCGGTCTCGGTCGGGCCCACGGCCTGGCGGATGGCTTCGATGTGGTGGATGAAATCGGCGGCCGCTGCCTCCGGCTCGCTGCGTTGGTAGTGGAAACCAATCATGTCGCTCAGCGCATGGTCGCGGAAGACGATGCCTAACTCGTAACCGCCCTCGGCAACCTTGTACGGGCGATACATGTGGCTCGGGTTGCGGACATGGCCGCGGGCATCGCGGCTGACGAAGCCCTGAGTCGAGGCGCCGAGGATCTCTTCATCGGTGGCCAACCAACGAATCCCATGCCGCCCCAATAGCGGCAGCATCCCCTGGCAGACCGAGCCCTCGGCCGGCCACATGCCGCGCGGGGGCGCGCCGAAGATGCGGGTATGCAGCTCGACGGCCCGCCGGACGTGGACTTCGGCATCCTCCGGGTAGCCGCCGGTGTAACGCGGCAGTTTGATTTCGGGCAGCGCCTCGCGGGCCAGCCGTTTGTCGAGGAGCAACGGAAGAATCGGATGGTAGAACGGCGTCGTCGTCAGCTCGATCTGGCCGCTCTCCGCCAGTCGGCGATGGAGCGGAATGATCTGCCGGAGGATTTCATAGTGTTTGTCGATCAGGGCCGACTTGTCCGCCTCGCTGTAGCCACGCCCCTTGGCGACCAGTTCGGCCAAGACGGGGTCATGTTCGACGGCCAACGGATGGACCCAGGCGAGGTTGAACCAGACCTGGAGGTCGCGGTAGTCCTTTTCGCTGAAGCGCCGCATGGCCGCCCGGGCGGTGTTGCTCCCCAGGCCACGCCGCTGCCACAACTCGGCATAGCGGGGAAAGGGTCGGATCATCGTCTGGGGATTGGCCATGAAAAAGTGATCGAGGAGGAAGAGGCAGTCTTCCTCGCTGAGGTCGGCGGCGGGGATGCGGGTGACGGCGAGGAAACGATCGCTGCCCCGGCCCGAGGCGTAAGCCTCGAGCTGCGTGAGCAGACTGGGGACGAGGTTGATGGTGCAGCGCATCTCCGGCACTTCCAGGAGGTGCAGGGCCATGCCGTAATAGTCTTTGACGCCGTGCAGCCGCACCCAGGGCATGGGATTGTCGCCAGCCACGTCGTCGGGGTAATAGGGCTGGTGCTGATGCCAGAGGATCGCCAAGGCAATTTCAGGCATGGGCCTCCTCCAGGGCCAGCAAACGGGCACAGGCGCAGGGTCCGTCCGGCGACGGCCTTTAGGCCGTCGCCGGACACGTCCACACCGCCGATGGCGGCACGGCGGCGGCGAGTCATGGAAGTCGTCCCGCCCGTCGGCCGGGGCCAACGGCCTGCGCCCGTCGGCCCCTAATCGGCAGGGGCGAGGAGCTGGTCGTAGAGCTTCTGGTATTCGCGGGCGCTGCGGTCCCAGGACCAATCCTGGCTCATGCCGGTGCGGACAACTTGCAGCCAGCGTTCGCGGTCGCCGCGATACAAAGCCAAGGCCCGCCGGGTCGCCTCCAACAAGGCCGAGCCGGCGTAGGCCGTGAAGCAAAAACCGGTGGCCGTGCCCGACGCCAGCGTTTCCGGGGTGACATCCACAATGGTATCAGCCAGCCCGCCGGTGGCGCGGACCACCGGGACCGTGCCGTACTTCAAGCTGTACAGTTGATTCAGGCCACTCGGTTCATAGAGGCTCGGCATCAGGTAGATGTCCGCCCCGGCCTCGATCTGGTGGGCCAAGCCCTCGTCAAACGTGAGCGCCAGTCCTACCTGCTGTGGATACCGCGCCTGTAACTCCTGCAACATCCGGCGATAGGCCGGCTCTCCATCGCCGAGCACGACCAGCTGCACGCCGTCCTCGGCCAATAGCGGCGGGGCCGCCTCGCGCAGCAGGTCGAGTCCCTTCTGCTCCACCAGCCGCGACACCATCCCCAGAAGGGGGGCACGCGGCTGCTCGGGCAGGCGGAAGCGCCGCTGCAATGCCGCCTTGCAAATCGCCTTCCCCTCGCTGACATTCGATGAATCGTAGCGGCTGGCGATGAGCGGGTCGTGGGCGGGATTCCAGATTCGGTAGTCCACGCCATTGACGATGCCCGTGAGCCGGTCGCGGCGGGCGCTGAGCACGCCTTGCAGCCCGCAGCCGAAGTAGGGCGTCTGGATTTCCAAGGCATAGCGCGCGCTGACCGTGGTGATCCGCTCAGCGAACACAATGCCGGCCTTGAGGCAGTTGAGCTGGCCGTAGAACTCCAACTGCTCGGGGTTGAACAGTCGCCAATCCAGGCCGATCCGCGGCAGCACCTCCGCGGGAAAGACCCCTTGATAGGCGATGTTGTGGATCGTGAAGACGGTGTGGATGCCCGCCCCATCGGCCCCTGGGTGCCCCGGCTTCTGAAGGTAAACCGGCAAGAGGCCGGTCTGCCAGTCGTGGGCGTGCACGATGGCTGGCCTCAGCCCCAATCGTTCGATGGCTTGCACCACCGCCTGGCAGAAAAAGGCATAGCGCTCGGCGTTATCAGGATAATCCACGCGCGTGCCATCGAGGCGGGTGAACTGATACAGACCGGCCCCGGAGACCGGATCGTCCCGCTCAAAGAACTCAGGTTGTTCGACAAGGTAGACCGGCACCTCGCCATCCGCCAGGGTCGATTGCCAAATGGCCCCCGCGATCTCCCTCCCAGCCAGCGGGACGCGGACGCGGTGGGGCGTGGCTTGCATCGGAACACGGGCGGCGCGCGTGCTGCGGTAAAGCGGGGTCATCACCACGCACGGGTAACCATGGCGTGCCAGGACGCACGGCAACGAGCCGACGACGTCTGCCAAGCCGCCGGTCTTGGCAAAACCGACGACTTCCGAAGCAGCGTGAAGGATCAGGGGGGACGCATCGGGACGCGAGGCCTTCCCGGGTGCAACCGCGTCATCAACCATGAGTTCGCCGCAGGCTCCTCGAACGGATCGGCGCTAGGCGTTGGGAGTGTATCGGGACCTGCCCGCTGCTGGCAATGTATTTTAACGAGTCAGCCGAGTTCGTCTTGTCCCCCATCCCGGCATGGGCTATGGTGCGCGGCATGGGACGTTGACTCGGCTCAACCTCGGCACCGCCGCGGAGCGGCGCCCCCTTGAACGACACCCACCCATCCCGTACACGGACCAGTCTGATGAATTCTCGCCCTCGGCTGCTGCTGACCATGGGAGACGTCGCCGGCATCGGGCCGGAGATCATCGCCCGAGCCTGGCCCGAAGTGGCGGCGCTGTGCCGTCCGGTGGTGGTGGGCGATCCCGGCTGGATGAGCCGGGCCGCGACCCTGGTGGGTTCGCCGGCCCGGGTCTGCCCCATCGCGGACTTGACCAAGGCGGAGGCCGGCCCCGAGTGCATTCCGATCCTCCCGGCAAGCGATCAAGCCCTCGACGGCGTGCAACCGGGAACGGTCACCGCCGCCGCGGGACGGGCTGCCTACGATTTTCTCTGCGCCGCGATCGACCGAACCTTGGCTGGTGAAGCCGACGGCATTGTCACGGCGCCCCTGCACAAGGAGGGGCTGCGCGCCGCCCAACTGCCTTACCCCGGCCATACCGAAATCCTGGCCGAACGCACCGGCACGGCAAAGTTTGCCATGGTGTTGTATGGCCACGGCTTGGCCGTGGCCCACGTCACCCTCCACCTGGCCTTGCGTGACGTCTTCCGACACCTGACCCCCGACGCCATCCAGGACAAGATAGTCCTGCTGGATGAGCTGCTGCCCCAGCTGTTGGGCCGCCGGCCCCGGTTAGGCGTCGCCGCCTTGAATCCCCACGCCAGCGATGGCGGTCTTTTCGGCGACGAGGAGGCACGTCTCATCCGACCAGCGGTGGAAACGGCCCAACGGTGCGGGATCCAAGTCACCGGCCCCTGGCCCGCCGACACGCTCTTCGCCCGCGCCCGTCGAGGCGAATTCGACGGAATTGTGGCCATGTATCACGACCAAGGGCACATTCCCATGAAGCTCCTGGACCGCCACGGCGTCGTGAACATCAGCGCCGGCCTGCCGATTGTGCGCACGAGCGTGGCCCATGGGACGGCCTACGACATTGCTGGCCGCGGCATCGCTGATGCCGCGGGGCTGGTGTCGGCGGTACGCGTGGCCGCTCGCCTGGCCCAGGGAAGGCCGAAGCCCCTTGCGGAGGATCACTCCGTCGGGTCGGAACGATGAGGACGGTCTTCTTTGCCTCCCGACTGGTGGCGCCGGTGGCTGGGGAAAGGAGGAACGGAGACGGCAAGGTGGCACGCCATGAAGACGACCCTTTATCTGGTCCGTTCCGCGGCCACGGAGGCGACTCTGGCCCAGCCGCCCCGGTTGCAGGGCCGCCAGCACAACTTTCCCTTGGCCCGACTGGGGGTGCGCCAGGCCGAGGCCACCCGCGATTTCCTGGCCATTCGCCCGATCGATGTATGCTTTTGCAGCCCCTTGCTTCGCGCCATCCAGACTGCCACCATCGTGGCCGCCCCACATGGCTTGGCACCGGCGCCGCTCGACGACCTGACCGAATGCCATGTCGGACGCTGGGAGGGCTTGGACTGGCCCTCGATCCGCTACCTGGAGGCGGAGGCGTACCAGCGCTTCCGCAAGGATCCTGCGGCGCATGGCTTCCCGGCCGGTGAGAGCTATGCCGAGGTGCATCGGCGCGTCGCCCCGGCGTTGGAAAAACTGCTCGACCAGCATGCGGGAAAAGCGATCCTCGTCGTCTCGCACGACGTGGCCCAGCGAACCTATCTGGCCGAGTTGTTGGGCTTGGCCATTGCCCAAGCGGACCGATTGACGCTCGACCCCGCAGGTATTTCGATCGTCCTCCGGCACGACGGCGCCACCCAGGTGGCCACGCTCAATGCCCACTTCCATCTGCAAGGGGTGGCCGCCTGAACCCGCCGGAACGTGCCGACTACAATGGAAAACCGGGGGCCTTAGCTCAACGGCAGAGCAGGCGACTCATAATCGCTTGGTTCCGAGTTCGAATCTCGGAGGCCCCAATACTTCGAGGCTGCCTCAATTCCGTACCTGGTGGAAAATTCGCTGGAAGTCGTCTTGCCGAGCGTGGAAAGCAGCGACCACGCTGGGATCGAATTGCCCGTCGGACTCTTCCAGGATCACCTTGACAGCCTCGGCGTGCGTCAGTGCCGGCTTGTGGGCCCGCTTGCGGCGGAGGGCGTCGTAGACGTCGGCCAGGGCGACGATCCGCGCCGCCGGCGGGATCGCGTCACCAGCTAAGCCATCGGGATAGCCCAAGCCGTCGTACCGCTCGTGGTGATAGCGGACGATCATCGAGGCGACCGCCAGGAAGGCGAGCGAGTCGCCGTATTCCCGTGCCAGCGAGTCGAGGATTCCCGCACCGATGAGGGTGTGCGACTGCATCACGGCACGCTCTTCGTCCGTCAGGGGACCGGGTTTGAGCAACACGGCGTCGGGCAGCCCCAACTTGCCGATGTCGTGCAGCGGCACGCAGCGCTCCAATTGATCGAGGAACGACTCCGATACGATCCCCGACCAGCCGGGCATTTGCGCCAGCTGCTCGCCCAAAACCCGGCAGTAACGTTGCAGCCGATACAGGTGCCCCGCGGTTTCTCCGTCCCGAGACTCGGCCAGCTTGGCCATCGCGAACAACAGGGCATCCTGCGCGCGGCGGACATCGCTGTCGCGGGCCTTGAGGCTGTGTTCCAGCTGCTGATTGGCCGACAGGAGATTGCGCGCCAGGCGGTCGGCATATTCTTGGGCATCCTTGAGGCGGAGGATGGATTGGACCTTGGCGGCCAGCTGCTGCGGGTCGAAGGGCTTCGTCACGAAATCATCCGCGCCGACGGCGAGCGCCTCCGTCAACTCATTCCTCGCTTCCGGAGGAGACAGCAGGACGATTTTCAGGTGCGGCCGTGGCGGTTCTTCCCGCAGGCGGCGACAGACTTCAAGCCCATTAAGGTCGGGCAGTCCGCGGCTGAGGAGGATCAGGTCGTAAGGGGTTTCCCGGATGGCGGTTAACACGGCGTCGCCACGGTCCACTTCGCCGCAAACGCAACCCAACGGCTCCAGACTGGCGCGGGTGGTCTGGCGGAGGGCCGGCTGCTCGTCGGCAATCAGGACCTGCCAGGCGGTGGAGGCGGCCTCGGCCGGCCCGGCCGCGGCCGGCATGCCCGGCACCGTCACCCACGCGCCGGCAGCGGGCGCCGCAAAGCGACTCAGGGCGTTCATCACCGCCACCGGCAATGCCGGCCGCTCCGCCGGGTCGCGGTCCAGCATGCGTGCGATCAGGGCATCCAATTCCGCAGGGGCGTCGGGCCGCAAAGAGCGGAGGCGCCGCGGTCGGCCCGTCTGGAGGGCACGCAGCGCCCGAGCCACGCTTTTCTCCGGCGGGAACGGCGGTTGTCCGGTCAGCAGCCAGAAGAGGGTGGCCCCCAATCCGTAGATGTCGGCTTGCGGCCCGACGGTGGACGGGTCGAAACTCTGCTCGGGCGCCATGAAATCGATGCTTCCCAGCAGCGCCCGCGGGTCGGTCAACTGGCTGCAAAACTGCCGCGCCAGGCCGAAATCGACGAGCTTCACCTGCCCCTCCGCCGACAAAAGAAGGTTGGACGGCTTGACATCGCGATGGATAAGGTGATGATCGTGGGCCGCCTGCAAGCCGGCGGCGGCCTGGCAAATCCACTCGCACGCTTGGGCCACCGGAACGGGGCCGTGCTCCACGACGTACTGCTCCAGGTCGCCCCCCGGCACCAGTTCGAGGACGAGGTAATGCAGCGCCGGCATGCCCGGGTTGGGGCCGGGAATCTTGCCGGCGTCAAACGCCATCACGATGTTGGGGTGGCGGAGGTCAGCCAAGACACGCATCTCGGCATAAAACCGCTCCAGCAACGCCGCCGGCACCGTCTCGTCCACCGGGAGGACTTTGATGGCCACCCGGCGCTTCAGCAAGGCGTGCTCCGCGAGAAAGACCACGCCCATGCTGCCGGCCCCCAATCGGTCGAGCACCCGATGGTTGCCCAGCACCAAGCCGTGCGTGGTGCCCGCCATGATGCGGTCGAACTGGTAACTGGTCAGAAGACCGGCCTGAATCAGGGCATTTCCCAGAACTTCTTCGTCGCCAAACTCGCCCAGTTGCTCGGCGAACTGTTGGAGGAAGAGACCGGCCGCGCTCCGCCCGAGCAGTTGCATGCGGATCAGGTCTTCGAGAAAGGCCCGGCCAGCGGGCGGCAGTCCCGGGTAATCAGCCAAAAGAGTGCCGCCTTCGGGGGAGGACAAGTCTTCGGGCCCGGAGGGCAACGGGGAACGTGCCATGCCTACCCTCTCCTCATTGAGGCGATACCGCCACCGTCGCGCCGACCGAACTGCTCCCAACGGGCTGGCGGCTGGTGACCTGTGCCACGGCGATGTGCGAGCCAGGGCCGGCCGTCCGCGGTCATGGTCGCGGCACACCACCTCCGTCAGACCGGAGAGTTCTGCTCGGCGGGCCGATCCGGTAAGTCGGTCTGTGGTGTAGCATACGTCCTGAAGCGACCCGGTGCAAAAAGTAAAGCAAGCCGAAGGCACGGAATCGTTTCCCTAATTGGAGCCAGAGGTTCCGTGACGAATCAACTTCTGACTTGCTCTCCGGCGCTGGCCGCGCTACCCTATATACGATCCACCGCCAATCGGGCGCCGGATGCGTTCGAGAGGCATCTTGATGACCGCGACGGATCGAGCCGCGCTGTAATACCGTCAAGCGGCGCCGGGAGTGAGAACTAGCTCGAGCGCGGGGGCTGCATGAACATCTGTCTGCTGACACCTTCACCACTCCAACCCCACCAGGGGCAAAGCATTACGGCGCAGCGTTGGGCTGGCATCCTCCGTAAGCTGGGCCAACGCGTGACGATGGGAGACGAAGTCCGCAACGGCCGATGCGATCTCCTCGTGGCCTTGAACGCCCGCCGATGCTACGAGGCAATCGCCCGCTTCCGGGATGCCCACCCCGGGGTTCCTCTGGTGCTGGGATTGACCGGCTCCGATCTATACGAGGAGAACTACAACGGCCACCAGGCCAGGCTGGCGATGGAATGGGCCACGCGCCTCATCGTCTTGCAGCCGTTGGGAGTCGATGAGCTGCCGACTCACCTCCGCAGCAAGGCACGGGTGATCATTCAGTCGCTGCCGGCCCCTCGGTCGCGGCCTCGACCGCGCAAGGACTCCTTCGACGTCTGCGTCCTGGCCCATTTGCGGGCCGTCAAGGATCCCCTGCGGGCCGCGGCGGCGGCCCGCATGTTGCCTCCCTCGTCCCAAGTGCAGGTCTTGCACCTGGGTGCGGCGGACAGCCCGGAATGGGAGTCCGCGGCCCGCCAGGAAGAAGCTGTCAATCCTCGGTACCATTGGCTCGGCGAACGGCCCCGGGCCGAGGCCCTGCGAATCCTCGCCCGCAGCCGGCTCCTTGTCTTCACGTCGCGCCTCGACGGCGGTGGGAATGTCATCCCGGAAGCCTTGGCTACCGGCGTTCCCGTCCTCGCCTCGCGCATCCCGGGCATCATGGGGCTGCTGGGGCCCGAGTATCCCGGGTATTTCCCGGTCGGCGACACCGAAGCCCTCGCCGCCCTGATGCACCAGTGCGAGCACGATAGCCGCTTCTATCGCGCGCTGCAAAACTGGTGCCGCCGCCTCCGCTCGCTGGTCAGCCCCGTCCACGAACTCCGCTGCTGGCGGGCGCTGCTCCGCGAAATGGGTGCCCCCCTCGGGAGGCAGGCCGGCAAGAATGCCCAGGCCGCCTCGCGGTTCAAGTCCGGTCGGAAAGTCGCCCGGTAGGCGCTGACAGCGGTCTGTTTCGGCACCTGTTTTCGATACCTGCCGCTGGGCAGTGCAGGCATGCTTCCTGACCCGCAAGATACCATCGTCGCCTTAGCAACCGCCCCAGGTCCAGGCGGAAGGGCCATCGTCCGGCTGAGTGGGCCGCGGGTGCTGGAAGTCCTGGCGTCGAACTTTGTGCCCGCCGACGGGGTGTTGGAACGTCGTCGCCACCGGTGGCCGGGGCGATGCGTCTTGCCCCAGTCGCCCGACTTGCCCGCCGAGCTTTTCCTCTGGCCCGGACCTCAATCATACACCGGACAGGACGTGGGCGAACTCCACACCATCTCCTGTCCACCCCTCGTGGAGTTGGTAATCACCCGGCTCCTGGACAGCGGGGCGCGTGCGGCCCAGCCGGGCGAATTCACCCTGCGGGCCTTCCTGGCCGGCAAGCTGGACCTGGCGCGCGCGGAAGCCGTCTTCGGAGTGACCCACGCGGCCAGCCCCCAAGAACTCCGCCAGGCCCTGAGCCAACTCGCGGGCGGGCTTTCCCGCCCGCTGGATCGGCTGCGCGACGACTTGCTGGATCTTTTGGCCGACGTGGAAGCAGGGCTTGATTTCACTGAGGAAGACATCCGCCTGGTCAGCGAAGCGGAGCTGCTGGAACGCTTGACCCGAGGGATGGCTGAGCTGACTCTGGCTCAAAAGCAGATCGACCAACGGGCGACAAGTGAGCGGCCTTATCGCGTGGTGCTGGCTGGCCGACCCAACGCGGGCAAGAGCAGCCTCTTCAACGCCCTGGCCGGCAAGGCAGCCGCCCTGGTCAGCCCACTGCCGGGGACGACCCGCGACTATCTAATGGTCCGTCTCGAGTTGTCGGGAACGGTAGTGGAGCTGATCGACACCGCGGGCTGGCAGCCGGCGAATGGCTCGGCGGTGGATCGCGCGGCCCAGTTTCAGAGTCGGAGCCAGGTGGAGCAGGCGGACCTGGTGTTGCTCTGCGTGGAAGCGGGTCGCCCGCCGACACCGAGCGAGCGCGCCTGGTTGACGGCCGCTCCGCCGCCGTCGGTGGTGGGCGTTGCCACCAAGTGCGATCTGACGACCCCGGCCGCCGGCTGGCTGGTCACCTCAGCCCGAACCGGCAGCGGGATTGCCGAGCTGCGGTCGTTCCTGGCGGAGCACGCGCGGCAATCGGCCCGGCCGGCGTTGGCCCCCAGCCTCAGCCGCTGCCGGCACCATGTCACCGCCTGCCTCGACCACCTCCGCCGCGCCCACGCCCTTGTCCTGGAACACGACCCCCCGGAACTCTTGGCCCTGGAACTGCGCGGCGCCCTCGACGAACTGGGCGCCGTCGTCGGTGCCATTTACACCGACGACCTGCTCGACCGGATCTTCAGCCGCTTCTGCATCGGCAAATAATCCGCAGCTCCGACTCAGAACCGGCTCAAGGCGTATGGCCGCGGGTCCAGATGCGGCGGCTGGCCGGTGATCAGCTCGCTCACCAGCTTGCCGGTGGCTGGTGACATGGAAATGCCCAGCATGTTGTGCCCGGCCGTGATCCACACATTCGCCCAGCGCGGGCTGCGATCGATGATGGGAAGGCTGTCGTAGGTCATCGGCCGCCAACCAAACCATTCTTCCAAGACCGGCTCGGCCAAGGGCTCACGGAGGTAGAGCGCGGCTGACTCGCGGAGGAAGGCGAGGCGCTGGGAATTGAGGGTGGCATCATAGCCGGCAAATTCCATGGTCGAGCCGATGCGGTAACCGCTGTCCATCGGCGTAATGGCGACCTTGTGCTCCGGGAAGATCAAAGGCAGGGACGGACAAAGCCGCGGCCGCGGCATGGTGATCGAGTACCCTTTGCCGGGCTGGATGGGGACCGACCGGCCGATCGCTTCCCGGAGCAACGGGGTCCACGCCCCCGTGGCCAGCACGAAGGCATCGCCCGGGAATTCACCCGCGGGGGTTGCCGCGGCGCGGGCCGTGTCGCCGGGGCCCACGAAGCCGGTCAACGGGCAGTGCTCGCGGATGGTCACGCCGCGCGCCTCCAAGGCCCGTCGCCACGCAGCCATCAGCTTGTCGGGCCGGAGGTGGGCGTCGCCTGGATAATGAAAGGCACCGACCATTCCTGGCTTCAGGGCCGGTTCGCGTGCTTCGACTTCGGCACTCGATAGCCGGTAGGAAGCCACGCCAAACTCGTCCCGCAGCAGGCGATCGGACTCGGCATAGGCTTCCATTTCCACCACCGAGCGAAAGACAAAAAGGACCCCTTGGGTGTGCCATTCGCAATCAGTCAACTCGGCCGCCATCAGTTCGTCGTACAGCCGGCGCGACGAGGCGAGCAGCGGTTGAATGGCGCGCCCGCCAGCCAGGAGGTGGGTCCGATTGCAGCGGCGGGCAAACTGGAGCAGCCACGCCCACAGGTTCAGGTCGAACCGGGGCTGGACACGGAACGGGGACTTACGGTGGAAGAGCGATTTGAGGACTTTGCCGACCAGGCCCGGCTCGGCCAAGGGGAGGACGTGACTGGGTGAGATGAAGCCGCAGTTCCCGTGCGAGCACCCTTTGCCAAACCGGTCGCGCTCCAAGAGGGTGACGGTGCAGCCGGCGCGGCACAGGTAATAGGCGCAGGCGGCCCCGATGGCACCGCCGCCAATGACGACGACCTGTCGGTTCGATGCGCTCACAGCGTCCCCTCGAGACGGCCGACCGGAAGCTGGGCCGCCCGTTGGGCGGAGGGCGATAGCTTTTGCTCTCCGGTGTGCTTCGTTTTACAATGGGAAGCGCCCGGCGGCTTGGCGCAGGTCGAGCGGGAACGCGATCTTTAAGGCCGATGACGGCTCGGGCGATTGGCGAGGGCCACGTTCGCTGATTTGGGGGCATCTGTGGCGACCATCGGTGAGTCGAGCGCGCAACTGGCCCTCCGCGACCCGGACATCCGTCTGATGCTCCGGGTTCGCGCTGACGAGCCGGGCGCATTCGCCGAACTGGTGGAACATTATCAAGAGCGTCTGATCGCTGTCCTGCACCATTTGATGGGCAACGCCGATGAGGCGGAGGACTTGGCCCAAGAGGTTTTTTTGCGGGTCTATCGGGCGCGGAAGCGCTATCGGCCGCGGTCGAAATTCTCGACATGGCTGTTCACCATCGCGAACAATGTGGCCCTGACCGCGTTGCGGAATCGCAACCGCGCGCTTCCGTTAGAAGTGCGTGATTCCGGGACCTTGGGGGTGGAGCCGGTCAAGAAGCTGGTCGCCGACCCCGATTCCGGGCCATCGCAGCGCATGCAGCGGGAGGAGTTGGCCCAGCGCGTGCAAAAAGCCTTGGAGACGTTGAACGAACGGCAGCGGATGGCCGTGATCCTGAACAAGTTCGAGGACATGAACTATGCGGAGATCGGCGAAGTCATGGGGCTGAGCGTGATGGCGGTCAAATCGCTCTTGAGCCGGGCCCGGGCCAACCTCCGGGCAGCCCTTCAGGACTACATTGAGGTTGAGAGCCAAGCCCAGGATGATGGCGTCGTGGAATCGGAGCAGCCATGAGTGATCCGGCCCCGCGGGACAAGGACGAACACGAAGACCTGGTCGCCTACCTCGACGGCGAGCTGGATGAAGAGGCGGCGCGGGCGGTGGAGGCCAAACTGAGCCGCGATCCGCGTGCTCGGGCCGAGGCCGAGGCCCTCAAGCTGACTTGGGACTTGCTGGATTACCTGCCACGGCCGGAGCCCTCGGCCTCGTTTACCCATCGGACGTTGGAACGGGTGGCGGCGCTGCGGCCCACGGGCCCGCAGCCGGTGCGCCAAGCGACGCGGCGGCGATGGGTCCGGCTCGCCTGGGTGGCGACCTGGCTGCTGGCGGCCGGGATCGGTTTCGGCGCGGTCGCTTTCTGGCCCGCCTCTCTCTGGCCCGTTGCCCCAGAGGACGACATCGAACGCCTGGCTCGTGACCTTCGGGTCATCGAGAACGTGCGGCTGTATCAGTACGCCGACGACATCAAGTTCCTCCGGGACTTGGACCATCCGGATTTGTTTGGCGACGACCTTCCGGGGTACTGATGTTCGGGGATCGCGGGAGGAAGCGCGGATGAGGGCGAGCCGACGGGCGGCATGGGGTTTCTGGCGGGTGGCGGCCGCCGGGGTGGCGGCCGCGGCGGCCCTGGGCGCCCCGGCCCCC
>JANWYO010000240.1 GCA_025055215.1 Gemmataceae bacterium
CGCCGCTTCAAGAGGCCGCAGGATGGCCGCCAACCGCTCCCGCGCTTCCGCTGCCGACGGACGATCCGCCCGCGCGGGTGAAAGGCATTCGCCAAGCAACTCCTCCAACGCCTCCACCTGGGCCGGGTCCGGGACGCTACCCCGTGTGGGCCCACGCTCAGCGCCTGCTCCCGCGCCGCCGACCGCCCCTTCCGTTGGACGGCTCAACAGCCAGGCGACGAGCTTGGCCCAGGCCGACAGGTCGTCCGCCGGGTGGGCGAAGTCAACGGCCAGGTTCGGCTGGCCGAGCACGTCCAGCCCGGCAAAATCGAGCTTCAACCCGCCGCTGATCGGCCGCCACACCCGCCGCGGCGACAGCCCGCCGTGGGCCAGGCCCAAGCGGTGGGCCGCGGCCAACGCATCGATCAGCTCCCATCCGAGGCGAAGGGCCTCGTCAGCCGCGGGCCGGGCCGCGGCGCAGGTCTCCTCCAAAGTTGAGGCGTCCCAGGTTTCCAGGACCAACCAGGGTGGTTGCTCGTCCAGGAACGCCTCAAAGACGCGCCGCGCCGTCGGATGGTCCAAGGCCTTGGCCAGGCGCAGCCGCTTGCGCACGCTCGGCCACCGCCACGGATCGTCTGGCGTTCGATTCAAGATCCATAGCTCTACGGGTCGGTCCGTCAGCCGGTCCAGTGCTCGATAGGCAGTTCCATCCCGGCCAGCCCCGAGTTGGGCCAGCAGCTGATACCGGTTGGGCAACATGCCGTGGCTCCTGTGGTCAATCCAGAGGCCGTCGGAACCCGGGGCGCGCACTCACGCCGTTGGGGCGTCGAGCGAGGATTGGGACCGGGACAATCCGTTGAGTGGTCGGCCGCCTTACCAGCCCATTAGACCAGATTCGCGGCCCGAGGCAAATTCTTCCGCCAGCGCAGGCCAGCCCTGCCGCAGCCGGGTGGGCCGGCCGTGGAAGCCCGAGAGATCGCGGGCGTTTCCGGCCGGCGAGGGCAATGGCCCCGCTGCGGGCGGAATGACCCGCCGCCGGGCTGTGGACCGGGCTTCTCGCCGAGACCAGATCAATCAGGCGCTTCTTCCCGAAACAGAACCTTTCCTTTGAAGTCTCGGATCACCAGACTGATGATGCCCACCTCGACCGATACCGTCGGCGTCCCGTCAAAGACGCGGTCGAAGTATCGACCCCACCGCTCCTTTTGGAAGTCGTAGGTGTACCCGAGGACGTGACAGACGGCGAAGCCGGAACACGGATTGTACCAGACGAAGACGACACGGCGGTCGCCGCGGCGAAACTCCATGACCGAGACAAAGTCATTGCCGCGAGTGGCCTTTTCGGCCCATTGGACGATCTCGGCCGTCGTCTTTGCCTCCTTGGGGGCTGGGGCAACGGGGGCAGGGGGCGTCACGTCGCCGATGACACCGAGCGCGAGCGCGCCGATCAGCTGGGGCCAACTCATGGCAATCTCCTGGGTAATCGGGCCCTGGCGGGCAAATGGCCGACCACCAATATGACTCCCGGGACAGGATTCGCTAACGCGCCGTGGCAGCTGACATTCCCCCGCTGGCCCTTTGCGTCGCCACAGTACGCATTCTCCGCAGCCAACCAGGGCGCTATTCGTAGCGGAGGGCCTCGATCGGGTCCATGCGCGAGGCCTTCAACGCCGGGTAATAGCCGAAGAAAATGCCGATGCCGACGGGCACCAGCAGGGCGATGATCATGACGGTGTGCGAAAAGACGATAGGCCAATCGGCGAGATAGGCCAGGCCGATGGCGCCCGCCACCCCGAGCGTGATGCCGAGCAGGCCTCCCACGAGGGAGAGGACGACGGCCTCGATCAGGAATTGGATGAGCACGTCGAAGCTGCTGGCACCGACGGCCATGCGGATGCCGATCTCCCGCGTTCGTTCGGTGACGGAGGCCAGCATGATGTTCATAATGCCGATGCCGCCCACCAGCAGCGAGATGCTGGCGATCAGCACGAGGAGCATCTGGTAACGCGCCTTGGCCCGCTCCGCCTCCTCCAAACGGTCTAG
>JANWYO010000040.1 GCA_025055215.1 Gemmataceae bacterium
ATCTACCACTGGGACGCCTGGGCGCGAAAAACCATCCCGGTGCCCCTGATCATCGGCCATGAGTTCGTCGGCCGGATCATCGAGGTCGGCAGCAACGTCCACGACTTCCATCCGGGCGAAATCGTCAGCGGCGAAGGGCATGTCGTGTGCGGGCGGTGCCGGAACTGCCTGGCCGGCCGGCGGCACCTGTGCAAGGACACCCAAGGGATCGGCGTCAATCGCCCTGGAGCCTTCGCCGAGTATCTGGCCCTGCCGATGACCAACGTCTGGGTGCACGACCCCGCCATCCCACGCGACGTGCAAAGCATTTTTGACCCGTTCGGCAACGCGGTCCACACGGCGTTGTCGTTCGATGTCCTGGGAGAGGACGTGCTGATCACCGGTGCCGGCCCCATCGGCGTGATGGCCACCGCGGTCGTCCGCCACGCCGGGGCGCGGCACGTCGTCGTCACCGACGTCAACCCCTACCGGCTCGAACTCGCCCGACGCATGGGAGCCACGCTGGTCCTGGACACTCGGCGTCAGTCCATCGTGGAAGCACAACGGACCCTCGGCATGAAGGAAGGCTTCGATGTGGGGTTGGAGATGTCCGGCCATCCCGACGCCTTCCGCGACATGCTCGCCAACATGTGCCACGGCGGCAAGATCGCCCTCCTGGGCATCCCGAACAAAGAGCTGGCCATCGATTGGCACACCGTCATCTTCAACATGCTGACCATCAAAGGGATTTATGGCCGGGAAATGTACGAGACCTGGTACAAGATGACGGTCATGCTGCAATCCGGCCTCGACATTCGTCCCGTCATCACCCACCATTTCCCGTACACCGATTTTGAGCGCGGCTTTGAGGTGATGGCATCGGGACAGTGTGGGAAGGTCATCCTGGTCTGGCACGACGATTGACGCGCCGCAGACGCCACCGCGGGGGCTCGAGACAAGGGCAACGCGTGAATGGAAGCAGGGGGAAGAAGTGGGCCCGGTCCGCGGCCTTGGCCGCGGACCGGAATGACGGGCCGCTGTCAGCTCTTGGAGCCGCCGTAGGCCGGCGAGGTGGTGTCCTCGCCCAGGTCACGGTCCTTCTTGCTCATCTCTTCCAGAATGACCGGGTGCCAGCTGGCTTGCCGCTGGGCCCGGGGCACATAATTCTCCCGCGCCCAACGCCGTAGCCGAAGTTCTTCGATCATGTCCAGGTCTACCGACAACGGACTAACCATGAATCGCTCCCTCGAGTGAACCACCTTTTCTGCCCTTTCGGCCTGAGGTCAAGAGAGTATATCGGCTTGCCGCCCGCATTCAAGAAGCAAACAACTTTTTCGCTAACAATTCAACCGCTCGAATGCGGAAGCTGACGGCTTCGACGTGCGTGCCACCCGCGGTTCAGACACGGATCGCCCGGCGGACGGCTGGGACCGGCTCAGATGCCCTGCAAAGTAACCTCGACCTCAACCCGGCGTTCCAGGTCGCGCAGGACCGTGACCTTGACGGTATCGCCGACTTTGTAGGTGTCGAGGATCCTTAGCAGGTCGTCGCCGCCTTCGATTTCCTTGCCGTCAATGGCAAGGATGATGTCGCCCAGCTGGACGATGCGACCGCGTTCGTTGACTCGGGTCGGTTGCAGACCAGCCGCCGCGGCGGCGCCGTCGGCGAGGACCTCGCGGATGAGGACGCCCCGGTCGATCCCCAATCGCCGGGCCACCCGGTCGTCCACGATGCTGATGCCCAGGCCCGGCCTGGTCACTTTGCCGTGGCGGATCAGCTCGGTGACGACCTGGTTGACGGTGTCTACCGGAATGGCGAAACCCACGCCGGCGTAGGCGCCGGAGGGGCTGTAGATCGCCGTGTTCACGCCGATCAATCGGCCGGCGCTGTCCAGCAACGGGCCGCCCGAGTTTCCGGGGTTGATCGCCGCGTCGGTCTGGATCATGCCTTGGATGGGCCGGCCGGTGACGGACTTGATTTCGCGACCCAAAGCGCTGATGACGCCGGTGGTCAGCGACTGGTCGAGCCCGAACGGGTTGCCAATGGCCAGGACTTTCTGCCCGACGCGCAGGTCTTTGGAGGTGCCGATCTTCAGCGGGTGGAGAAGGTTGCTGGGAGCGTTGATTTTCAGCACGGCCAAGTCCTTGTCGGGGGCGGCGCCGACCAGCCGGGCGTCCCACTGCTTTCGGGGGTCGTCGGCCAGCGTCACCTTGGCCGCGTCGGCCCGTTGGATCACGTGAAAATTCGTCACGACGTAGCCGTGTTCCTTGTCCCAGACAAAGCCCGATCCCGTGCCCTCGGGGATCTCGAACACATTGGTGCCGAGGAAGTCCAGCCGAACCGACACCGCCTTGATGTTGACGACGCTGGGTCGAGCTTTTTCGTACACCTCGATGGTGGCGGCCTCATCCGAGGCGAACGGCGGCCTCGGCTCGGGCACTTTCAGGGCGGCATTGATGTCGTGCAAGGGCCCTTCGGCCGGCCGCCAAGCCCGCCAGGCGACGAGGACAATCAGCAACGCGATCAGCGGTACGAGCCAGAGATACCCCCACGCGCTACGGTCGGTGTGATACCGGGGATAGTAGCTGGACATGATGCGTTCCTTGTCGGTCCCGCCCCGCAGGCAGCCGCGGCCGGGGCGTCACGAGCGGCTGGTGAACGTCAGCTCGCCGCGGCGCGCGTCGTAATCGACCACCACCCGCTGCCCGTCGCGGACATCGCCTTGCAAGAGAAGTCGGCTCAACGGCGTTTCGATCTCTTTCTGGATGGCCCGCTTCAGCGGCCGGGCGCCGTAGGCCGGGTCGTGCCCCACGCGGACCAAGTGGTCTTTGGCTGCTTCCGTCAGCTCCAGGGTGATATGACGATCCGCGAGGCGTTGGCGCAGCCGGCCCAGCTGGATTTCCACGATCGACTTCAGGTGCTCTTCCGTCAACGAATGGAAGACGATGATCTCGTCGATGCGGTTGAGGAACTCCGGCCGGAAATGCCGCCGCAACTCCTCCAGCACCGCCGCTTTCATCCGCTCGTAGTTTTCGCCCTCGAAGTGACCGCGGTAGTCCAGGATCCGATGGCTGCCGATGTTCGACGTCATGATGACGATGGTGTTCTTGAAATCGACGGTGCGTCCTTGGCCGTCGGTCAGTCGGCCATCGTCCAGGATTTGCAGCATGACGTTGAACACGTCCTGGTGGGCTTTTTCGATTTCATCGAAGAGGATGACGCAATAGGGACGGCGTCGGACTGCTTCGGTCAGCTGGCCTCCCTCTTCGAAGCCCACGTAGCCGGGCGGCGCGCCGATCAGGCGGGCGACGGTGTGCTTCTCCTGGTATTCGGACATGTCGATGCGGACCATGGCCCGTTCGTCGTCGAAGAGGAACTCGGCCAAGGCCCGGGCCAGTTCCGTCTTCCCGACCCCGGTGGGGCCGAGGAAGATAAACGAGCCAATCGGGCGATTCGGGTCTTTGAGGCCGGAGCGGGCCCGCACCACCGCCTCGGCCACGGCCGTCACCGCCTCGTCCTGCCCCACCACCCGCTTGTGCAATTCCTCCCGCAGGTGCAGCAGCTTCTGGATCTCCCCTTCCAGCAGCTTGGAAACCGGGATGTGGGTCCAGCGGCTGACGACCTCGGCGATGTCCTCCTCGTCCACCTCTTCCTTGATCAGTCGTTTCCCTTGCCGGCTATGGTCCTCCTCGGCCCGTTTCAGCTGTTTCTCCAGCTCCAGCAGCTTTCCATACTTCAGCTCAGCGGCCCGGTTCAGGTCGTAGCGGCGCTCGGCTTGCTCGATCTCGAGCTTGGTTTGTTCGATCTGCTCGCGGAGGGTGCGCAGCTGCTGCACGGCCTGTTTTTCCGCCTGCCACTGGGCCTTCAGGGCATCGCCCGTCGCTTTCAAGTCGGCTAATTCCTTTTCCAGCTTAGCGAGCCGTTCTCTCGAGGCGGGGTCGGACTCTTTCTTCAACGCCTCGCGCTCGATCTCCAGCTGCATGATCCGGCGGGAGATTTCGTCCAACTCCGCCGGCATCGAGTCGATCTCCGTCCGCAGCTTGGCGGCCGCTTCGTCCACCAGGTCGATGGCCTTGTCCGGCAGAAAACGATCAGAAATGTACCGGTTGGACAGGACGGCGGCGGCCACCAAGGCTGCGTCCTTGATGCGCACGCCGTGGTGCACCTCGTAGCGCTCCTTCAACCCCCGCAGAATGGAAATCGTGTCCTCGACCGACGGCTGATCGACCATCACCGGCTGGAAGCGGCGTTCCAGGGCAGCGTCTTTCTCGATGTGCTTGCGGTATTCATCCAGGGTCGTGGCCCCAATGCAGTGGAGTTCGCCCCGAGCGAGCATCGGTTTGAGGAGGTTGCCGGCATCCATCGCCCCCTCGGCCTTGCCCGCACCGACGACAGTGTGCAGTTCGTCGATGAACAGAATAATGTCGCCCTGCGACTCCTGGACCTCCTTAAGCACCGCTTTCAGCCGCTCCTCGAACTCACCGCGGTACTTGGCCCCGGCGATCAGCGCCCCCATGTCCAGGGCCACCACGCGCTTGTTCTTCAGTCCCTCGGGCACGTCGCCGCGGATGATCCGCTGCGCCAACCCCTCGACGATCGCCGTCTTGCCGACCCCAGGTTCGCCAATGAGCACCGGGTTGTTCTTGGTCCGTCGGCTCAACACCTGAATGACCCGACGAATCTCCTCGTCTCGGCCGATGACCGGGTCGAGCTTGTTCAGCCGCGCCAGCTGGGTGAGGTCGCGGCCATAGCGCTCCAGGGCCTGGTAGGTGGCTTCGGGATTGGGGGTGTTGACCCGCTGGTGACCGCGAACCTCCTGGAGGGCCCGCATCAGCCGGTCGCGCGTGATGCCGAACTCCTTGAAGATTCGGCCGGTGGCGCCGGTGTCGTCGGTCATGGCCAGCAGGAGGTGCTCAACCGAGATGTAATCATCCTTGAACCGTTTGGCTTCCTGCTCGGCCTGATCGGCAAGCAGGCGATTCAAGCGACCGCTGACGTAGATTTGATCGGCACCGGGAGCGGAGCCGCTCACCTTGGGCAGGCGCTCAATTTCACGTTGCACCCGGAGCTTGATGGCCTCGACGGGGAGGTCGGCCTTCTGGAGGATGGCGGGCGCCAGCCCGCCATCCTGGTCGAGCAGGGCCAGCAGCAGGTGCTCGATGTCCAGCTGCGGATTGCCGAAGCGCGTGGCCAGTCGTTGGGCGGCATGCAGGGCTTCCTGGGCCTTCTCGGTGAAGCGTTGAATGTCCATAACCAGCGACTCTCCCAAAGTCGGGGGTTAATGCCTTCATTGTAGGCGCCGACGGCGCGCCGGGCGAAGCAGCCGCGCCGGCGCCAAGTTGGATGCGCCCCGGCGAAAAAAGACTCAGGAAGGAAGGGCCGTGGCCGACCCGCCCTTTGGCTGGTGCCCGGGAAACAGGCTGCGGCGTCGGCGAGAACAGGCGCCCGATTACGTCTGACCGCCGGCGGCCTCGGCACCGCCGATTCCTCCGGTTCTCTCGAAAAATCTGTCACGTTTTTCCCCGCCGCGGCACGATCATGAATTCCATGCGAGGCCGTTGCGTGCTCATTCCGTTCGTGCTGTTGTCCGGAACGGTGGCGCCGGCGGGCGGGTGCAGGCCCGTTGACCCCTGCTTCCCAGTTTGCGGGCCTTCGAATTGCGTCCCGGTGCTGCCCTTGGTGGAGCGCGGCCGAATTGTTGCTAACCTCGCCGGGCTTCCCAGCTACCCCGAGTTGGCGCTTGCCCTGGCCGAACAGAACCGGATGAGCCCACCCTACCGGGCGTTGACCGAGTTTGAATGCCAATGTCTGGCGGTAGACGCCTCGGCGGAAGCGGAGCGGTATCGGCAGGAAGTACGCGTCCTGGACCGAACGACCCGCACGCTGTGGTGCGACTGTTCCCGAAAGGCCCGCGTGGCTCGGCTGAAACAGATGCTCCTGACCGCCATGGCCGAGGAGTATCAGAACCGCTCGGCGGCCGCTGCCCTGGAGTTGTTTTTCCGCATCGCCGAAGCAGAAGGGCGCTGGGATTTGTCAATGGCTGGTCAGGCCCTGGTGGATGACACGCTGACCCGGCTCAGACGCATTCGTGAGCAAGGGTTGAAACCCCCGGTGAGTGTGGAAAGTATCGAGCGGCAAAAGCTCGACGTGCAAGCACAGGCCGTCAAGCTCCGCGTCGGCATCGACCAGGCCAATGACCATCTCCGGCGACTGCTGCGGCTCGATCCTTGCATTGGGGGTGAGCGCCTCTGGCCCGTGGCCGATTTCGCTGTCACGATCGATCCCCCGGACGTGGACTCGGCCGTGGCCGATGGCTTGGCCCATCGGCCGGAGTTGGTCGCGCTCCGACGGCTGGTCGTGGAGTTGGACGTGCAGACCTTGGCCGCCGCCCGGAACGTGTGGCTTGCCGGCAGCGGCGGGCTCCTCGGCCCGGAGGAAAGCCACTCCGAGGCGCGGACGTGGCTGCTGAGCGTCATGGCGCTCGTCTGTGGCGATCCCCCCGAAGTGGAAATCCGCCGGCAGCAACTTTGTGCCTACCTCCGAGAGCGGGAAGAGATGATAGCCAACGAAATCCGGCAATCGGCCCGATCCATGCAGGCTCAGGGGCAGCTGGTTGTTCTGGCGCAAGAGCGGGTCCGTCACTGGCAGGAGCGAGTCAAAGAGGTGGAGCGGCAGGCCGAGCGCGGCCTGGCGTCATTCGTGGACCTGGCGGCCGTCAAAACGGAATGGCTCAACGCCCAAGGAGAACTTGTGAAGGAAGTCATGGCCTGGCACGCGGCCCGAACCCTCCACAAACAAAGTCGCCATCTGCTGCTACGAGAATGCCGGGGGGTGACGTCGGCCCTCGGGCCGGCGATCACTGCCGCTGAAACAGCACCTTGCGCATCTCTTCCTTGAACTCGGCACTGGAGGCGAGGACCGCCTGGAAATCCTCCTTTCCCAGGGCGAAGGTTTCCACCTCGTCCAGGGCCTCGACGGTGGCGTTGCGGCGGGCGCCGCTCATCAGCGCGACTTCGCCGAAGAATTGTCCCTCGCCGAGGCGGCCGACCTCGCGGCTCGTATCGCCGTCGCTGACCACCACCCGCACATGGCCTCGGCGCACCACATAGAATTTGTCCCCCTCATCCCCTTGCCGAATAATGACTGCTCCCGGCGGGTGATACTCTTTGACCATCTGGGCCGCCAGGCGCGATAGCGTGCTGAGGGGCAATTCCGTGAACACCGGGCAGTCGCGGAGAAAGCGACACAAGGCCACCGACTCCTCCACCAGCATGTTGGACACGATCTGGCCATCGACCATGTTGACGATGCGGTCAGCGACGTCAAGGATCCGGCTGTCATGCGTGACAATGAGGCTGGTGCAGCCCTCGTGGCGGGCCAGGTTCTTCAACAGATCGACGACCTGGCGGCCGGAGTCCTTGTCCAGGGCGGCGGTCGGCTCATCGGCGAGGATCAGTTTGGGGCGGTTGGCCAACGCGCGGGCGATGGCCACTCGCTGCCGTTGGCCGCCCGAGAGTTGGTGCGGCTTATAGTGGATGCGATGCCCCAGGCCGAGCGTCGTCAGCAACTCGACGATGCGCGCGTCGCGTTGCCGAGGATCGTAGGAGTATAGCTCCAGCGCCATGCGGACGTTCTGATAGGCCGTCAGCGAAGCGAACAGGTTGTGGGCCTGAAAAATGAAACCGATGCGGCGGCGAACCGCGACCAGTTCGGCGTTGCTCAGGCCGAAAAGCTCTTGCCCCAGGACCTGGAGACTTCCCTCCTGGACGGTGCGCAACCCGCCGATGAGCGTCAGGAGGGTCGTCTTCCCCGAGCCCGAGG
>JANWYO010000045.1 GCA_025055215.1 Gemmataceae bacterium
CGGTCCGCCGCCCAGCGGGCGGCGGACCGAGTTTTGTTTGACCCGCCTGTTCCAGCCGCTATGCTGGACCAGCGCCCCGCACCCGGACCCTCCGGCGTCCGCTTCCGGCACGAAAGGCCCCTCGAACCATGGGCGAGCACGAAAGCGCCAGCATCAGCCGGGCACAATGGACCGCCTTGACGGCGGCACTCCTGGGTTGGATGTTCGATGGCGCCGAAATGGGCGTCTTCTCGATGGTCGGTCGGCCCGCGCTGATCGACCTGATGCCAGGGGTCGAGGAAAGCCTCATCAGCCTCTGGTTCGGGGTGATCACCGCCGCCTTCCTCGTCGGGGCCGCCACCGGCGGGGTTCTCTTCGGCTGGCTGGGCGATCGCATTGGCCGCGTCCGCGCCATGACCCTCAGCGTCTTGATGTATGCGCTGTTCACCGGCCTGTGTGGCTTGTCGGTGGCGGCTTGGCAAATGGGGGTGCTTCGCTTCCTCGCCGCCCTGGGGATGGGAGGCGAGTGGTCGCTGGGCGTCGCCCTGGTGATGGAGGTCTGGCCCAACCGCTCCCGGGCCTTCATGGCGGGCCTGATCGGAGCGGCGGCCAACGTCGGCTACCTCCTCGTCGGCGCCATCGGCCTCGGCTTGGCCGGCGTTCTCCAGGAAATCGCCACCTTCCTCGCCGCCATCGGCGTCGGCCCGGAGTGGATCGACTGGCTGACCCACAACCAGGGCTGGCGCATCCTCATGATCCTCGGCACCACCCCCGCCCTCCTCACTTTCTTCATCCGCCTGTTCGTCCCGGAATCGGAACGCTGGCTCCACGAACGTCAACGCGGGGTCGTGTCGGCCTGGTTGACCCGTGACCTGGTTGGCGTCCTGGTCGGCGGAGCAGGCCCCGCGCTCATTATCTACCTGTGGGCTTGGCCGCACGGCATCACCGTCCGCCTCGTGGGCAGCGTCATCGGCTTGGCGATCGTCACCGCGGGCTACACCTACCCGGTGGTTCGGTTCTTGCAGCGCCGCTCCACCGAGCCGGCTCCTGCGTCCTCCTGGCTGCCGACGTATCGTCGCATGCTCCTCGCCGCGGGGTTGAGCGGCGTCGCCCTCCTGGGGACCTGGGGGGCCACGCAATGGGCCCCCACCTGGGCCGACAAACTGACCAACGGCGACCCTGCTGTCGGGGCCAAGTACTATGTGCAGATGTTGACGGCCGGCGGGGCGGTCGTCGGCACCATCCTCGCTGCCTTGACGGGAGACTGGCTCGGGCGACGACGCACCTACTGCCTCCTCTGCATCCTGTCGCTGGTCTCGCTGCTCGTGTTCTACCAGGGAAACCGCACTTACGGTCCATTCTTCCTGCTGACCGCTTTCGTGATGGGGGGCTGCACTGCCACTTTCTACGGCTGGCTGCCGCTTTACCTCCCGGAGCTGTTCCGCACCAGCGTCCGCGCGACCGGCCAAGGCTTCAGCTTTAACTTCGGCCGCATCATCGCCGCCATCGGTGCCCTCCAGACCGGCAATCTCTTCCGGCCCGAAGTGCACTTGTTTGGTCGCACGTTCGAGGGGGGCTACCCGTTTGCCTGCTCGGTGATGAGTTCGATCTACCTGGTGGGACTGGTGCTGATCTGGTGGGCGCCGGAGACGAAGGGAAACCCGCTGCCGGAATGATCGGCCGGGCGGCGGGGCCGCGCCCCGCCGCCCGCGACGCTCAATCCCGCTTCTGACGCCCCTTCTCGGCCAAGGTGGCGTAGTACTGCTTCAGGAGTTCCTGATACCGCGGCATGAACTTCTCCCGAGCGAAGGCGTCCATCTCCAGCCGCATCTTCTCCGGCAAATGGCCCCACACGTCCTTGTACAAGTCGGCCAGCTTGCCCAACTCGCCCCCTGAAGCTCGCCCCCGGCCCGCCCCCGCCTGCGTCCCCGGCTCCGGGCTGCCCGCCCGAGGCATCCGGGCCGCCGGCGTCCGCTGAGCGGTGCCCATCCGGCTTTCCGGGGAAGTCTCTCCCCGTTTGGTCTGACTCTGGGCCTTGCTGCGACCGCTCGACCGATTGCTTTGGCTCGACGACGACTCAGAAGGCGATGGCCGTTCCGATTGGGCAATCAAGGCATCCAGGTCTTTCAGGATCTCGCGCTGCGTGTCTTGCGTCGCCTCATCGGTTTTTTTCTCGGCCAGACGCCGCTCCACGGTTCGCAGGTTCTTGCCTAGCCGGGCCAAGATTTCCTTGGCCTGTTCGTTCGGGTCATCCGGCATCGCCTCGGGCATGGCTTCAGCAGGGTCTTTCAGACGGGTCTTCGTCTCCGGCGGTTTGGCGTCTGTCTCCCTCGCACCGCTCTTCTTATCGGCCGGATCGGCGGTCGGGGGGCGTTCCTTCTTTTTGAGGCGCGGCGGTTCGTCGCCTGCCGGCGGAGGATTGTCGGCGGCGGCAACCCCGGCGAACAGGAGGACGGACGCGAGCAGACTCCGACGGATCATGGTGTTGTTCCCTCGCGGGGTGCGGTCAATCGGTCGAGCAGGTCGGCGATATCGCGTTGGTCGCGGCGGAGCTGGTCCAGCTCGGCTTGAGCGGCCGGCGTCAGCCGGGTGACATCGGGGTGGTTGCGGGCGAATTCCTCGGTGCGGTGGTTGATTTCCTCTTGGAGCGTGCGGAGGAGACGGAGCTGGGCCACGGTGGGGATGCCGTCGGACTCAGGGCCGGCGGCTGCGTTGTCGGCGGCGCCGCCGCCAGAGGCGGCGGCGCCGCCGCGGCCTCGTCGCGCCGGCTCCACAACTGCCAGCAGTTGCTCAAGCCGACCCCGCGCCTCTTCCTGCCACCGACGAACCTCGGCCGCCGCCGCTTCCTCTTCCGGCACGTTTAAAGCGTCTCCCTGGCCACGCCGCTCCACCACGGCTTGCCGCCAGCTCACCAGCCGTTGCTCCGCCTGACGCATCGCCTCGGCCGATTTCCGGACGACGTGGGCCGCCACTTCCGCGGCGGTCAGTTTCTGGTCGGCGAGGTCCACGGTTTCCTGGGCCAAGCCTCCCTGGGCGCGGGCCAAGTCCGCCAGACTGCTGACGAGTCCGCGGTCCCAGCGCTTGCGCTGCAACGCGGTCTCATGGAGGCGTGCGGCCTCGGCCATCGCCGCTTCCTGTCGCTCCTTCAAGCGCTGAAGCTGGTCAGCCACCTTGACGAGCTTTTCGCGGGCCAACTCGTCTTCCACCTGCCGACGAGCACGCTCCACCTCGCGGCGGGCCTCCTCCAACCGGTCCAGGGCCTCGTCCTGGGCTTCGTCCGCGGCCTGGGCACGGGTCAACTGCTGGCCAGCGTCCTCCATGTCGGCGCCGGCCTGACCCAGGGCCTGGCCGGCCCGTTCCGCACGCAACCGGCTCAATTCCTCGGTCAGGCGCTGGGCCCGTTGCCGAAGTTTTTCCTGCTCCCGGGCCAAGCGTTGCAGCTCCCGCTCCCGCTGGCGGGCATCCGCCAAGCGGGCCGCTTCCTGGGCCTTCTGCCGCAGCCGTTCTTGCTCCTCCTCCAATTCCAACAGCTGCTTCTCAGCTTCGCGCAGCCGCTTGACCAGTCGATCGAGTTCCCTTTCCCGCCGCTCTTCGAGCGCCTGCACCACCTCTTCCAGTGATGCCGTGCCGGCGCGTTGCTGGACGCTGGCATCGCCCAGCTTATTGGTCCGCAAGCTGCGGGCGGCCTCGGCCAGGCGCCGGTCACTCTCCCCATGGCGACCGCGCTCCGCGGCCTCGCGCAGGGCTGCCATTTCATCCAGCATCGTCTGGGCGGCATCGGCCTGCGACTCCGCCTCCCGCGCCAGCTGTTCCGCCTCTTGCCGCAAGTTCCGAGCCTCCTCCCGCAACTTCTGGGCACGCTCCGGGGCTTTCGGCTCCTCCTCCAACGCCAGCAATTCCTTCGCCTCCGCTTGCCGTTGTTTCTCGTCGGCCTGGGCCCGCTTCTCCGCCGCGGCGAGGCGGCTCTCCGCAGCCTGACGCTGCCGGTCGGCCGCAAGCCGGTCCATCTTCCCCAGCAGCTGATCAACGTGCTCGGCGTGCCGGGCCTGGGCATCGGCTGCCCGTTCCAACTCGGCGCGCTGCTCCGGTGTCAGCGCTTCCAGTGGCCGGCCTAAGGGGAGTTCGCGTGCCAGGCGTCCCGTTTGGGCGTTGAGCTGGCGTTGTTCCTCCAACAGCGACCGGGCCTCGGCCTTCAGCTCGCGGACTTTGCTCCAGGGTTGAAGGCGGGCCAGCAACTCGTTGAGGGTCTTGGCTACTTCATCCTGATGCCGGCCGGCTTCCGCCAAGGCTCGGGCGGTCCGCGGGTCGGTGGTCGAACCGTCGCCGCCCAGCTCCTCGGCCTTGCGGGCCTCGGCCAACAGGGGCTCGATCAGGTCCAGCTCCTCCTCCGCCAGTCGCTGCAATTCGGCGGCGGCCCATTCCATCCGCTCGTGTGTCCCGGAGCGCGGCAGGTGGTTGTCTTCCAGCATCTGCCGCACCCGGGCCACCTCCCCACGCACTCCCTCGTCGGCCCGGGTGCCGACCCGGGCCCGAATCTGCTGCTGTACCTGCTCCGCCTGGAGAAGGGCGTCGAGGTCTTCGGGGCGAAGCCGGCCGGTGTGCCGCCATTGTTTTTCGGCCGCCTCCACTTTCTGTCGGGCTTCGCCTTGCTGTTCCCGGAGTCGCGTCAGTTCTTGCTGGATGGCGCTTTGCGCCTGATTGAGCAGCGCTTCCAAGGCGGCGGTGCCGACGATCCGCAATTCGATGGGGGCGCTGCGACCGGGAGCTTTGGCGAGCGCCACGGTGTCGTAGTCGTCGGCCCGGGCCTGGAGGGTGACCACGTCGCCTTCGCGGAGGGGCCGCCCGTCGGCGTGCCGCAGCTGCCTCAGCGGGAGCCGTTGGACAATCGTCAGTCGCGTCGGCCGCAGGCGCGGCGCGGGTCCGGGCAACGGCCATGGCCGAGCGGCCAAGCCGGAAAACAGTGGCGGCAGCGCCTGGGCCAGGGCCTCGGGATCGTACAGGGGCCGAAGACGTGGCGGGTCGCCTTCCGCACAACGATATTCGAGATCGACCCTTCGCACAGCATACTGTGGGTCTTCGGCCACGACCGCGACGGTAATTTCCGCCGTGGGTAAGACGCTCAGGCTGTCGAGGCTCGGGGAAGGCCGTTCCAGGTGGACCGTGGGCGCGGGGTCTGGCTGTAAGCGGAGGTCGAACAGACGGGTGCTGACCAAGCCAGTGTCGTCTTCGAGGCGCAAGGCGTACGCGCCGCTGATGCGGGGCAAGAAGTTGGCTTCGAGCCGTTGGCCCGTGCTATCGAGCCGGACCGGGACCGTGCTCCAGACTTCGCGGCCGGCGGCCGCCAAGGCGGCGGCCGCCGGCCAGTGGTTGGCTCCCAACGGGGTCAGGAGGGAAGCCGGCGTGACCACTGACGGCTCAGGGCGATATTCGATCCAGGCGCGGACGATTGGCCGATCGACGGCGGCACGGAAGCGGACGTGCGTCCCGACCACCGCCTCAATGTGGCCGGTACCGTCCGTCAGGTCGCGGGGCGGCAAATCGGTGTAGGCCGGGTAGGTCAACCGAACCTGGGGTGAGGGCCGGCCGTCCAAAGCCACCAGCCGCGGCGGCGGCAGGACGGTGACGGCATGCCAGCCGCTGCGGCCGTCGTGGGCCCGCACTTCAAACTCGAAGCTGCGGCGGACTCGGTCGGCTTCCAACCGGGGGCGAACCAACCCTTCGTCCGGGCGAGAGCCGTGCTGAACCGTCCAGACCTGCTCATGGACCTGACCGCGGTCCCACCGATAAACAACCGTGGCCCGCTGCGGGATGACGCCCTCCAACCGGGCCTCGAACTCGAACGGTTCGCCCTGGGCCACGCGGGGGCGGGCGGTGACTGTCATCCGGGTCTGGGGCGGCCAGGAAACGTCGCCGAATGGCTGCGTCAGCCGAACGAAGGCCGTGGCGCTTTCGCTCGGGTAGCGAAGCCCGACGAACAGCACGAGGAAGCTGGCCAAGGCGGCGCCGGCGGCGGCCCGCCAGAGGCCACGGCGGTCGAGCACGCAGGTGAAGTCGTAGTCTTGGGTGCGGAGCAACGTCTGCTGCACGGTGAGTTGCCGCAGGTCGGCGGCGCTGGCGGGAGAGCCGCCGGTTTGCTGAAGGAATTGGACGGTGCTCGCCAGGGCGTCGTTCAGTTCGGGGTATTTCTCCTCGATCCGCAGGGCGAGGCTGAGGTCGTCGGTGCGGTCGCGCCACGGCTGAAGGATGAGGCGATAGGCGGCAACGCCTGCCGCCGTCAGCAGGCCAACGAGGCCGACGGCACGCACCAGGCTCGGAAGGTGCCAGCGCCAATCAAGCAGTCCCAGGCTCAGGCCGCCGAGCGAGAGCACAGCAAGCACCGCCAGAAGGCCGCGCAGGCCGACAACCAGGCGCCAGCCACGGCGGAGGGCGGCAAGACGGGCAGGCAGCGACGACATGACCGCAATCCCCTGCTCACACGCCGGAACAACTCTTAACCCGGGCCCGCCACTTGGCCGTCAGGCCAAGTGGTTTCGCTTCCGCAGCGCCCACTCGGAACCGACGATCCACACCAGCAACGCGAACATGCCGGGATGATTCCACACTAACCACGGTGGCCGGGGGGAATTCAAGGCCAGGCGCGGCCCGGCAGGTAAATCACGAATCAGCCGGCTGGCATCCGCCAGGGTGTAAAACCGGCCGCGACTCTCTTCCGCAGCACGTTCCAGGTCCGATTGGTTCATGCGCAGGCGGTCCATCTCGCCGGGCGGGGGCAGCACACGGCATTCGGCCCAGGGCTTGACGCCGCTGACGACCGGGGCGCTCAACCAGAACCGGTAATGTCCTTCCGGCGTGCGGGTCAGGAGGGCCTCGTAGGTGGCCCGACTCCCCTCGACTTTCCCCAAGTGCAGCGTTTGCACCTCGGTTTCCCTCGGGGCGGTCGGGGCGGCCTGGAGCGGCCGGCGCTCCACAACCACCTTGATCTCGCTTTGAGCCGCCGGCGGCGGCGCCTCGTCCGGGAACCGCACCGTGATCCTGATCGGCTCGGCCCGGCGGTAGGTCGATTCTCGGTCCAGCCGCAGCTCGATTCGGCCCAGCCGGCTGCGCGAGAGATAGCGGACGGTCTGGATCCAGAACTGGTTGAAGCGCAGCTCATCCTCCCGCAGCCGCCAGCGCCAGGTTTCGTCGATCCCGAGGAACAGGCAGCGGCCGGCGCCGACGAAGTGCTGCACGATCAGGGGGTGGCGCTCGTCTCCCGGGCTGCCGATCTTGCCGGGGCGAATCAGCCGCTGTCGCGGGTGGACGGCCAGCACTTCGGCTGCGGGCTGCGGGGCGTATCCTTCCGCCCACCAGTAGAGCGGGGCCAGCCGCTCCCAGATCGCCGTGTTTTCTCCTTCGTCCGGACTGAAGCGGAAGATCGGATGCATCCGCCCGATCGGGGTCAATTGCGGCCGGTAGGCCTCGACCCATTCACTTCGCCCGGCCGGGTCCGGGCCGAGGACAATCGGCAAAATGTCCTCCAGCGGTGTCCGCCGAAAGACATGCGGGCCGTGGCGTTCGCCAGCAATCACGAGCAGCCCGCCCCCCTGGTCGCGGACAAACTCGGCCAGCAGTTGCAGGTTTTTCTCGCCCAGCTTCGGATGCTTGGGATCGACGTCGCCCAGGATCACGACGTCGTACTGAGCCAGTTCCGCCTTGATTGGAAAATCGGCCCGGGCGCTGCGGTCTTGGACGGCGTATTCCTCGTCGGCGTCGAGGAGGAGCACCTTCAGGTCAATCGTCTTGTTGCGGGGATGATCGGCAAGCTCCCGCTCCAGCAAGCTCTTGACGTAGCGAAACTCATAGCGCGGGTATCCCTCGACGTACAGCACCCGGATCAGCCGCACGTCCCGCACCTGCACCGTGCGTTCCAGTCGGTTGTTGTCCGCCGGCTGGGCCTCGTCGGGCTGCACGGGGACATCCAGGACATAGACCTTTTCCCCCGGTTCGGTCGGTTGATGGGTGAGGCGTACCTTGACGGGCTTGCCCAACGGATCGACCGTCACCAATTCGCGGGCCAGCTCCCGGAGCTGGCCCGCTGGGCCTTTTTCCGACAGACGAACCGGCACCGTGAGCGACGAATAGCCTTGGCCCGTGACACGCGCCTCGAACACGAGCCGGTCGTTGACGTACACCGAATCATCCACGCGGAGGTCGTGCAGGATCAGGTCGCGGGTCTCGTGAGCGTCGCCCAAGCCGACCAGGAACAGGGGGACGCCCATCTGAGCGGCGAGGCGGGCGGCGCTGGGGAGGTCTTCGCCGTCGGTGGTGATGCCGTCGGTCAACATGATGATCGCCGAAAGGGCCGAACCGCGGAAGTCTTGCAGCACCTGCCGCACGGCAGCCCCGAGCTGACTGCTGGGGCCGGTCGGTTGCAGCTCGAGGATGGCGGCCCGAGCGGCGTCGAGGTCGCTCGCTTCGGTGACGCTGGTAAGGCGGGCGGCGCGGTGGGCGCAGCGGTAGACGTGGACCTTGACCTGGCGCTGCGTCAGAAGCGCCTCCAGCCAGTTGCGCTCAGGCGATGCCACCAGGGCCTGGGCCAGCTGAAGGCGGTGCGGTTCCGGCACGCCGGTCTGGCTAGCCAGCTGCCGGACCACCTCCGCCACCTCGGGATCGCGGTACCGGTCGGCCACGCTCATGCTGGCCGAGTCGTCGATGACCAAGGCCAGCTCCGGCCAGCTCTGCCGCTCGAAGACCACTTGGACCTGCGGCAGCAGGACCAGCAACGCCAAGAGCACCATCAGCACCCGAAGCCCGGCCATCAACCATCGCCGGCTCCGAGTCGTGCGTGCCGCATCGTGACGATAGATCCAGCCGATGAGGACGAGTGAGCCCAGGACGACGGCACCGACCAACCACGGGTCGAGGTTCGGATCGCCGGTCAGGAACGGGATGGCCTCCAACCGCCAGCGGGTTCCCTCGCCGGGCACCGGCCGCGGGATGCCGAGCCGGTCTTCCAGCCACTCGCGTGCCCCGTGAGGGAGCATCGCTGCGATGTCGTCGGACCAAGCGGCCTGGACGAGCCCTGCGGCCAGGAACAGGAAGATGAGACTCGCCGCGACGCCGATGATGGCGGGCGCCACCCAGCCCGACGGAGGCTCCACGGCGGCCGCTGGCACGGCGTGCGTTCGTCCGAAGCGCCACGCCAGGATGGTCTCCGTGATGAGAAGGGCAAAGACGAGGAAGAGAAGCCCACGGGCCACGCCAGGGCCGATGAGGGCGGGTGCCGCCTGTGGGGTGGCGTCCGCCGCGGCCGGCGGCGCCACGTCTTTCAGGGTCCGAACCAACTGGAACTCCCAGCCAGGATACGCGGTTTCCAGCTCGGCGCGGTTGGATCGGGCCAAGTCGCTCTCGCTGACCCGTTGCCGCTCCCCTGCCGTTGGCACGTTGACGGCAACCAGCCATTCCCGGGGATGAGCCCCGATCGTCGCCCGGTAGACGCCGCTCTGGTCCGTGTCGGTCAGAGCGAACGTCGCCGCCTCGTCCCGGGCTTCGGTCCGCAGCGAGAGGCTACGACCGTCGGGAGTCTGGACGGCGACATCCAAACCGGCACTTCCCGAGGGAAGGATTTCTTCCACCGTCTGGCCGACGACCGACGCCTGTTCGCGCAAGCGACCGGCCACTACGTAACGCAAAAGTTCCTGGATCAGGGGCGGAAAACTCGGGGCCTTCGGCCAGGGGGTCCAGTCGGTGTTCACTGTGGAGGTCAGGAGGGCGACCCGACCGCGGTACTTGGGCCAGGCCAGCAGGGCGGGGTCGCCGCGGGGCAAGGCGGTTTCCGCCGCTGCGCTCGACGGTGTGGCGGCCTCGGGCACGAATGCCAGGATCTTACGCGCCGGGGACCGCGGCGGCAGTTCCACGCGGACATACTCGTAAAACGGCACCGTCTGAAGGATGGCTCGGTCGGCGTCGGCGGCGAAGGCGGCCAGCGGCGGCTCGTGGTAGGCTTCCTCTTCGCCAAAAAGCGTGAACCAGCGGTCGGTCGGCGCCCGCTGCGTGCCGCGCAGACGCACGGGAAGCAGGCCAGCGCCGGACTGCCCCATCAGGCGGTCGTACGCTTCCACGTCCACGCGCGGGCCAAGGGTGAAGACCACGCCGCCGCCGCGCTTGAGGTGAGCTTCAAGCCGCCGAATTTCGCTCATGCCCAACCGCGGCACGTCGCAGAGAAAGACGCAATCAAACGGCGTCAGGTCGCCCCGACCCGCGTCAGCAAACGCCGCCGCCGACATGACCACCGGTCGGGCGGCCACGTCGCGGGGCACGTGTCCCGTGGGATAGGGGTTGAGGGCGTCGCGGAGGTATGCGGTGGCCTGGTCGTAGGGGTCGGCGGCCGGCTTGCCGTTGACCAACAACACCGGCACGCTGTCCTTTACGGCCAGGACGACGCTGCGCACGTCGTCCAGCTCCAGGGCATCGCCCTCGAGGCGAACCTGCACCGCGTAATCGCCCGGGCTGGTGAAGGTGTGGACGAAGGTGATCGGCATGCCGGCCCCACCCGGGGGCACGGTCAGCGTCTGTTGGGCCACCGCCCGCAGCACCAAGGGCGGGTCGGTCGAGGTCTGGCGTGCCCGCCCGACCCACAATTCGGCGCGCACCGACTTGCTCTCGTCCCCATAGTTGCGGATCGTGGCCGTAATGGGCGTGGGTGTTCCGGTGGTTGCCAGGGGGACGCCCAAGGTGAGGTCGCTGACCGCGAGGTTTCCCACGCCGTCAACGCCGACGTCAACGAGGATGGTCCGGGCGCGTTCCTGAATGCTTTGCAGCAGGTCGGGGAACTCGCCGGTCTGGCCGGTTGCCCACGTGGCGCGCTGCAAGTCGGTGAAGAAGTAAATTTCTCGGGCCTCGAACTTGATGGGGGACCGCCGCAGCATCTCCGCGACGATCTCAAGCGTGCGTGCCAGGTCAGCGTTGCCGTGCGGCAGGCGGAGGGCGCGGACCTCGGCCGCGACCCGCTGCGGGTCGTCGGCCGGCTCCGGCACGACGCGCTGTGGGGGAGAGGCCAGTAACACGACACTGAAGCCATCGCCCGCCGGGGCACTATCCAACAACTCCAGGGCCAGCTCCCGGGCCTGCTCGAAGAGCGAACTTTCGCCCTGCTTGACGGCCATGCTCAGCGAGCCGTCGAGCACGAGGATTTTGTGGGTCCGCGGCCGACCGAGCGCCACGCGGGCGACACTGCCAGGCACGAGCCGACGCCACCACTCCTCCGCCCAGGGCATGACACTCGCCATCGCCGCCACCACCAGCACCACCAAGGCGACGCGAACGGCCAGCAGCAGGAGTTGCTCGAGACGGAGCCGGCGGACGTTCTGCTTTTGCGCGGCCAGGAGGAAGCGCATGGCCGCCCAGGTGACGATCCGGAAACGGCGTCGGCTGAGGAGGTGGATGATGATCGGGACAGCGGCCGCCCCCGCGGCGGTCGCCAGCGCGGTCCAGGGGGCGCTGAACAGGAAGGCGAACAGGGGCAGGGCTGGAGCGTCGGTCAAGAATCCTTCTCCGGCAGCGGTTCGGCGGGACATCGGCGTTGGCGGCGGTTCGCGGCGGCCGAAGCCGCCGCGAACCGCTCGGGCCTCAGCCCCTCATTCTACCTGACTTCATCGCCGCCGCCAAAGCCCGCCGCCACCCCCGCGCGAGCACCGATTCCTCGTTTCGCGGACCGATTGATCGTTTCGCGTTCGCTCGGCGCGCTCAGCGGCTCAACCGCCGCGCCAGGTAACCGGTCAACGCCACCGCCGCGTCAACGTCGGTCCGCAGCGACACATAGTCGATGTTCATCCCCCGACAGCCCCGCTGCAATTCGGTCATAAACGCCTGCACCTGCTCCAGGTAACTGGCCCGCAGCGCCCGCGGGTCGGCGAGAAGTTCCGGTTGCTGCTCCAGGCCACGGAACAGCGTCGCCTCGGAAAACGGGAACTCAAGCTCCGCGGCATCGAGAACATGGAACAGGACAACCTCATGGCGGTTATAACGCAAGTGCCGCAACCCCGACAGCACGTCGGGCACGTCGTCCAGGCAATCGCTGAGGATCACCAGCAACCCCCGGCGCTTGATCCGCTCGGCCAAGTCGTGAAACAGCGGCGCCATCCGGCTCTTCTCTCGCCCCGGACCTTGTACCATCACGCCGATGATGTCCTTCAGGTGCGACGGCTGGCTGGAGGGGCGCAGGAAGTGACGAATCTGGTCGTCGAACGTCACCAGGCCGACGCTGTCTTGCTGCCGTAACGTCAAGTGGGCCAAGGCGGCGGCCATCAGGCAGGCATACTCGAACTTGCTGACCTCCCCGGAACGGTAGGTCATCGACTCGCTCACGTCGAGGACCAGCCAGCAGACCAGGTTCGTCTCCTCTTCGTATTGCTTGAGGTAGTAGCGTCCCGTCCGGCCGTAGACCTTCCAGTCGACGTGCTTGATGTCGTCGCCGGGGACGTACTCACGGTGTTGGGCGAACTCGACGGAAAAGCCGTGGTACGGACTGCGATGGGTGCCGCTGAGGTAGCCTTCGACCAACAGGCGGGCCTGAAGCTCCAGCTGACCGACCTTGGCCAGTGTCAGTGGATCAAGGTAACGCTGCGGATCGGTGATGATGCCCCTCCCTCGGCCCACGGAGGCCCCGGCTCGAGACCCTCACGCCCCGAACAGCTCGTCGATGGGCGCGGCCTCGATGATCGGCACCGGCCGATTCTCCGGCCCCGGCAAGGGCGTGTGCCGGTCGATCCCCAGCCCCTCGTAAACGGTCGCGGCGATCTCCGCCGGGGTGACGGGGCGATCATTTGGCTCGCCCCCCAACGCATCGGAGGCGCCGATCACTTGGCCACCGCGCACGCGGCCGCCAGCAAACAGCACGGTCCACACCCCGGGCCAGTGGTCCCGGCCACCCCGCGGGTTGAGCACCGGCGTCCGACCAAATTCCCCCATTGCCACCACCAGCGTGGTCTCCAGGAGGCCCCGTTGCTCCAAGTCCTCCAACAGGGCCGTGTACGCCTGGTCGAACATCGGGCACAAGATGTCGCGGTAATCGTCCAACGAGGTGGCTAACGAGCCGCCGTCGGCGTGGCAGTCCCAGGTGACCTGGTTGAACACGGTGTCAAACATGTTGACCGTGACGAAGCGGACACCCTGTTCGATCAGTCGCCGGGCCAGGAGGCATGACTGGCCGAAGGTGTTCATCCCGTATCGGGCCCGGAGGGCCTCTGTCTCTTGGCCGATGTCGAAGGCTTTTTTGCGGTTTGGCCCGAACAGAAAACCGAATGCCCGCCCCAAGGCGGTGTCGGTTGATGGGCCGCCGCGGGCCTCGAAGGCCCGCTGGGCGGCGTCGACCGCCTCGATCAGGGCCGTCCGCTCGCTCAGCCGCGCAGGATCCAAGCCGGCGAGGTTGGTGGAGTCGCGGAGGCTGATACCGGCCGCACTTCCTTCGACGACGAAAGGCTCGTGGGAAGCGCCGAGGAAGCCCGCCCCCTGCCCGTGGCTGATGCTCACCCCCGTGTTGCCGATCGGCCCCGGCAGGACGACGAACGGCGGCAGACCGGAAGCCCTCGGCCCGCGCAGATGCGATACCACCGCCCCGTAATGCGGGTACTCCTGCCCGTGGCGGAACAGGTGTCCGGTCTGCATCATCTGGTGCCCCGTTTCGTGGATCGGCGCCGCCTGGTGATACACCGAACGCACCAGGGCAAACCGATGGGCCATCCCGGCCATTAGCGGAAAATGCTCGCCAAGTTCGATACCCGGAACATTGGTACGAATGGCCCGGAACGGCCCGCGGATGTGTTCCGGAGCGTCGGGCTTGGGATCCCAGGTGTCGAGTTGGCTGGGACCGCCGACGAGAAAGAGCAGGATGCAGTTGATGTCAGCCGCCTGGGCCGCTCGGACCGGGGTTGAGCCCATCACGTCGGCGAGGGTCAAACCGACCGCGCCGGCGCTCAGCGCCCCGACCCGCAGGAAATCCCGCCGCGTCAACCCGTCGCAAAATTTCACGCCCCGTCGGCTCTCGAAATTCAGCATCGAAATTTCTCCTGGGATCGAATGATCTGGGCGTTTCGCGCCAACACCAAGCCCCGCCCGCGAACCGTGACTTTCGCTGGTCGTTTCTGCCTATGCTAGGCTCGGCTCATTGGCCGTGCAATCGAAAATTCGGCTGCATATCGCTCAGAGCGGGGTTGTGCGCTTCAGGCGGTGGTTGTTGTCCCCCGCCGATTCCCGGGTTCGCACCCCTGATTCATCGGTTTGCGTTGGCTCGGCACGCAGCGAACGCTAAACCTTCGTGAACGTTCGCTGCTTACCCGACACTCGTCTCCCATCCTCGCGTGAGCCGGTCAATCGAGGTGTCGCCGCCCCGTGGCGGCGCTTTCGGCGACAAAAACCCGGGCTTCCGGTTGCCCGGCCGCAACGGGGAGGATAGAACTGTCCCCGCCTGCCGGGGCAATTACCTGCGACCGGCCTTTCCCGAACGCCAAGAGCCGAGGTGACATATGCCCGCCCGCCGGTTGGAGATTCGGAGCGATCTGGAGAGCCGCTACGCCGACGTCCTCACGCCGGAGGCGATCCGGGCCATGGAATTCCTGGCCGACCTCGACCAAGACCGCAAGGTCATCATGGCCGCCCGTATTGCCCGCCGGGCCGAGCGGGCCCGGCGGCGGCAGCGCATCACGTTCCTCGACCCCGAGGCGCTGATTCCGCGCACCAGCATCCGAGTTCGCGACGCCCGCGCCGGGAGGTTCGTCGGCTCAGAAATTCCGGCCGACCTTAGGCGGCAATGGATCCAGGGAACCGGGCCGGCGGCCAAGCCCAATGCTCCCTTGGCGAAGAGCCTCCGCAATGTCGCCTATGCCCTGCTCTCGGGGGCTGATGGCTGGATGTTCGACGGCGAAGACGCCCTGGGCCAGATCGGCAGCATGTCGCTGGACAACCAGCGCAACCTCAAACTGGCAATCGCCCGCGACCCGATTTTCCTGGAGGTGGCCGAGGGCATCGCCGCGGAAATGAACCAGTGGGCCGTCGGGTTTTTCGGTCGGCCGATCATCCCCGACTGGCGGCGGCAGCTTGATTTCACCACGAAGATTTTTCGGGCCCGCGGCCTGCACCTCGACGACCGTCATGTGCGGCACGTGGGCGGGGCAGGCTTTTCCGCATCGATCGTCGATGCCGTTTTGTACGTCGTCAACAACTACCGTCGCTTGCAGGATGCCGGCTCCTCGGTGGTGCTCTACCTTCCCAAAATCCAGACCGCCGAGGAAGCCGCCCTGTGGAACGACATCCTCACCGCGCTGGAAGAGCACCTTGGCTTGGCGGTCGGCACCATTAAAGTGTATGTGCTGGTGGAGCAGGTCGAGGCGTGCTTCCAGCTGATGGAGATTCGCGCGGCGCTGGGGCGGCATTTTGTCGGCTTCAACACCGGGCGTTGGGACTACATCAACAGTGTTTCCGACGCCCTGGCGTGGGACGAGGCGTTCGTCAATCCCAACATCGACGCCATCACGATGACCTACGGCTACATGCGCGTTTACGAGGACCGGGTGCGGCGGGCGTGCAACACGCCGGATCAACGGGGCCAGTGCGCCTTGTGGCAAGGGGGAATGGAACCGAACATACCGGTTGGTTCCGCGGCGGGCGTGGCGGCGGGGATGCAGCGGGCCGTCGCCGGGGCAGAGCGCGAGCAACAGGCCGGGGCGAGCGGCAAATGGGTGGCCCACTGGAAGATGGTGCACATTGTCCGGCCAGTGTGGGAGAAAGTGGGCCAAGACAATCAGCTGGGCCGCCGCTTTCCGCCGCTCACCTACACCCCCGACGATGCCGCCGACCTCTTCCTCCTGGAGCCGGCGCCGCGGACCGTCCGCGGCGCCCGCGACCTGTTCAGCGTCGCCTTACAGTACGGCAATGCGTTCCTCGTCGGGCTGCAAGCCGCCGCCCTCAAGCCGGCGGATTACTTCGGCAACGACGACGTTCTGTACCTGATGGAAGACATGGCCACGGGGGAAATTCGCCTGAGCATTCTCTGGGAATGGCTCCACAAGGGGGCGGCCTTCACCGCCGACGACCCGAGCGTCGGCGTCAAGGCTGGCGACCGCTTCACCCCGGACTTGTGTCGCCAGCTCCTCGCCCAGGAATACGACAAGCTCCTCCGCGCCAGTGATCGGGATGTCCACGACGACACCAAGACGACCACCTTGCCTATCGCCCGCGAGATCGTCGAGGCCTACGTCCTGAGCGACATCAAGCTCCCCTGGTACATCGACCTGCTGAACATCAACCTGGGTGTCCGCGACCTGGCGGAGGCGCGGCGCCGCATCCGCCGATTGGCGGATGCGTTTGCCCAGGATGGCACGCGGCTGACCGAAAATCTCGATTTCGACCAACCCTGAGCGCTATTCCACGGTCACGCTCTTGGCCAGGTTTCGCGGCTTGTCCACATCGCAGCCGCGGAGTACAGCGATGTGGTAAGCCAGGAGTTGAAGGGGAACCACGGCCACGAGCGGTTGTAAGTAATCCGGCACTTCCGGGACGTAAATGACGTCATCGGCCCGGGCTGCTACCTCGGTGTCGCCCTCGCAGGCGACCGCGATGACCGGTCCGCCCCGGGCCTTGATCTCTTCCAGGTTACTCATCACCTTGTCGAAGACCGCGCCGCGGGGGATCAGGAAGATCGACGGCGTCTGCTCATCGACCAGAGCGATGGGGCCGTGCTTCATCTCCGCCGCCGGATACCCCTCGGCATGAATGTAGCTGATTTCCTTGAGCTTCAAGGCCCCCTCGAGGGCGACCGGGTAGAGGTACTGTCGTCCGAGGTAAAGGCAGTTCGTGACCTGGAAATAGCGCTCAGCGATGCGGCGGACAGTGTCGTGGCAGGCGAGGGTACGGCGGACCATGTCGGGCATGGACCGCAGTTCCGCGATCATGCGGGCCCCCTGGAGGCTGGAGAGGTGGCGCATCCGGCCCAAATAGAGGGCCAGCATCGTCAGGACGGCCACCTGCGAGGTGAACGCCTTGGTGCTGGCGACGCCGACTTCCGGCCCGGCGTGCAGGTAGACGCCGCCGTCGGCCTCGCGGGCGATGGTGCTGCCGACCACGTTGCAGATCGCCAGCGTCGGATGGCCTTTCCGCTTTGATTCCCGCAGGGCGGCCAGCGTGTCGGCCGTCTCGCCGGACTGGGTGATGGCGATGACGATGGTGTTGCGGTCGATGGGCGGGTTGCGGTATCGGAATTCGCTGGCGTATTCCACCTCCACGGGAATGCGGGCCAATTCCTCGAACAGATATTCGCCGACCAGGGCGGCATGATAGCTGGTGCCGCAGGCGGTGAGGATGAGGCGTTCGGCCCGCCGCAGTTGTTGCGTGTCGAGGTTCAGGCCCCCGAAGTGGGCGCTGGCGTCGGCGTCGGACAACCGGCCCCGCATGGCGTTTTCCAACGCCTCCGGCTGCTCAAAAATCTCCTTCAGCATATAGTGCTCGAAGCCGGCCTTGTCGGCGTCGCCCGGGTCCCAGTCGATCTGCTCGATGCGGGCTTCGACCCGGCTCGACTCCTGGTCGAGAATGTGCCAGTCCTCGGGGGTGAGGACGCACAGCTGGTGATCGCGCAGGTAGACGACCCGGTCGGTGCTGCCGGCCAGCGCCGTGGGATCGCTGGCGAGGAAGTGCTCGTCGCGGCCCAAGCCGATGACGAGCGGGCTTCCCAAGCGGGCGCCGACGATCAAGTCGGGGTTGCGCGGGCTGATGACCGCCAGGCCGTAGGTTCCCTTGACCAGGGCCAAGGCCCTGCGGACGGCCTCGATGAGGTCGCCATTGTAGTGTTGCGCGATGAGGTGCGCCAGGACTTCGGTGTCGGTGTCGCTCCGGAAGACAACGCCCTCCTCCTGAAGCTGGCGTTTCAGGCTGGCGTAGTTTTCGATGACTCCGTTGTGGACGACGGCGACCAAGCCATCCCCGCCGAGGTGGGGGTGGGCGTTGGTGTCGTTGGCCGGTCCGTGGGTCGCCCACCGGGTGTGGCTGATGCCGGTGCATCCGGGGGCGGGGCGCTCTTCGAGGAACCGGGCCAGCTCCGAGACCCGGCCGGCACGTTTGCGAACGTGCAGGGACGACCCGGCGAGGGTTGCCAGGCCGGCGCTATCGTAGCCGCGGTACTCCAGCCGGCGCAGGCCGTCGAGCAGGATGGGTTCCGCTTCCTTGCGTCCGACGTAGCCGTAGATGCCGCACATGGGTCTCCTCCTTGAGGGGATGGCGCGGGTCGGTGGGCCGGAGGTCTGGGCCTGGAGGTGGGCCCCCGGCCCGGGGCCCGCCGCGCCCCCCCCCCCCCACCCCACGCCCGCCCCAGGAA
>JANWYO010000081.1 GCA_025055215.1 Gemmataceae bacterium
CCAGCTGGCCGAGGCTTGCGAGACGACGCGGGCGATCGACCGCTGGCTGGACTTGACCGCCACCGGGCCGATGGTGGTGGCCGAGGCGGCGCCGCCGGCGGCCGTCGGCCGCCGGCGGCGCGTGGCCGTCGCCCGCGACGCGGCATTTTGCTTCTACTATCCCGACAACCTGGAATGGCTGGAGGCCGCCGGAGGGCACATCGTCCCGTTTTCACCCTTGGCCGACTCAACCTTGCCCACGGGCATCGATGCGGTTTACCTCGGAGGGGGATACCCGGAGCTGCACGCCCGCCACTTGGCCGCCAACGAGGCGATGCGGGTCAGCCTGCGTCGCTACCACGCCGACGGGGGCACGATTTACGCGGAGTGCGGCGGCCTGATGTATCTGTGTCGCGAGATCGTCACCACCGCGGGGGAAGCATTTCCGATGGTCGACCTGCTGCCGGCCCGCGCCGTCATGCAGGGGCGATTGGCCGCCTTGGGCTACGTCGCGTGGCACGCCGTCGCGGACACACCGCTGGGTCCGGCGGGCACGCTCCTCCGCGGCCACGAGTATCACTATTCACGCCTGGAGCCGCTCATCCCGCTGCCGGCGCGAGCGGAGTTGCGGCGGCAAGATGAGCCACCCCGAGCCGATGGCTTCGGCGAGGGGCGACTCTTGGCGGGTTACGCCCACCTGCACTTTGGCTCGAACCCGGCGGTCGCTTGGTCGTTGCTCGGGGAGAAGCCGCCAGCGGGTACCGGTTGACCCTGTTCACGAGGGGAGCTGGCAGCATATAATCAATAAAGCGCAGTCGATGGCGTGGGACGAATTGGCCGCACGTCCGCCCTGCTCGGGAGAGTGAGCGGGGCCGAGGGGTGATTTTCAACTTCCCCTTGCAATACTTGTACCATCCGCCTATACTCACTTTTTCCACGCGATCGCATGCGCTAGCGTAGCTCAACGGCAGAGCACAGGTTTTGTAAACCTGCGGTTGAGGGTTCAAGTCCCTCCGCTAGCTTCGGGGGCGATGGGGCCGCCGGGACCGAGTGAATGGCGCAGGCCCGGACGCAAGGCCCTGTTCGCCGGAGAGTCGCGGAGGGGAACGGCCAGACGGCGACGCGCAGCCGACCGTCGAGGCGAATAATAGGATGAGCGCCCGAGAGGTGGCGAACCGGCCATGGCTGGCCGGTTGCTGCCGGGGCAGCCAGCGAGTACTTTCCTACGGGCAGGTGGCCGAGTGGCCAATGGCATCAGACTGTAAATCTGACGGGTTTTCCCTACGGGGGTTCGAATCCCTCCCTGCCCAGTCGGCGTGACCTCGGCCGGCCCTGAGGAGGGACAAGCCGAGGGATAGCATGTGAGTGCGGGTGTAGCACAGTGGTAGTGCATCTGCCTTCCAAGCAGACGACGAGGGTTCGATTCCCTTCACCCGCTGTGAGGGCAGCACGCCGGCCGGGGTGAGCGGTCGGTGGCGAGTGACATGCCAGGAACACCGGAACCAATGACCCCGAGCGGGGGTGCTGCTGTAGCTCAGGCGGCAGAGCGCGTCCTTGGTAAGGACGAGGTCCTGGGTTCAAATCCCAGCAGCAGCTGTCCTGACAGATTGGTTGCTTTGATGATCCAGCCGCTCCGGGCAAGCACGCCCGAGACTTCTGGTTTTTGAATTTTTGCGGAGGAACGATGGCGAAAGGCGTATTCGAGCGGACCAAGCCCCACATCAACGTGGGCACGATTGGCCACATCGACCACGGCAAATCGACCTTGACGGCGGCAATCGTCGCCCGGCAGGCGACCAAGTTTCCCCACATCAAGGTGAAGTCCTATGCGGAAATCACCAAGGGGGGGACAGTGCGCGACGCCAACAAGACCGTGACGATCGCGGTCTCGCACACGGAGTACGAGACGGCCAATCGGCACTATGCCCACATCGACTGCCCGGGTCACGCGGACTTCATCAAGAACATGATCACCGGGGCGGCCCAGATGGACGGGGCGATCCTGGTCGTGGCCGCGAACGACGGGCCGATGCCGCAGACGCGCGAGCACATCCTGCTGGCGCGGCAGGTCGGTGTGCCGCGGATCGTCGTCTTCCTGAACAAGATCGACACGGTGGACGACCCGGAACTCCTCGACCTGGTCGAGCTGGAAGTGCGCGAACTCTTGAAGAAGTACGAGTTCCCCGGGGACGAAGTGCCGATCATCCGCGGCAGCTCCAAGCCGGCCCTCGACAGCGGCGGCAAGGATGACAAGGCGTGTGAGTGCATCGATCGCCTGATGGATGCCCTCGACAACTACATCCCCATCCCGCCGCGGGAAGAGGACAAGCCGTTCCTGATGTCCATCGAAGACGTCTTCTCCATCAAGGGACGTGGCACCGTCGGCACCGGTCGGGTGGAGCGTGGCCGCGCCAAAGTCGGCGACGAAGTTGAAATCGTCGGCCTGATGCGGCAGCCGCGAAAGACCGTCATCACCGGCGTGGAAATGTTCAACAAGACGTTGGAATACGCCACGGCCGGCGACAATGTCGGGGTGCTGCTGCGGGGCATCGAGCGTCACGAGCTGGAGCGGGGCCAAGTCCTTGCCAAGCCGGGGTCGATCACGCCGCACACCAAATTCGAGGCCGAGGTGTACGTCCTGACCAAGGAGGAAGGTGGTCGGCACACGCCGTTTTTCAGCGGCTACAAGCCGCAGTTCTACTTCCGGACCACGGACGTCACCGGCACCGCCTACCTCCCCGAAGGGGTCGAAATGTGCATGCCAGGCGACACCGTCAAGCTGACTGTCGAGCTGCTCCCCGATTCGCCGATCGCGATGGAAGAGCGGCTCCGCTTCGCCATCCGAGAGGGGGGGCGAACGGTCGGTTCCGGCGTCGTCACCAAGATCCTGCAATAATCGCCGTTGCGGCCGCGACCGTGCCTTGGTTGCTTCGCCCAGGTTGCGGCCGACACATGGATCCAACCCATGCGTGAATACGTCTGGCTGGAATGCACGGTGTGCGGGGCCCGCAACTACCGCACCCAGAAGGAAACCCGCGGCGCCGACCGTCTCGAACTCAAGAAATTCTGTCGCAAGGAACGTAAGCATACGGTCCACAAAGAATCCCGCAAGAAATAGCGGGCCTCCTGCCCATCGGCGAGATGGCCTCGCCCGCCAGTGGCCGGTGGGTGAGGCAGCGGCTCGCGCTTGCGTTAGGGGTGTAGCTCAATTGGCAGAGCAGCGGTCTCCAAAACCGCAGGTTGAGCGTTCGAGTCGCTCCGCCCCTGTTTGTTTGCCGCACGCCGGTCCGAGGCGTCGCACCGGTGGACGCAGGGAGGCCGCCATCCGCCCCGTGACCAAATAAGGGCTTGTCGCAAAGGATAGCTCATGGCCGTCGCGGTCAAGAACTCGGCCGAAAGCACCGCCAACCGACCGCTGGCTCGCCTTGCCGTGGTGAGCCTGGCCGGCTCGGTCTACGTCGTGGCCGGCCTCGCCCTGATCGGTTACGGAATCCCCAGCCTGTGGGGCACGGGCGAAGGGAACTGGTTGCTCCCCGGTCTGGGCGGTTTTGTCAACACGGCCCTTCTGGCGCTGTTCCTGATCGCCGCCGCCGTCGGCCTGGTGGCCGCCGGCCGATACCTCCTCCCCGCGCCGCCCCGTGGTTTCTCGGGAGGGTTGTTCGTCGGCCTTGCCGGGCTGGCCCTGATTGGCTGGCTTACGTCCTGGCTCGGGTCAGTAGTGGAGTACTTCACCTATCACTACGACCTTTTCGGCAGCGCCGGCCCCAGGGTGGGCATCGTGGTGACAATCCTGATCGGCCTCGGTCTGTTGGCCTTGGGCGTTCGCTATTACCTCAGCCCGGCGGCGGAGGCTTTGTTCATCACGCTGGAAAACCAGGGGTGGTTCACCGTCACACCCTACAAAAAGTCCCAAGGCCAGCGGGTGCGCCGCGGCACCATCCTCGGAATCCTGGTCCTGACCTTGCCCGGGATCTGGATCCTGCATAGCAACAACACACTGCGAACCACCCCTAGCTGGGGACTCACCATCCCCTTTTCCGGCCAAGTCACCGTGGCGGAACGAGACCGGGGTGACACCGACTTGGCCCCAGGCACCGTCATCGACCGCTTCGCCCTCCGCGACGTCAACGCCGCCCTGGCCAACCAATACGACGTCGTGTATGCGGGGCCCCCGCGGCTGGGCCTGAAGGTGGGTCAGCGCTTGTCGGCGGAACAACTCGAGGAAATCCGGCAGAACTCCGGCGAAGGCCGCCGACCGATCGTCATCAGCCGGAGCGGCGACAGCTACGAAATCAAGGAACCCGGCGACGCAAGTTTCGCAGCCCAGAACCGTTCCATGCCCCGCAAGGAATTCGAGCGCGAACTGACCCGCCTCCGTATCGACGACAAAGACCCCGTCGTCGTGCGGACGTTGCGGCCCGCCACCGGGACCGTTGAATACCGGCAGCTGACGTTGATCCCATACGTTTGGCTGACGGTGCCGCTCCTTCTGGTGGTGCTGACGGTCTGGCTGGCGTACCGCATCGTCAACTACCCGGTGTTCGCCGACTTCCTCATCGCCACCGAAGCCGAGCTGAACAAAGTGTCGTGGACCCCGCGCAAGCGGCTCTTCCAGGACACCATCGTCGTCCTGGTGACGGTGCTGCTCCTGACGTTTTTTCTGGCGACGGTGGACGTCGGCTGGGGCTGGATCCTGAGCAATCCGTACATCGGCGTCCTGCGCGTGACCCGCTATTCCTTGACCGCGGAGTCGTTCCGCAACTTGGCGGACCCGGAAAAAGGCAACATGCCCCGCGAAGTGCTGGTCAAGTTAACGCCTCTAGAACGAGCCCGGTACGAATCGGCCGGCGACTTCCTGGCGGCAGTGGAGCGGTTGTTGGGCCGCGACGAGGCGGCCCGGTACCGCCAAGTCTTGCTGGAGTACGCTGATGTCCGCAATGCGTCGAGCGACGCCGACGCCAAGCCGCAATGGTAACAGGGCGCACATCGGCACGAGGTGAACTAGGAACCATGCCCGACGAGCTGCCGACTGCGGAACCATCGCCGGCGTCTTCAGGCGCCGCGGCCCCCGCCGAGGCGGGCGCGGCGGTGCCGCCGCCCGAGACGGCG
>JANWYO010000129.1 GCA_025055215.1 Gemmataceae bacterium
TGTTGGTGGGTGGGGCGGGCTGACCCCCTGGGCCTGGTGGGGGGGGGGGGGGGGGGCCCCCCCGCGCCCGCCGCCCGCCTACCCGCAGACGCTCCTGGTCCAGCCCAATCATGAGATCATCGCTTACCGCCAGGGACTGACCCCCGCCCTCTTGGCCCAATTGACCCGCTTCGCCGCCTGGAAAGGCGTCGGAGCGGCCTGTACCTTCCAACTTCGACCCGACACTGTCTACCGGGCCTTGGAGGCCGGCGAATCGCTCGACTCCATCTGCCGCTGCCTGGAGCAGCACGGGATGCGCCCGGTCCCCGCCGCTGTCGTCGATTCTCTCCGTACCTGGGCCAATAAGCGGGAGCGGATTGCCGTCTATCCGTCCGGCACCCTGTTCGAATTCGCCGAACCCGACGACCTGAATGAAGCCCTGGCCCGGGGCCTGCCCGGAGTGCGCCTCACCGACCGGCTGGCGCTGGTGGCCGACGAAAGCAGCGTCGATTTTCGACACTTCCGCCTGACCGGCACGCGCGACTACAGCTTGCCGCCGGAGAAGTGCATCGACGTGGACGCCGACGGCGTGACGTTGACGGTCGATTTGGCGCGTTCCGACTTGTTGGTAGAGGCTGAATTGCTCCGCTTGGCCGAGCCGCTGGCCGGCACGGCGAGCAGCCTGCCGTCGCTGCGGCCGGCGCGGCGCTACCGGATCACGCCGGCGTCGGCGGCCAATGCCCGCCGCGCCGGCCTCAGCCTGCACCAGGTCGAGGAATGGTTCTGGCAGCGAAGCGGGCAAGCACTCCCGCCAGCGGCCCGGCTCGTCCTGGCCGGCAGCAGCCTCCCAGCCCCGCGGTTCCGCCGCTTGCTCGTGTTACTCGTCGCGTCGCCCGACGTGGCCGACGGTCTGGAGCAATGGCCGGAAACCAAGGCCCTTATCCACCTGCGCCTTGGTCCGACCGCCTTGGCCGTCGCCGAGCCCGACGCTGCGACGCTGGCCGAGCGCTTGCGGGCATTGGGAGTGACGATCAGTCTGGATGGGATCGGGGACCGCTCGTCGCCCTCCGCTCCGGCTTGAGCCGGGCGGCGAGGCCGCCGGGGTTCGCTCAGCGCTGCACGGCGGCGAGGAGTTCGGCGGGGGTGACGCCGGCGGTTCCGGGCTTGCCGACGACGATCCCGGCGGCTTCGTTGGCCAGGGCGGCGGCTTCCTCCAGCGAGGCGCCGGCGGCCACCGCCAAGGCCAGGGCCGCCATCGCCGTGTCGCCCGCCCCGGTCACGTCAAACACCTGTCGGGGCTGGGTGGCAATCGACCGCGGCGGTTGTCCCCGGCGAAACAGCACCATCCCCTCCGCCCCCCGAGTCAAGAGCACCGCCTCGCTGCCAAATTCCCCCAGCAGCTCCTCACCAACCGACAGCACCTCCTCCCGGTCAAGTCGCCGGCGGAGCACCACCTCGGCCTCCGACAGATTCGGCTTCACCACCATAGCCCCGCGGTACTTGCCGGCCTGTGGCCCCTTGGGATCGACCAGCACCGGCCTGCCTCGTTCGCGGCCCCAGGCAATCAACACCTCGGCGACCCGCGTCGTGACGACCCCCTTGGCGTAATCCGCCAGGATGCACGCCTCCGCATCGGCCAGCGCCGCCGCTAATTGGTCGAGAAGTCGGCCTTCCAATTCCGCCGCCAAGGGGAATGCGACTTCTTCATCCAGCCGAACGATTTGCTGGTTGAAGGCGACGATCCGGGTCTTGGTGGTGGTGGGACGGGCGGCATCTTCGAGGAGGGCGGCGAGGGCGACGCCGCGCTGCGCGATCTGCTCCCGCAACAGCCGACCGGCATTATCGGCGCCGACGACGCCGGCCAAGGCCGGGACGCCTCCCAGGCTGGCGACGTTGGCGGCCACGTTGGCGGCTCCGCCGGGGTAGTGGCAGCGGCGGAGCAGCTCGACCACCGGCACCGGGGCTTCGGGGGAGACCCGCCGTACCTGTCCCCACAAGTAGGTATCGAGCATCAGGTCGCCGACCACGAGGATGCGTCGACCCGCCAATCGGGGGATGAGGTCGATCATGGCGTGGGACGTTGGCGGAGCAATTCGGTGGTGGAGATGCCGGGGATGAGGGGGAGAAACTCGATGCGTCCGCCATAGGAGGCGACCACCGCCGCTTCGGGGATCGGCTTGCCGTGCGGCGGGGCGTAGTCGGCCCCCTTGCAGTGGATGTCGGGCTGAAGACGGGCCAGGGCCACTTCCGGGGTGTCTTCCTCAAAGGCGACGACGGCATCCACCACGTCGAGCGCCGCCAGCTGGCGGAGGCGCTCCGCCAAGGGGACGACCGGTCGGCCGGGGCCTTTCAGCCGCCGTACCGAGGCGTCGGTGTTGACGCCGACCACGAGGACATCGCCCAAGCGCCGGGCGGCCTCCAGGCTGAAGCGGTGGCCGGCGTGCAGCAGGTCAAAGCAGCCATTGGTCCAGACGACGATGCGGCCGGCTTGCCGCCACGCGGCGCGGCGGCGGAGGAGTTCGGGCCAGTCAACGATGCGCGAGGCAGCCGCGGGCGGATGGGTCATCGGACGGTCTCCGGGGCGGGCCGCCGACCGCCGCTCGGCGGCCCGTCACCCCACCGGCACGCTCACAACTCCCAGCCCTTGCGATAAGCCCGCCGAATGTACGCGTCGGCTTCCGGCGCGTTGGTCGCACGCAGCTTGACGGCGTCCCACTCGATCGTCTTACCCACCCGGTATGCGACGTTCCCCAGGTGGTTGGCCTCCGTCAGCCAGCCGGAATACTCGAAGTTTGCCAGGCACGGCGGGCCGCCCTTGCATGCCTCGATCCACTCCGCATAAATGCTGGGGGTGCGGGGCAAGCTCGGCTCCGGCCGCTTCAGGTCGGCAAACTCCTTCTCCGGTAAGAGGACATGCTTGGCGTAATCCGCCAGGATCATCCCTTTGGCGCCCACCAAAAGAATGCCGTTGTTCCACTGCGGAATGCCGCCCGTCTTCCAAATTTCCGGCTTCTCCTCGCCCTGATACCAATGGAGCGTCACCGGGGGCTGGTCGCCGCGCGGCCCATAGGTGTAGGTCACGTGCATCGAGGCTGGTGCCAGCTCGGGATGGACCGGCGGCCCGCTGGCGGTGACGGTTTGGGGGGCCTGGAGATTCAAGGCCCAGAAGGGAAGGTCGTTCCAGTGGCTTCCCAGGTCGCTCATGGTGCCGCTGCCGAAGTCCCACCAGCGATACCACTTCGGCCCGGGCACATACACCGCGTGGAAGGGGCGCTCCGGCGCCGGCCCCAGCCACAGGTCCCAGTCGAGGTGGGGCGGCACCGGCATCGCCTCACTGGGTCGCTCCGTCGTGGCCACGATGTCTTTATTTCGCTTGGCTGCCTCCGGGCTTTGCCAGCCCCAGGCCCGCGACACCCAGACGTGCGCCTCGCGGATCGGGCCCACGACGCCGGCGCGGACCAGCTCGACGATGCGGCGATAGTTGTCAGAGGCGTGCAGTTGGATGCCCATCTGGGTCGCCACCTTGGCCCGGGCCGCTTCCTCGCGCACCTTGCGTGCCTCCCAGACGTTGTGCGTCAGGGGCTTTTCGCAGTAGACGTGTTTACCGTGCCGTAAGGCCAGCAACGTGGCCAAGGCGTGGGTATGCTCGGTGGTGCTGATGACGACGGCGTCGAACAGGCGGGCGTCGTCGAACAGCTTGCGGAAATCGGTGTACCGCTTGGCTGAGGGATATTTGGCGCCGGCCGCCTCGAGGTCGTTCCGATTGACGTCGCACAGGGCGACGATGTTCTCGGAGGCGACGCCTTTGGTGTTGGCGGCGCCGCGGCCACCGGCGCCGATGATGGCAATGTTGAGCCGATTCGGTGAGTCTTTGGCCCGGAGGACATTCGGGGCCGCCAAGACGGCGGCGGAGGTGGCCAGAAACGATCGCCGGGAGATGGCACGGGCGGTCATGTGGGGTTCCTTTCTGATCAGGCGCACCGGTGGGGGGTCAGTGGCTTCCAAGGTACTCGCTGGACGAGGCCGCGACAAGAGCGGGCGTGGTTTGGGGGGGGCCCCCCCCGGGGGGCCCCCAACCCACCCCCCCCCCCGCCCCCGGGCCCCCCCCCACAAACCCAAAAGGGGGGAGGGGGGGAACCACAACAAAAAGGGGGGA
>JANWYO010000256.1 GCA_025055215.1 Gemmataceae bacterium
CCGCCGCCGCCCGGCGCTCGCGCGGGGCGGGGGGGGGGGGGGGGGGGGGGGGCCGGTGTGGGGGCCCGGCGGGGCGCCCCCCCCCGGCGGCCCCCCCCCCACCTCTCTCTCCAACCTCCGATACAGCGCCTGGGCGAAGCGCTCCCGGGAGTCGTCGCGGGGCTGTGGCCTGGCGGGCGTGGTTGGCCCGGGGTTGGCCGCCTCGGGCCGGGGTGAGAACCAACCGGCGCCGAGCACGAGGCCTACGAGCAACCCGGTGAGCGCGGAAGCCGGGGCCAGGGGCCAAGCGGACCGCCGGGGCGCTTGCCGCGGCGGCGGCGTGGCCGCCGCCGCGGCCGACACTCCAGGCACGCTCCAAGCCACCAGCGGACCACGCTCTGCATATCGCCGAAGTGCCTCGGCCCCAGCCACCAACGGCACCCATTGCCAACTCGCAGGCTGGTTCACGCCGCTCAGTTCGTCAAAGCGCCGTCGAGGTTCGTCCGGCGACGTCGCCGCCAGGAGCAAAGGGGTGTCTCGACTCCAGAGAGACAGCCCATAAGCAGTGTCCGAATGCCCCTCTTCCTGGTGCAGACCATCCGGCAGTGCCAGGTCCGCGGGCAGTGCGCCCCAGCTGGCGCGCTCGCTTCGTAGTCGCCGAAGCTCCTCGAGGACTGCGCGGACTTGTCGGACGCTCCAGGAGCGTTCGCCCACTACCCCGAAGAGTTCCAGCCCACCCAGCCGACGACTCACGGTGTGGTCGGCCAAGCCGTACCGCGCCCAAGCCACCAGCCGCTCGCCTCCCGCCAACACCACCGACACCGGCAGATCGGTTGGCGGCCAAGCGTCCGGGTAGGGAGCGGCTTGCAGCACACGGGCCAGCTCCTCCACCTCCGCGGACCAGGACTGAGGCGCAAGGGGCCACAATAACCGGTATCCCAAACTTCGGCGCGACAGAGCATCAATCTCTTCGCCGTAGGCAACCAGGGGCCAACGCTCGGCAGACATGAGCGCGGGTTCCATCAGGGCTGAACCACCAGCCCGGACCGCAGGCGGTAGAATCTCAACGGTGACGCGGGCCTGTCACGAGGCCAACTGAGCCGCCAACTCCAACTTCTTGCGAACCTCCTCGTCCCAACGGCGAACCGTTTCGGCAACGGTGGGAAAACGAAAGACGCCCGCATAGGTCAGCCGGCGCGAGCCGGGGATCAGGCGGTCCCGATCCTGAACCGGGTGCGGCAGCTGCCGGCAGCGGTCGAGCACGGCCCGGGCCCGACTCGGCAAGTTGGCTTCATCCTTGCGAAGCAGGACGCGGACTCCCTCTTCCAACACCCGCTGATACCCCTCCCGGGTCTGCCGCACGGCGGCCAGCAACGCGGCCGTGTCGGTTCGCCAGAGTTGCCAACGCCGGCCCGCCTCGGTCTCGTCCCACTCGGGGCGCCGCCCGGGAAAAGCGGCCAGCTGCTCGACCGCCTCATGCAGCTGGTGTAATTGCCCCTCCTGGGCCACGTCCCGTGGATCGGTCAGTTCGTTCACGCGGCGCTCGAATTCCTCAAAAGCACGCAGTTCCTCGAGTCGATCGCGGACGTAATCCTGCTGTTCTTGAGGGAGTCGCTCGAAATCGGGATCGGCTTGGAGAGCGGCCAACTCCTCGATCTTGCGCGCGACATGGCGATAGCGAAGGCCGACCGGCTGGGCCTGTTCGGAGGCCCGGAAATGACCCACCTCGGTTTCGAGTCGCACGGGGGCGGTTTGGTGCCGCAGCGCGAAGGCGCCCGCCAGGAAAACCATTGCAACCAAGCCAGTGGCGAGGCCCAGGACGGTGGCCCGCAGCCGGCGATGCGAGCGCTCGCAGCGCCGGCGCAATTGGGCCGCGTCCTCAAAGCAGGGGCGGCGACGGTACGCCACGCCCAACGGTGGACCCCGCGGGGAGGGGATCCCGCCCCAGGCCCGCCGCAGG
>JANWYO010000294.1 GCA_025055215.1 Gemmataceae bacterium
CCCCCCCGCGCGGGGGGGGCGCGCGGGGGGGGCCCCCCCCCGGGCGCCCCCCCGCCGGCGCAACCGGCGGATCCTCGCCCCGGATAAGAGGACAAACCCTGCCGGATCAACGGCCGTCGCCGGTCGCTTTGTCGCTGGTCGCCGTGTACCTTGCGGGCCTTTTGGGTTTGCTCGCCTTGGGCCGTCCTGCGGACGTGGCGTTCACCGAGACGGCGATGGAGTCGGGGCCGCCGCCGTGTTTGGCCCAAGACTATGACCCAGACGCCACCGGAAGCATTCGCGGTCGGGTGGTCTGGCAGGGTCCGCCGCCTGCCCCAATCAGCTACATTGGCTACTCGGCCCCTCCCCTTTCTCCGAAGGCGAACGGCCGGCAATTCGCTCATCCACTCGTGCCGCAGGTCGATCCGAAGACGGGGGGTGTGGCGGACGTCGTGGTCCGTCTCCGCGGCATCGAGCCGCGGCGTAGCCGACCGTGGGATCACCCGCCGGTCACGGTCGAGCAGCGGGAGCGAAAGCTCCGAATCGTGCAGGGCGACGTCACGTCACGCATCGGCTTCGTCCGCCGGGGCGATCCCATAACCATGGTGGCACTGGACGATCAGTTCTACAACCTGCATGCCGAGGGCCCTTGTTATTTCTCTCTGGCGTTCCCCGTTCCGAATAGTCCCTTGCAACGTCGGCTCGATCGTTCGGGGATGGTCGAACTGTCCAGCGGCGCGGGACATTTCTGGATGCGCGGTTTCCTCGTTGTGGACGACCATCCATACTTGGCTCGCACGGACGGGGCAGGAAATTATGCATTGGGCCATGTCCCGGCTGGGGACTACGACCTCGTCGGCTGGCTGCCGAACTGGCACGAACGCCGCCGCGATTACGACCCTGAATCCGGCCTCATAGTGCGCATCGCCTACCAGCCACCCCTGGAAGTGATCCGCCGCATCCGCGTCGAACCAGGTCTTGAGTCGGTGGTTGACTTCATAATCCGGGCAAACGACTTTACCCGTTAAAGCCGCCGGACTCAGGCGGGGATGGTGTGAGAATCGTCCGCACTGGCCACCGCAGGGTGTTTCACCAAGGTCAGCCGTCGATCGCAGATCTGGATGGCATCTCCGGGTTGCAAGCGGACGGGGGCGGTCAGCTTCCGCCCATTGAGGTACGTCCCGTTCTTTGATGCCGTGTCGTGCAGGACGCACCGCCCTTCCGCATCGACGACGATCGCGCAATGCCGCCGAGAAATGCAGCGATCCGGCAGGACGATGTCGTTATCCGACATTCGGCCGATGGTGTTCAACCCTTCCTTGAGCGGGTAGACGAGGTTGTGCTCCATCAAGGCGTACTTGGGCAACGCGCCGCAGGCGGGCAGCACGCAGGTGAGGTCGGCTCCCGAAGGGGCAACCAGCGCCGGATCGAGGTCGGGCCGGTGCCCCAGCCCATGCGCTTGCAACAGTCGCTCCCTCGCTGCTCGGAATTGCTCCCGGCGATGGTTAGCCTCCAGGTGGATGCTGTTGAGCCTCGGGTCCACGGTCACCGACCTGTTCGGAGATGGCGAAGGTGTTGTAAGCGCCCACCTGTCTTCACAATAAACTCATCTGTCCAGCCGTCAAGCGACATTCGACCGCAACCCTGGGCTTTGCCCTCGGGCGATCGGGGGGGCACGAGCATCACATGGCAAGTTTCGACCCTTCGGAATAGATTAATCACTGGAAAGCTGCGGGTGCACGTCCCTGAGTGGGGCCAAAGCACGGGGCCTCGAGGACCGAGGCCCGGGCACCGAATCCGTGGGCCGATCATGAATCGCATCGCTGTCATCCGTGAAAAAGTTGAGGCAGGTCAGCGGTTGTCATTCGAGGACGGGCTTTACCTGGAAGAGGAAGCCGACCTCTTCACGCTCGGTGAGTTGGCGAACATCGTTCGGGAGAGGAAGAATGGCAACCGCGCCTACTACAACGTCAACGTCCACATCAACCCGACCAACGTGTGCGTGTTTCGTTGCACGTTCTGCGCCTTCCGGGCCGACCTGAAAAGCCCCAAGGGCTACGTGATGAGCGATGAGCAAATCCTCGAGCGGGCCGCCGAGGCGGACCGCCGAGGCGCGACCGAGTTGCACATCGTCGGCGGGCTGCACCATCAACTGCCGTATGAATGGTACCTGAACGTCGTCCGCCTGATCCACCGGGAGTTTCCGCGACTCCACCTCAAGGCCTACACGGCGGTGGAATGGGACTGGTTCAGCCGAATGACGGGCCGGCCGACGCGCGACATCCTGGCGGAGTTCAAGGACGCTGGCCTGGGGAGCCTCCCGGGAGGCGGCGCCGAGATTTTCCATCCCGAAGTGCGCGACCTGATCTGCGAGCACAAGGCCGACGCCGACTCCTGGTTGCGGATCCACCGCGAGGCTCACAGCTTGGGCCTGCGCTCCAATGCCACGATGCTGTACGGCCACATCGAGAAGCCGTGGCACCGCATCGACCACCTGTGTCGGCTCCGTGCCTTGCAGGACGAAACGGGGGGCTTTCAGACGTTTATCCCGCTCGCCTTCCATCCCGACAACACCCGGCTCAGCCACTTGCCGAAGCCGAGCGGCGTCACGGACCTGCGGGTCATGGCGATCAGCCGGCTGATGCTCGACAACTTCCCGCACATCAAGGCGTATTGGGTGATGCTGGGCATCAAGACGGCGCAGGTGGCCCTGAGCTTTGGGGCGGACGACATCGACGGCACAGTGGTCCATGAGCGGATTTACCACGATGCCGGCTCAACGGCGCCGCAGGAACTCACCGTGGCGGAACTGCGGCGACTGATTGAGGAAGCTGGCCGCGTGCCGATCGAGCGGGACACCCTCTACCGGGAAGTGGTCCGCGACAACGGGCGCTGGCAGACGGGCCGGCCATTGGCCACGGTCTAAGAAGGCCCCAAGTCGCCCCGGGGAGCAAGTCGGCATGTCGCCGCGCATCGCGGTGGTGGGTTCGATCAACATCGACGTCGTCGTCCGTAGCCGGGGCCTGCCGCGGCCCGGTGAAACGCTGGTTGGCGAATCCTTCCTCCTCTGTTGCGGCGGCAAGGGAGCCAACCAGGCCGTCATGGCGGCCCGGCTCGGTGCTCGGGTGGCGATGGTCGGCGTCGTGGGCCACGATCTGTTCGGCGAACACGCGCTTCGCAACCTCGCCATGGAGGGAATCGACGCCCGCCACGTTCGCCGGGATGGCGGCGCGGCCACGGGGATGGCCGCCATCCTCGTCGACGAGCAGGGGGAAAACCGCATCATCATCCTGCCGGGAGCAAATCATCGCCTGACGGCGGCCGACGTCGAGTCGGCCGCCGACGACATTCGGGCGGCTCGCCTGCTGCTTTGTCAGCTGGAAGTCCCCGTCGCCGCCACGCACGCAGCCCTCCGCCTGGCACGGGCCGTGGGAGCGACGACGATCCTCAATCCCGCGCCCGCCTCATCGTTGACTGACGACCTCCTGGCCCTGGTCGATCTCTGCATTCCGAACGAGACGGAATTGGCGTCGCTGACTGGCCTGAGCGATGCCGAAGCCGGCGCCCGCGCCCTCCTCCGCCGCGGCCCGAGCTTGGTGATCGTGACCCTCGGCGACCAGGGGGCCTTGATCGTCGATTCTCGGCGGAGCGAACACGTCCCCGCAGTGGCCGTCGAGGTCGTGGACACCAGCGGTGCCGGCGACGCCTTTATCGGCAGCCTGGCGGTGTTCCTCGGCGAGGGGGCGCCCCTCGCCGAGGCCGTCCGCCGCGCCAACGCGGTCGCCGCCCTGACCGTTACGCGCCCCGGCACCCAGGCCGCATTCCCGCAACGGGCGGCCCTGGGCCTCTGACTCGGAATGCCTTCCAGACACAGCTGGCTATCCAGCCGTGTGGCGCGCTTCCAGCTGCGCCAAGCCATCGCAGCCGGGGGGAAGTTCGGCCTCCTCCACCACCAGCACGGGAAAACCGTCCTTAATGGGGAACTTGATCTGGCAGCGGGGACACAGCAGGTACCCAGGCTGGGCCTGCAACGGCGTCTCCCGCTTGGGGTCCACGGGGCAGCGAAGGATGGCCAACAAATCGGGGCTGATCATGGGAAAAAACGTCCAGGGAACCAGGCGGCACGATCCGGGCCGACTATCTATGACCGGCGGCGACCAACGATGCCGAACGGGCGGCTCCGGGCAGGGCCGACAGGCCCTGCCCGACCAGCGATCGGTTTGCATCGCCGATCACGGTACGTATATTGACGAAATAGTGCATCCTGGAAGGTTCCGCGGAGAAAGCCCCATGGCCGAGCCTCAGACCGGTGCTGACATCCTGGTGCAATGTCTGGTGAATCATGGCGTGGAAGTGGTCTTCGCCTACCCGGGCGGGGCGTCGATGCCGATTCACCAGGCCCTCACCCGCGTGCGAGACCGGGTGCGCACCATCCTGCCGCGGCACGAACAGGGCGGCGGCTTCGCCGCCGAGGGATACGCCCGCGCCACCGGCAAAGTCGGCGTCTGCATCGCCACCAGCGGCCCCGGCGCCACCAATTTCGTCACCTGCCTCGCCGATGCCAAGATGGACTCCGTGCCCCTCGTCGCCATCACCGGCCAAGTCGGCACCCACGTCATCGGCACCGACGCCTTCCAGGAAACGCCCATCGTCGAGGTTTGCCGGGCCATCACCAAGCACCACTATCTCGTCACCCGCATCGACGACCTGACGCGAGTGATGAAGGAGGCCTTTTACATCGCCCGCACGGGCCGGCCAGGGCCGGTACTCGTCGATGTCCCCAAGGACGTGCAGAATGCCCGCACCGTGCCAAACTACGACCCGCCGATGAACCTCCCCGGTTATCGGCCCGACCGGCGTGCGTCTCAGGCCGACCTGGAAAAAGTGCTCGATGCCATCCGCAAGAGCGAGAAGCCGATCATCTACGCCGGCGGCGGCATCATTGCCGCCGGCGCTTCTCCGGAACTCCGCAGCTTCGCGGAGCAAACCGGCATCCCGGTAGCCCTCACCGTCCACGGGCTGGGCAGCTTCCCCAGCGAGCACTTCCTCTGCCTCCAGATGCTCGGCATGCACGGGACAGTGTACGCCAACTACGCCATCAACGAGGCCGACCTGATCCTGGCGTTGGGCGTTCGCTTCGACGACCGTGTGACCGGCAAGCTCAGCGAATTCGCCAAACACGGCAAGATCGTCCATGTGGACATTGACCCGTCGGAGATCAACAAGAACAAGGTCGCCCACATCCCCGTGGTCAGCGATGTCCGCTACGCCCTGCGGGAACTGCTCCGATTGCTCGAGGACCGCGCCTACGCTGACCTGAAGCGCGGCGGGCGCTATGCCGAGTGGATTCGGCAAATCGAACAATGGCGGGAAGAGGAGCCGCTACGCTATCCCGACCGGGATGACGTCATCCTGCCGCAGTACGCCATCGAGCGGCTCTGGCAGATCCTGCGCGACCGGGGTCAGCTGGAGGAGACGATCCTGACCACGGGCGTCGGTCAGCACCAGATGTGGGCCGCCCAGTTCTGGCGCTTTACCACCCCGCGATCATGGCTCACCAGCGGCGGTTTGGGAGCGATGGGCTTCGGCCTGCCGGCCGCCATCGGCGCCAAGGCCGCCTTCCCCAACCGCACCGTCATCGACATCGATGGCGACGGCAGCTTCCTCATGAACATCCAAGAGCTGGCTTGTGCCTACTGCGAAAAACTCCCGGTCAAGGTCCTCCTGCTGAACAACCAGCACCTCGGGATGGTCGTCCAATGGGAGGATCGCTTCTATCAGAGCAATCGGGCCCACACCTACCTCGGGGCCGGTCCCGACGAAGCTGCCTACCCCGATTTCGTGACCCTCGCCCAGGGGTTCCGCTGCGGCGCGCGCTCGGTGTCTCAGAAGGAGGACCTCGACGAAGCCTAGGAGGAGATGCTCGATAGCCAGGATCCCTATGTCCTCGACGTGTTGGTTCCCTATCAGGAACACGTCCTCCCGATGATCCCGA
>JANWYO010000089.1 GCA_025055215.1 Gemmataceae bacterium
CCGGCCGGGCCAGCCGCCAGATCGACATAGACCGGCATCCAATGGCCGGCCTTGAAGGGCCGGGGAGTCTCCCGCTCATCGCCCGGGGGTTGAGCGTGTGGCGCGGGGAAACCGAAATGCATGGCCCGGAGACGGGGTGGGAGATGGGGAGCGTCGGCGCGCGCCAGTCCCGGGCCGCAGCAGGGCAAGGCGGTCAGCACCAGCGCCAGTCCCTGGAGAGTCGGCGAGGTCGGCCATGAGGAGTGCGGGATTGCCATGCTGCGGGTTCCTCAGGGCTTGGCCGCGAGGTCGCAGATACAGGGGCTTTGGCGACAGCCGGGACAGCCGGCCCCGTATTTCGCCGCAATGGCTGCCTCCAGATCGACGCCGACGGTATTGGCGAGCGTTACCAGCCAGGCGAGGACGTCGGCGAACTCCAGGAGTCGCTCGCGGTGGTTGCCGTTGCGGAGGGCGGCGGACAACTCGCCGACCTCCTCCATGAACCACATGAAGGTCCCCTCGACACCGCGGCGTTGGTCCTTGGCGCCGTAGATGCGGCGGATGAGGTCCTGCAATTCGGCGAGGGTGAGGGCCATATCCACTGTTGTACGGAGGCGTCGGGTTGGCGCCAGGCTGGAGCCGGCGGCTTTCGCCGCCGGCCCCAACGGCCCGCGTCGCGGGGCCAGCTGGCCGAGCTGGCGTCACTCAGCCAGGATTCGCCGCAGCTCCTCCGCTTCCGCGTCGCGCTTCTGCGACCTCAGAGATTGCAGCAGCAGCGCCTGACTGGCGCTATCCCGGAGATCGATCTCCAATGCTTCGCGGGCATATCGCTCCGCCCCGGCCGGCTGGCCGGCGTCGAGCAGCAGCCGAGCCAGCCGCTTGCGCACGGCCACGTCGTCGGCGTCGCGCAGGGCCTGCTCGCGGAGGATGCCAATCAGACTGGCTGTCTGGCCTGACTGGGCGTAAACTCGTGCCAAGTCGGCCAGCCATGTCGAATCGTCTGGTTCGGCCTTGCGACCCGCTTCGAGGACTTCGGCAGCCTTGGCCCAGTCCTGACGCTCGGTGTATAGCTGCCCCAGGAGGCGGAGCAATTTCGGCTCCGGGTTTCGGGCATCGACGGCGGCTTCGAGCACGCGCAGCGCCTCCGCCTCGTCACCGGCCGCGAGCAGCAGCTTCCCTTTGACGTACGCCGCCAGGGAATGCCGCGGCGCCTTGGCCAGGACTGCATCGGCCAGTTTCCGGGCCTCGGCCTGACGCCGCCGAAGGAGATACTGCTCGGCAAGAAGGGCGGCGGTGTCGACGTGGCTGGGATCCTTGTCGTAGTCGTCCTGGAGCTGGCTGAGCGTCCGAGGCTTGGCCTTCTGCCGGGACGGCCAACCCGCCACCAGGCGACTCAGATACGTCCGGTAGCCCTTCTCGAACGTAGCCAAGTCCACGCCACAGGCGCGAGGGATGGCGGCCGCGTGGTCAAGGCCGTCGCGGTAGGCCTCGAGCAGGCGAATGATCGCCGCAGCTCCGTGGGTTTGCCGCAGGTATTCGACATAAAGCTGGCTTTGGCAGTACGCCATGTGCCAGTCCTCGAGCAGGCGCGGTCGGATGAAGCCGAGATGGATGTCGTCCAGGGTCATCAACTCCCCGGCCGGCACCCGCTGCCGCAGCAAGTCGTTCCACGCTGTCGGCCGCGGATACCCTTCCTGGCTCACCGCCAGGCCTTCCGTCAGCCAGTGGGGCACCTGAAAGTTTGTCTGGTCCAGATTGAAGACATGTACCAGCTCATGCCGCAAGACCCGCGCCCAGTTGAACGGCTGCTTGATTCCCCGGCCATGAGGCGAAACCATCGCCACCACCCGGCCGGTCGAGGCGCCAATGGTGTGCAGATCGGGCAAGGCGACCATGCGGCCGCTGAACATGTCGTGGTTGTTGAAGACCTCGACGAGAATGGGCTTTTTGGGCGCGTGGCCAAACTGCTTCTCCAGGTCGGCGTACACCCCCTCCAGATACTTGGCCATGTAACGTGCCAGGGGGCCGTCGTTAGCCGGATCGTAGCGGATCTCGAAATGAGGGGTCTTCAGGGTTTCATAGCGCTCCAGGTGCCGGAGCACCTTGAGGGTATTGCTGACGCGGACGTTGAAAGGGTCCGCCTCGAAGGCTTTGGTGAGGATGTCGCGGGCCTCGCGCTCGCGCCCCAGCCGCATGTATAACATGCCCAGGCTGTTCCTGGCCCAGGGGAGCTGGGGCTGACGCTCGATGGCCTTGAGGTAGTGCGTTTCCGCCGGCTCGTAGTGCCGCCGCTCGTCGAGCCGTTCGGCCAACTCGTAGTAAAAGATCGCGCTGCGTGGATTGTGGGCTTCGACCTCGTTAACAAGGGCGGCGAAGTCATCGAGCCGCCGCCGCAGCCAGTGGCAGGCGGCAATGCGGCCGAGCGTGCTCTCGTCGCGGGGGTTGACGCGGCGAGCGGCCTCCAGCTCCTGGAGGGCCGCCGGCACGTTGCCGGCGGCCAGGTAGGCGTCGGCCCGCAGGCGCAGCGCCCGCGGCAACCGGGGATTGACTTTCAAAGCCCGTTCGGCGAACCGCTCGGCCTCCGTGATTTCATACTTTTGCAAGGCTGCCTCGCCCTTGCCGACCAAGGCCTCGGCGGCGTGGGGGTTAATTTTCAGGGCCTTGTCAAACGCCTCCAGCGCCTCGCTCCGGTTGTACTTCTCCAGCAGCAGCATCCCCGAGTGATACTCCGCCGGCCAAAAATCCTTGTCCTTCCCAAGGGCGTCGGCCCACACGTCATTGAGAATGACCTTGAACTGGTCCGACAGATTATGCCAGCGGGCGTTTTCCGCCCCCGCGAGGCCGACGATCAACAATTCCTCGGGGTCTGTGATGTCGTTGCCGGCGTCGCTCCGCTGGGTGTAGGTGCGGACAAACCAACGGAACTCCGCATCGGCCCGTTTCAGGTCTCCGCGGTCACGGTAAACCTGGGCTCGGACCCACCGGGCCGGGAAATTCTCCGGGTGGAGCGCCAAGGCGCTCTCCGCCGCCTTCTCCGCCTCGGCCCAGCGCCCACGCAGGTACAAAACCTCAGCCCGGCGAGCGTGCAATTCGGCGCTCCGCGGCTGAAGCGCCAACGCCTCATCGACCACTGCCAGGGCCTTGTCGTACTCCCCCGCACTCTCCCATGTGCGGCTTAAGCCGATCGCGGCGGCGATTCTCTGGGCCGGCTGCCGGGCCAGCTTTTCGTAAGCCTCGCGGGCTTCTTCGTAGTTGCCGCGCAGCCACCGTTGTCGGGCTTGCGACAGCGAGACTTCCTCAGCCCAGGCCGACCCGGCAACGCCGACGAAAAACAAGCACCAGACAACGGACTGTCTCATATCACAATCCCGCGGACGCTACCCTGCCGTGCACTCGCCACACGCGGCACACCTGCTCCGCGCCCTGGGCATGAAGTCCAAACCGAGACCGAGGGTGATCAGGGCCAAATGCCCCGCGCCCACCTTAGCTTAGCACTTTCGGCGCGGGAGAGGGATCCCCGGCGGCCGAGCGAATGGCTCACGGGGGGCTGCGGCAGCCGCTCCCGTGCGATGTCACGGCAGTGGACGGAGGCTGCGGCGAGAGTCGAGCAGTTCGTGCTCTCTGAAGATGTTCGCTTTCTAACCTCGGTGGGCAGTCAGAGGCGCAAAAAGGTGGCCGGGCCGCCATCACGGCCCGGCCACGCCGTGCTTCGCTGCTGGCGGGATTGGCGTATCAGTCGAGCCGGGGAACGATGGTCACCTCCAGCGGATCAACCCAGCATTTATGGTCCGCATTGTAATAGAGATAAGCTCGGCTAGCGGGGCCGCGGTACTCGCCCGGAACCCGGCCGATCAGGTCGAGGTTGACTTCGATGCGGGCGTTCGGGGCCAAGTCGCGCCAGTAAAGGATGAGTTCCCGACCTCGGGTTTCCCAGGCGCTGATCAGGCCCGGCTCGGTGCCGTTGTTGCGCGGGCGGACCGCGTCGCGGAGCTGTTTCATGTCCGGCGGCAGGGCCAGCCCTGCGGGCAGGCCGATGATCGCCACCGTCATTCCCTGGCCGCGATTGGTCCGGTTCGTCAAGGTGGCCGTCAGACGCACCGTCTCCTCTTCTTGCATGATGTCCCGATCCAGTCGGGTCGTCAGGCTGACTGGGCACTTCTCGGCGCTTTCCGGCTTGCGGGTGTGGTAGGTCCACCGCAGCGTAAAGGGGAAGACGTTGTTGCCGGTGATCTCCAATTGAACCGGGTTCGGCCCAACGCGCAGGAAGCGTTCCGGAGCATCCACGCTGAGCGAGAGCTTGTCGCGTGCTTCCTTGGTGAATACCAGCTGACCCAGGACCTGGTCGCCGAGCCGAAGTGTCAGGGTGCCGTCTTCGACGGGTCGTTTCTGGTCTTTGGTGTACGCCAGCAGTGCCTTCAGCGCCAAGATGGTGGCTTGGGTCGAGCCGTAGTTGCCAAAGCCGCCTCGTTGTTGCAGCAGCCATTGGATGGCGGTCTGTACATGCGGCGTGAACTCCGGCCGGTTGAGTTTCAGCCATGCAAGCACGGCCAAGGAGGTGGTTTCGATGAGCAGATCGCGGCCCGCGGAGCCGGTAATGCTCGTCTCGGCCCCGTCGAGGTAGCCCTTGGCGGTTTGTTTTTTCACCAAATTGGCAGCTAGGCCGGCCGCGGCCTCTGCCTGATCGCGGTTGCACAAACTGTTCGCGACCAACGCCACAAAGTACGGGTCTTTCGACTCCCGTGCCTTGGCCTGAAGACTGGCCAATTCGCGCTGCACGTCGTCATCCCGGCTGCTTTCGGTCAGCGCCCAGACGATATAGGCATCGGTGATGTCTTGGGGGGCACGACCGAATTGATCCACGGCTTTGGGGTTGCGCAGGAAGCCCCCTCGGCCATCCCTGCGGGACATCAGATACTGGCGGGTACGCTCCATCATGGCCCGATCGACGGGATAAATCTGGCTCATGTCCCGGAACTGCATCAGGCCATAAGCGGTGAGCGCTTCGTGTGGCGGCGCAGTCCCGCCGAACCACTCATAACCCTCACGCTTGTTCTCCGAAGGGTTGCGGCACTCAAAGGCAATCAGCTTGTGGTAGCCCCGATCCAACAGGGCCATCGCCTGCTGCTCGACCTCTGGCCGGTTGAGATGGGTTTCGCGGAGGTAGTTAAGGACCAGAAGGTTGGGATAGTTACTCGCCGAGGTTTGTTCAAAACAGCCGCTCGGCTCCCGCAGCAACCCCTCGAGCCCACTCTGGAGGTCGGCCAGGGTGGACAGATAAACGTCCACATGCACCTTGAGCGTGCCGGGCACCATCTCCGGCGGCAGCACAATCTCGGTCTGGGCCGTCTTTTCCAGAAGGTCGCTGTACGAGCCGACCACCGGGAAGCCGTCCGGGACGACGGTCACGGATCGCTGCACGGCATCCGTGGCGAAGGGCTCGCTGTCTCCGTGGATGATGAGAGACGCGGTTCCCTCCAGCACGGTGGGCTGGAGGCGGAGCAGCCGGCGGATCCGCTGTTCGGGTCGGAGTGTCAGGCGGTCGTCGACTCTGTCCAGCAGATGGAAGCCCGGGGCCTCGATACGGAGGCGTGCCTGCCTGATGGTTTCCGTGTTGTTGGCAAGGGTCACGGGAACATTGAGCCGGTCGCTGGCAGTGACCTCCACGGGAAGTTTCGACTCCAGAGTGAACGGTTTGCGGGCCTCGATGAACCCCGTGGCGGCGCCAAGGCGGCCGTCGGAAGTGTGCCCGAAAAGTGTGACTTGGTACGACGTTATCGAGTCGCCGAGCTGGAACATAGCCTCCGCCTGTCCGTTGGGCAGCACGAGGACCGGGTGCCAGAAGACGGTTTCGGCGAAGTCATACCGCAGCCCCCCCCCACCCGCCACGCGCTGATGAGCATATTCCCGAACCACCAGAGGCGGCGCGGTGAGGTAGGCCCAATTCTTGTCGTCGCGTGCCACTCCTGGGCCTTTTTCCAAAGACTGCCGATCCAACCGATTCGCGGCTCCTGGCGCCGAGTCCTGATCAGGTCGGGCGAATTGTTCGGAGTGCCCGTCTTTTCTGACTTTTCCGGCGGCCGGTGACGCCCCGGATGGGCTCGCTGTCAATCCTAAGGCATTACGCAGCCGTCCTTCCGCAAGCCGTTTTTGAGCTCCCTCCGCCGCTTTGTTCCAGGCCAGATCCTGAAGCCTGCGACTAGCGTCGGACCGAAGCTGCTTTTCCAGCCCCGCCCCCGCCGCCCGGCCCGCACTCGGTGGCGAGGCAGGCGCGGCCCCTTGGCCACGGACGCTCTCCCGGCCGCGATCCGGGACCGCTTGCTGACCGGCGGCAACTGCTGCCGATTCCACCAGTCGAGGAGCTTCCCCGGTGGGTGGACCTCCGTCCCGTAGCACCGCGCCGAATACTCCACCCTGATTTTTCCCAACTGATGCTTGGTCGGCCTTATTTTCTTCTCCTAGTTCGACGTCGGCCTTCCGGTCTGGCAGGACCGGATCATCCACGAGGGCCAGCGCCTGGGTCCCGTCGGCGTCCCGCAATCCCGCCATGAGGCCATAGCCCAGCAAAACGGCGCACAGGGCCAAGGACGCAGCGCCGACGGCCAAGCTGAGGCTGGAGGGGTGATGGTCACGGCGCAGCCAAGCCCGGACGGGCACGGAGAGCCCGACCAGCAACAGGACGGCAGCCGCCGCCAAGGTGGCGAGGCGCACCTCCAGCCGCGAGGCTACCTCGCGGTCGGCTAAGGCCCCAACCGCGGCCCGATACGCCGACCGAGCCTCCTCGATCTCCACCACCAGCTCGTGTTCCTTGACCGCCAAGTCGGGGTCCTTACGGATTGCCTCGATGGCCTCGGCATGCCGCGCGATTCGTCGCTGGAGTTCCTGGAACTTTGGCGCGAATTCCTCGGCCACTTTGGCACGCGCCTGGGCGTACGCGTTTTCCGGCCGGAGCTGGGGCGACATCTGGCCGATGGTCACCAGGACTCGCTCGGCGTCTTCTTTATGTTGTTTGTAGAACTGCCCGGGATCCTGTTCCGCGAACCGGCGCCAGCCTTGCGTCCCCAACAACAGGTCGAGCGCCTCTGCCGCCTTGGGATGGTTGGTCAGGAAGAAGTCGGCGTGTTCCAGGTCTTCGGGCTTCCGCACCTCCGTCGTCAGCAGGAAGTGAGTCGGCATCGTCCGGGCCGTCTTTTCGTCCGCCAGGGTCAGCAAGCTCTTGTCCACAACGGCTGCCATCAGCACGGCCGGGGCCCGGTCGCCCGTCTCGGTCGTGGTCTTGAAGGATAGCTTGACCGTGTCCCCCGGCACATAGTAGGGCTTGTCGGGCTTGACCTCGAGGTTGAGCCGACCGGCGGGCTGGCGATAGACCAGCCGTTCCGCCACGGGAACGAGATAAGGCGGCGACTGCTCGACCGAGGGGTGCTCCTCGAACACCGTGATGCGATATACGCCCCCGACGCCCGATTCGGGTTTCAACAGCACTTCGGTCGCCATCCCTTTGCGGGCCTGCACCCGCTGCTGGTCCAAGAGCCGTCCGCGGCAATAGGCCCCCACCAGCAGCCAACGATCCTTTTCGACGCTATGCAGCACGACACGGATCGGCTCGCGGTCGCTCGTCACGCCGGTGGGCACGCTCAGGACCGTGCCGTCGCTTTTGACCGGAGGAAGCACAAACGTTCCCTCGATGTCGGCGGGCGACTCCAGGCGCAGCTGGTAGCTGACCCCGGCCACGGGCTCGAACGTGAACTTGCCCATTCCCTGGTTGGCCCCGGGCTGGACCGGATCGCTCAACGTCTCGACCATGGCCACGGTGCGACCGTCCGAGCCGACGATTCGGCCACGCACGTCGGCGGGTTTGCCGAGCATCGTTCGGGCCTGGAAGTAGACTCGGTTGGGCACGCCCGCCACCAGGTCGCCTCCCTCGGGGAAGAACTCGATCAGCAGTTTCTTGACCACCACCGGGATCGGCCGAAGGATCGTTTCCGGGCCGCCGCGGTCGTCGAAGCGCACGGCCAGGATGGCATCGCCGCGCTCAATCTGGGCCGGCAATCGGAAGCGGAGATGGACGCTGCCGGAGGCATCGGTTTTCAGCTGCAACCCGCTTTCCTCGGCCTTTTCTCCCCGGGCGTTATAGGTCTGGCCGTCAATCTGGATGGTGACCACCACCGGGATGCCGGCCAGCGGCTTGTCGCGTTGACCTGCTAACTGCGCCCTGGCAACGGCCACGACCTCCTCCCCCGGACCGTACGAACTCCGCGCAAACTCCAGGGTCTTGTCCAGACGGGGCATCTGATACTGGTGCACGAGAAACTTCCGCTTCTCGGGCTGGAACCGGCCCCGCGCCTCAGTCACTGTGAGCGTGTATTCGCCCCCCGGGAGATCGGCCGGCAGGGTGAATTCACCCACCCCGATCCCCCGGATCGGTTTCCGGTCAGGCCCCAGGACTTCGCGCTGCTGACTGTCGACGAGTCGGCTGTTGCCGAAGTGTCTGTGGATCACATTGCCGTTGGGGTCCGTGATGGTGAAATCCAAGAACAAATCCTCAGCGGCCGGGCTGAGGGTGAAGCGCTCCAGGGTCAAGGAGCGATAATGGACGGTCTGTCCGGGCTGGTACATCGGCTTGTCGGTGACCAGGTGCGTCAGGTAGACCGGCCGGGTCAACCTCAGCCGCTCGCGGACTTGTGCCTGGGGCCCTTCGTCACCACGGGCGACCACCTCGAGATAGAGTTCCTCCTGGGGTTTAACCTCCAGGTTTCGCGGCAAGGAAAGCCGATATTTCCCGTGGCTGTGGATGTTCTTTTCCTCGTACAACACCTTCCCGGAGCGATCGACGACCCGGGCATCGAGCTGCGCGGGGACGGCGTGGTTGTCGAGGTCGCGGGTTTCGATGTGGTACTCGTTGGCGGCGCCGGCTTGAATGGTTCCGTCGCTGACGATGGCCACGTAGCGCCGCCGAGCCCGGAGGGCTCGCTCGGCCTCCCCTTGCTTCCGCTCCAGTTCCCGATTCAGCTCCGACAGCTCCTGCTGGGCCCGGGCCAGTTGCTCGTGGCTTGCTTGGAGCCGGGCCTGCCGCTCGGCCCGAAGAGTGTCCAGCTGGGCCCGGACGCTCTCGTAGTGGTTGAGGGCGGCGGCCACTTCCCACTCGGCCTTCCGGTTGGCGTCATGCCAGTGAACGACGGCCCAGCTGGCCGCGGAAGTCAAGACCAACGCGATGCTGGCCGCCAGCGCCCACTTGAGCGGCCGCCGCCTCCGCCCAGCAAGCGGCAGGGGAATGGTGGCCGGTTCGGCGCTGGCCGGGGCTTCAAAGCGCACATTGGGAAATTCGTGCCGCGCTGCCAGGGCCAGCAGCTGCTGCCGCCGCTCCACTCGCCGGCGGGCCGCCTGGCATGCGGCACAGGATTCCAGATGAGTCGTCAACTCCTGCCGTTCGGCTTCGTCCACCAGGTCGTACAGCCAATCGAGCAGAAGGTTTTGGTAGTGTTCACAGCTTCGCATGGCATCCTCCCGGCATCAGCGGGGGCCGTCGTCCATCGCCAACCGGGTGTCTCGACGGCGGGGGCCGCCGAGGTTCCCGGCAATTGGGCAGGAACTCAGGTCAGGACTTTGCGCAACTTTTGCAGGGCGCTGCGCATCTGGGTCTTCACCGTGCCGACCGGGCTGTTCCGCAACTCGGCAATCTGCTCGTACGTGAGGTCGCCATTCTGCCGCAGGAGGAAAACCTCCTTTTCCTCCTGTCGCAACTCGAGGATCGCTCGCCGAACCTGTTCCAGCGATTCTTCGTGTTCGAGCGCATCCTGCGGCGGGGCATGTTGACTCAGTCGCATGACCTGATCCCCTACCAGCGGCCGGGCCCGGCGATGCCAGGCACTCCGCTGCAAGTCTTTGGCGGTGTTCAGCCCTACGCGAAAAATCCAGGCCCGAAGGTTCTGGATTTCGGGCAGGCTGAGCCGGGCCCGCCAGCACTTCATGAAGGTTTCCTGCGCTGCGTCCTGAGCATCCTCCGCGTTGCCGAGCAAGTAAAACAGCGTGCTCACCAGGTCGTCGCGCAACTCGTTGAAGCAGCGGACAAGAGTGTCCTCCGCGGACGCTGCTCCCGGAGCACTCGCCGCCGGCCGGACAGTCACTCTCGCGCCGCGCTTGCTCATGCTTCCACCTTAATCGACGAGAATGGCCGAGCAACGGATTGGCACGGTTGTCGAAAATCCCCCGTTCGCGACGCCCCACCCCGGGGCGGTCGCCGGTCGCCCTCACTCGTGCAACCGGAACAACTTGCGCAGGGCCTCCAAGAGCGTGTGCTGACTGGTTCCCGGGCCCTCCTCCGCCAGCGCGGAGATGGGCCCGTGCAGGCATTGGTTCTGGTACAGCCGCAACGCTCCTCGGATCTCCGCCCACACGGTTTCGGTCAGCTGCCCGTTCAGGAGGTGCTTGAGCCGTTGGTACAGCTGACGCTCGACGGCCTGCCGCTTGCTTTCAAAATCCTGGGTCAGACGGGCGATGATCGGGCCATGACGCTTCCGGGCCCATTCCTTCCAATACCGCCGCTGCTCGTGCTCGACGATGCTCTCGGCGGCCGGCACATGCCTCAGCCGTTCGTGGAGTGTCTGTTCCCGGATGTGCTTCAAGTCGTCGATATTGAACAGACAGGTGCGGTCGCCGTCGTGGATGCGGGGATCGAAGTCGCGGGGAACGGCGATGTCGAGGACGACCAGGGTCCGGGAACGACGGTCACAGATGGGGCGATAACGCTCCAGAGTGACGATCGGTTCCGAGGCGCCCGTGGTGCTCAGGACGATGTCGGCCTGCACCAGGGCGTCGTCCAGTTTCTCCCACGGAATCGGGATCCCGCCGCAGCCGCGGGCCACTGCTTCCGCCTTCTCGGGACTGCGATTCGTCACCCAAATCTGCTGCGGCTTCAACAGCCGCAGGTGCCGCAACGTCATCTCCCCCATCTTGCCGGCGCCGATGACGAGCACGATTTTGTCGTCGAAGTGGTCGAAGACCTGCCGGACGTAATCGACGGCGGCGGCTGACACCGAGATATGTCCCTGGGCGATCCCTGTCTCGCTGCGGACCCGCTTGGCGACGAAGCGCGCGTGTTGGAAGAGCGTGTGCAGCAGCGGCCCGACCGTGGCCAACTTCTGCGCCACCTCGTAGGCCCGCTTGACCTGCCCCGCGATCTGGCCCTCGCCCAGGATCATGCTGTCCAAACCGGCAACCACGCGGAACAGGTGCCGCACGGCATCGTGCTGGTGGTGTTCGTACATGTGCGGTCGCAGCTCCGCGACCCGCACCTGATGAAACTCGGCCAAGAACTCGGTGAACAGTTCGATGTCGAAGCGCCCCGGACCGCTCAGCCGCGCGAGGTACAACTCCACGCGGTTGCACGTGCTCAGGATGACCACCTCGCAACCGTAGCGGGCACTGATTTCGGCGAGGGCGGCCTCCAGCCGGCCGCTGTCAAAGGCCAAGCGCTCGCGCAGCTCAACCGGGGCGGTGCGGTAGCTACAGCCGACCAGACCGAGAATCATGGGCTGCCCCCTTGCACCGTGGTGTGCGTCGAGGCCAGCGTGACCAACAACAACAGAAAGGCGGCGATGGTCCACTGGGCGATCCGTCGGCCACGCAAATGGTAGCCGTAGCGCAGGTACAGCAGGATGGCGAAGACCAGCCACAGCAGACAGGCGCCCATGATCCGCGGATCGGTCCAGCCCCGCAGCTGGGCCGAGCGCTGCACCAGCAGGATCGCCCCCAGGAATACCCCAGCCGTCAACAAGGGAAAGGCAAGGACGATCGCCCGCCGATTCATCGCTTCGAGTCGTTCCAGACTCAGGAGTTGGATTCCTTGCCGCGGCGGCACCTTCGCCTTCAGCCGGTGCGCCTGCCAAAGGTACATGACGCTCGCCACGAATCCGACACACACGCCCACGGCCGACAACAGCAACAGACCGCCGTGGATCAACCCCCAGAACTTCTCTCCCCGCAGGTTGGTCAGCAGGTCTCCCCAGGTAGTATCGCTGGGATCATCCACCGGCGCCAGCGTCGCCACGCCAATCAGACCCAGCACCAGCGGCAGCACGAAGATCGCCCAGGCGAATTGCCGATGATGGATGGCACCGTAAAGGTAGAAAATCGCCAGGATCCAGGCAATCAGCAGGATCGAGCCGGCCGGCGATTCCAGCCCCAGCCGTGGCACCTGGACGAGCAGAAACAACGTCTGCGCCAGCAGTCCCGCTCCCCCACACAGCAGGGCGATCAGGCGCAGAGCCTGGCGCGGCCACAGGACCTGGACCAGCTCCAGCCCCAGGGCCAAGGCGTAGCTCGCCGCAAAACAGACCGTGGTCACGCCCGGTAGCTGCATGGCTTCATTATACCTTTTCTGCATGGCCCGTCGTCAGCCTGGCCGTGGTGGACGCCCGGCCGCAAACCCGCTGGACCGGGCCCGCCCCCCGGCTGACTTCGAGGCCCACCGCCGTGGCCGGCCCGGCGGCGAACGAGGGGTTTGGATTCCGCCGCGGTTCGTGCTATCCTCCCCACCATGAACGCGACGCTTTTGTTTATCAGCTGCGGACTGTTCTTGTCCGTCGGCCAAACCGGCCCCGAGACCGTCGGCGAGGTCGGCTTCCTAAGGCTTTATGCCGAAACTCGCGGTTTCATGCTCGGCCGGCCTGTCCGCCCCCAGCCGACCCCCGACGGCCGGGCGGTCCTCTTCCTCCGCTCGCCGCCGCGCTCCGCGGTGATGAATCTGTACGAGTTCGATGTCGCCACCCAGGCCACCCGCGAGCTGGTGACGCCGGCGGGGCTGCTCCAAGGGGCCGAGGAAACTCTCTCGCCAGAGGAAAAGGCCCGACGCGAGCGGATGCGCCTCAGCGCCAGGGGGTTCGCTGATTTCCAACTCTCCGACGACGGGCGGTACGTCCTTCTCACCCTCTCCGGGCGCCTCTACCTCCTCGACCGCACGACCCGCAAGGTCCGCGACTTGGACACCGGCCCGGGCACCATCGTGGACCCCAAGTTCGCCCCCGACGGCCGAAAAATCGCCTACGTCCGAGATTATGACGTCTGGGTCCTGGATCGGCACACTCACCAAGCCCGGGCCGTGACCACCGGCGGCACCGCGGTGAAAAGCCATGGCTTGGCCGAATTCGTCGCCCAGGAAGAGATGGGACGTTTCAGCGGCTACTGGTGGTCCCCCGACAGCCGCTTCATCGCCTATGAAGAAGCGGATGCCAGCCAAGTGGAAACCTGGTACGTCGCCGACCCGGCCCAGCCGGGTCGGCCGCCGCAACCGTTCTTCTATCCGCGGCCGGGAAAGAACAACGTCGTCGTCCGCTTGGGCGTGGTGTCGGTGGAGGGCGGCCAGACCACCTGGGTTGATTGGGACTCGAAAGCCTACCCTTACCTGGCCCGCGTTGATTGGGGCGAGTACGGTCCCTTGACGATCCTCGTCCAGTCGCGCGACCAACGGCAGCTGCTCCTCCTTCGGGTCGATCCCTCCACCGGCCAGACACAGCCCTTGCTCCAGGAGCGTGATCCGGCCTGGGTGAACCTCCCCGAGGGCGTGCCGCGCTGGCTGCCCGATGACCAGGGCTTCCTCTGGGTCAGCGAGCGTGACGGAGGGCCCTCTCTCGAGTGGCGCCGCCCCGACGGGGCCTTCCGGCGCACCCTGGTCCCGCCCGACGCGGGCTTCCGCAGCCTGATCGACGTGCACCCGACCAAAGGCGAGATCATCTACCAGGCCAGCAGTGACCCCACCCAGGCCCAGATCTTTCGCCTCCGACTCGACGGCAGCCCGCCCACCGCCCTGACGCACGCCGTCGGGATCCACTCGGCGGTGGTGGCCCGCGATCATTCCCTCTTCGTGCTGCAATCGGTGCAGCCGGATGTCATGCCCCGGAGCACGGTCCACCAGGCCGATGGCAACCTGGTGGCGGCGTTGCCGAGCGTCGCTCTGTCGCCGCCGCTGACCCCCAGGGCCGAAATGGTGACGGTCGGCTCCAACCCCCGCTTCCACGCCGTGGTGGTTCGGCCGCGGCAGTTCGACCCCAAGCGGAAGTATCCCGTGGTGGTCGATGTCTACGGTGGGCCGGGGCACAACCACGTCACCGCGGCCATGCCGCGGCAGCTGCTGCGGCAGTGGCTGGCAGACCAGGGCTTTGTCGTGGTGGCGCTGGACAATCGCGGCACGCCAGGCCGCGGCCGCGATTGGGAGCGAGCCATCCACCGCCGGTTCGCTACCGTGCCCCTCGACGACCAGGTCGCCGGGCTGCAGGCCCTCGGCCAGCGCTTCCCGGAATTGGACATCAGTCGCGTCGGGATCGTCGGATGGTCTTTCGGCGGTTACCTCGCGGCCCTGGCGGTGCTCCGCCGCCCCGACGTCTTCAGGGCCGCCGTCGCCGGGGCTCCCGTGGTCGACTGGCTCGACTACGACATGCACTACACGGAGCGCTACCTGGGCCTGCCGACCACCGACGCCGCCGCCTACAAAGAGGCTTCGCTCCTCAGTTATGCGCCCCACCTGTCCCGGCCTTTGCTCATCATTCACGGCACGGCCGACGACAACGTCTACTTCCAACACTCGCTCAAGCTGGCCGACGCCCTGTTTCGGGCCGGCAAGGATTTCGAGTTGCTGCCTCTCTCGGGCCTGACCCACATGGTGCCCGAGCCGGTCGTGACGGAGCAACTCTGGGCGCGGATTGCCCGGTTCTTCCGACGGCACCTGGGACAATGAGGGCCACGCCCCGCGACCGTCAGGTCGCGGGGCGTGGCCAGGGGCCGATCGTCGAGCGGCCCGCCCGGGCCGATTACGAGGCGTTCTGACCAGCGACGAACACGCCGTTCTGGAACGTCGGGCTGTAGGCGAAGAACTCGTCGATCAGCGCCAGCGACAGCCCGTCGAAGATACGCACCTTGGGCTGATACCCCTTGCCTGGGGCGGCGAGGATTTCCATGCGGCCGTCGGCGTTGACATCGACGGCGGCAACCCGCAGGCCGCTCTGGTAGACCGAGTTGCTGACCAGCGGTTGCGGTGGGACGCCGGGCGGGAAGGCGAAGAAGCTGTGCAGCTGGGTGTAATTAACGCCGCTGAAGACCCGGAGGTGCGGGCCGCCGCCGAAGCCAGGCCCGGTGAGGACGTCGCCGTAGCCGTCGCCGTTGACGTCGCCCACGCCGACGAAGACGCCGGCGGTGAACGACGGGGCGTAGGCGAAGAAGCTGGCCAGCACCGCGAGGTTGGGACCGTTGTAGACCATGACGTGGGGGCCGCCGCCGGGACCGGCACCGACCACGATGTCGGCGTGGTCGTCGGCGTTGGTATCGCCGGCGGCGACGCGGACGCCGCCGGTAAAGGCCGGGCTGAAGGCATAGAAGCTGTGGATCAGCGAGTAGTTGAAGCCGCTGATCACCACCACATGCGGGGCCGCGCCCTGGTCCGGGGCGACGATGATGTCGCCGTAGCCGTCGTTGTTGACGTCGCCGACGGCCACGAACAGGCCGTTTGTGACCGTGGGCGCGTAAGCCATGAAGCCATTTAGCAGGCCACCGTTGTTGCCGTCAAAGACCTGGACGTGCGGGCCGCCGCCCGGGCCAGGGGCGGTGACGATGTCGGCCACGCCGTCCCCGTTGACGTCGCCGACCGCGACGCGCACACCCCCCATGAACCCCGGATAGGCGAAGAAGCTGAATTTCTCGACCAGCGTTCCGGCGTCGAAGACGCGGACGTGCGAGGTGGCCGGGCCATCGGTGCCGGTGGCGATGATGCCGACGACGTCCGGCTTCCGGGCCGTCAGCACCACGTCGTTCCCCGTGCCGCCCACGTAGGAGATCTTGAACCGCCGGTTGCCAATCGTCACCAACGCCCCTTCGGGCAGTCCGGCAAAGGTGCCGTTGACCGGGTCGGTACCGTCGTTGTTGATGATCGTGAACGTGTCGCCCACCGCCGGGGAGAAGCCGAGGGTGCCGGTCAGCGTGGCATTGCCCAGGGTGACCGTGCCCGTGACGTTGAGCTGGTCGTACTGGCTGCCGACCGTGGTGCCGTTGAGGGTGACGTTGAACGTCGAGCCGGTGGCGAAGGTGGTGGTGAAGGTATTCAGAATGCCCGGGCCGCCGACGCCGGGGGCGACGGTGCCGCCGCTGTTGGCCACGACCGGGCTGTTGACGGAGCCGGTGCCCGCCAGGGTGCCGGTGTTGTTGACCGTGACCCCGCTCGTGGCCATTAAGGTGCCGGTTATTGCCAGGGTACCGCCGTTAATCGTTGTGCTTCCGGTATAGAAGTGCGTGTTCGTCAGCGTCAGGGTGCCGCTGCCGATTTTGGTGAAGCTTCCGTTGCCCGAGACGACACCGTTGTAGGTGGTGGACAAGTTGTTGCCACCCACGGTCAGGTTGCCCTGGAGGACGACATTGCCGGACCCGGCCAACGAGCCGATGGTCTCGCTGAAGTTGTTGAGGTCGTACGTGGCGCCAAGAGCGATGGTGACGGCGCTGGTGTCGGCGATGACGCCCGAGGCGCCGTTTTGCAGGACGCCCTGGTTGATGGTGGTGGCCCCGGTGTAGGTGTTGGCGCCGGTAAGGACGAAGGTGCCGGTGCCGGTTTTGGTCAGGCCGCCCGAGCCGCTGATGACGCCGGCGTAGATCGTCGAGGAGCCATTCAGCCCGGTAGTCAGCGTGCCGCTGCCCAAGGTGACGGCGCCGGAGCCCGCCAGCGAGGCGATGCTCTCGTTGAAATTGGCCAGGTCGTAGACGGCTCCGGCATTGATGGTCACGGGGCTGGCATCGTCAATGACATTGGCCGCGCCATTTCGCAGCGTGCCGGCATTGATGGAGGTCGTGCCGGTGTAGGTGTTGGCCCCGGAGAGGGTGAGGGTGCCGGTGCCGATCTTGGTCAGGCCGCCCGAGCCGCTGATGACTCCGGAGAAGGTGGTCGAGCTGTGGTTGGCCCCGGTGGTCAGGGTGT
>JANWYO010000324.1 GCA_025055215.1 Gemmataceae bacterium
TGGGGTGTCCGGGCTTATTTCCCCCCCCCCCGGGGGGGGTGGGGGGGCGGGGTCCCCCGGGGGGCTGTCGGGGGGGCGCCCCCCCCCGGGGGGGCCCCACCACCGCGGGCCTCATCACGTCCTTGTCGGGACGCCGAATCATGATCGATCGCCTCTTCTCCGCCGCCGTTGCCGTCACCTTGGCCTTCCTCGTCTGGCTGTACGCCCGCAGCCGCGACCAGGAAATGCTCGACAATGTGCCGATCCCGGTGAGCATCAGCCTGGCGTCCGGCCAAGCTGACACGTATGACCTGGAGGTGACCGGTCCGAGCCAGGTGGTGGCGTCGTTCAGTGGCCCGCCGTCGCGCATGCGGGAGCTGCGCAGCGCCTTGCAGCGCGGCGAACTGAGTGTCCGCATCACCCTTACCGTCCCGGAGGAGCGCCAGGGCGAAATCCGCTACCTCGACACCGTGCGCATCGACGCCAGCGACATCCACCCACCCCCCGGAGTGCAAGCGCACGTCGTCGAGGGCCGCAATGCCATCCCCGTGACACTCCGCAAGATCGTGGAGCGTCGGCTCCCGGTGCGCCTGGACAACATCTCCGAAGAGCGCGTCGGCCAAGTGACGCTGGAGCCCGCCTCGGTGGTCGTCCGTGGGCCGCAGGAAATCCTCGACCGCGTCCGGGCGGTGCCGACTCAGCCTTATTCGCTGCCGCTCCGTTCCGAGGGGGATGCCTTGCAAGAGGTGGTGTCGGCCGGCCAGGTTCCGCTGGTTAAGGAGTTAGAAGGGCGACCCATCCGCACGCAGCCAGGCAGCGTCGCGGTGCAGGTAACGCTGCGACCGCGTCAGAAAATTTACGAGCTGACCGACGTCCCAGTGCAGTTTCTCTGCCCGGCGAACTTCCCCTTGCGACCGCAATGGGAGGGGGAGCGGGCCGGCAAAATCTCCCTCAAGGTCATCGGCCCCGTGACGAGCGAGCCGCCGGCGGTGCTGGCATTCATCGACCTGACCAGCGGAAAATACGAGGCGGCGTTGTACGCCGACGAGCCGCTGCGGCTACAATTGCCCAAGGACTTCCAACTGGCGCAGAACCCGCCGCGGTCGGGGACGTTCCGCCTGGTGACCCTTCCGGCGGAGCGCCCAGGCGAGCCGAGCCTGGGCGGCTTGCGCGTCCCCTGATGTGCTGGTGCCAGGTGGGAGGTTGGAACCCGGCGACATATCGGTCGAGCGAGGAGGACACTGCGGAATGCACGAGGGGGCGGCAACAACGGTGAGCGGGTCGGAGTTAACGGCCTACTGCGAGGAGTTGGGCCGCAAGGCCCGGGCGGCGGCCCGGGCCTTGGCGACTGCTCGCGGAGCAGCTCGCCACCAATTCCTGCTGCAAACCGCCCAGGCCCTAGAAACCGAAGCTGGGCCCCTTCTTGATGCCAACGCCCGCGACCTCGCCGCGGCCGGGGATTTCGGACTGACCCCCGCGCAAGTCGATCGCTTGCGGCTGACACCGCCGCGGCTGGCCGCCGCCGCCGCCGGCCTGCGCGAAGTCGCCGCCCTCCCGGACCCCATCGGCCGCGTGCTCGACAGCAACGTCCGCCCCAACGGCATGTTGGTCCTCAAGGTGGGCGTCCCCCTGGGGGTCATCCTCTTCATTTATGAGTCGCGGCCCAATGTCACCGTCGATGCCGCCGGCTTGTGCGTCAAGAGCGGCAACGCCCTCATCCTCCGCGGCGGCAAAGAGGCCCTGCACTCCAACCGGGCGCTCCACCGCCTGTTGCAGGAGAAGCTTCGGGAGTGTGGCCTGCCCCCTGACGCCGTGCAGCTGGTGACGACGCCCGACCGCGAGGCGGTTGGCCGGCTGTTGCGCCTCAACCGCTACATCGACCTCGTGATCCCCCGCGGGGGCGAAAGCCTGATTCGCCGGGTCGCTGCTGAGGCAACCATGCCCGTTCTCAAGCATTATCAGGGAAACTGCCATGTGTACGTGCACGCGGCTGCCGACCTGGATTTGGCCGAGCGGATCCTGGTCAACGCCAAGTGCCAGCGGCCGGGTACCTGTAACGCCGCCGAGAGCCTGCTGGTCGATCGGGCCGTCGCCGCCGCTTTTCTCCCCCGCGCCGCGGCAGCCTTGCAGGCGCACGGCGTCGAGCTGCGCGGCTGCCCCGAGACCCGCCGCATCCTGCCCGACATCACCGCGGCCAGCGACGACGACTTCGCCGCCGAGTACCTCGACCTGATCCTCTCGATCAAGGTGGTCGCCGACCTGGAGGAAGCCATCGAGCACATCAACCACTACGGCTCCGGGCACACCGACGCCATCGTGACCCGCGACCTCCCGGCGGCGCGGCGCTTCGCCGCCGCCGTCGATTCCGCCGCCGTGCTGATCAACGCCAGCACCCGGCTCCACGACGGCTATGAGTTTGGCTTGGGGGCAGAAATCGGTATCAGCACCGACAAGTTGCACGCCCGCGGGCCGTGTGGTTTGCAGGAGCTGACGACGTACAAATATGTAGTGTATGGCGATGGTCAGCTGAGGAGTTGAACCGGCTGGGCGCCGCCTTCGGGCGAGCGCGGCCGTCGGCCCGGGCAGCGGTCGGCCCAGACGCGCGGTTGGCACCCGCTATGGATCCTCTCCTCGTCACCCTGGTCGTCATGACGGTCCTGTTGGGGCTTGCCTTGATGGCGGGCATCCTCGTGGGCCGGCGCCTCTACCGCCGACCCGCCGTGGGTGGCGTGCTCTCGCCCGTGACGCGCCAGCACCTCGACCTCTTCCAAGGAGGGCAGCTGAGCGAAGACGCCGTGGAAACCGCCAAGCAGCGCTTCCGCTCCCTCCTGGAGCGCGGCGAGATCGACGCGGTCGAGGCAAGCCTTCGCCCGGGGACGCACTTTGTCGTCCACGTCCGGGCCCTCACCGAGCTGGGGACCGACGATGCCGGTCAGATCCTCGAACGCCAACTCCTCCGCCGTCATACCGACGATCAGCTCGAGCAGTCGTGGTACTGGATCGACCTGGCGAGCGGGCTGCGAAGCCTGAATCGTCCTCAGAGCCTGCCCCACCTGCTCCGCTGCGCCGCCGATGACATCCCCTTGGGCCATTTCCTGGCGGCGGAGACCGTCTGTTTCCTCGGCTTCGCCAGCTACCTGCGCGACGTGAACGCCCCGCTGGGTCAGGCGGCATTGCGGGTGCTGCATCGGGCGCTCGAAGGGCTGCGGTACGGCGTGCAGCCACACGTCATCACCGAGGGCCGACTCGGCGAAGCGGTCGAACGGCTTTGGGACCATCGGCCCGAGCGGACCAACCCGCTGGTGGTGCGCGTGTTCGTCGAGGCACTGCGGCAGCTGCGGCGTGCTCCGCACGCCGAGCGGCTGATCGCGGATGACGTGTCCGAGCAGGAAGCCTTCAGTTGGCAGATTTCCCGGTTGGCGGCCCTGGAACCGGTCTTGGAGGATTATCTGGCGGAAGCCCGCGAGGAGCTGCCTCGCCTGCTGGCGGCCACCCCGCCGGCCGAGCACCCGGACATCCTACGGGCGTTGCACGACCTCCGGGCCGAGGCGGGAGACGTGGTGCTCCGGTGGTTGCAGCAGCCGGGCTATCCGCACGCGGAGTTGGCCCTGGAGGTGCTGGCCTGGTCGCGTGATCCCCAGGTTGGTCCCGCTTTGCGGCGCTGGGCCGCCACTCGTCTGCCGATGGATCAGCGCGCCTTGTGCAAGCCGCGCTCGACGCCGCCCCGTCGGCCCTCGGTCCCGGCGGACGTTCCTTACGCCGGCATTCTGCGGGCGCTGCGCGGCCACGCCTCGCCCGAAACGGAAGGCTTCCTTACACTCGCGGCCCTGGACTGGGACCCGACCTACCGAGTCGCCGCGGTGGCCAGCCTGGGCTGGTGGGAACCGTGGGACCGCTCCGAAGTCCTCCGCTGTCTGCGCCAGGCCCTGCGCGACGGCAACTCCGACGTGCGCCGGGCCGCCCGAGCGGCCCTGGCGCGGCTCGGGGAGTGTCAGGCGTTGCAATGGTTTCGGGCGGCCCTGGCCAGCACCGACCACCAACGCCGCCACGAAGCGATCCAGGCGATCGCGGCCGAGGGATTGGTTCTTTTGTGGCCCGATGTTGATGAGCTTGCCGAGGCGGAGGACCTGGAGATCGCCCAGCACGCCCGGGAAGCGCTGGAGCGGCTCGACGAAGACCTCCGCTTTCGACGCGACTGAATCCCGCCGTCCGGCGACCCTGTTTCTTCCGAAGCTGAACACGCCGCCGCCACCCTCAGGCGCCGGAAATTTCCGCGCGGGAAGCGCCGGCGGTCCCTGGCTTCGCAGAGCTTAGCGCCGCGCCATCCGGTCCAACACCTCCAAGCCGCGGTCGAGCGTGCGGTCATCGGCAGCGAAGCTGAGTCGGAAGTGCGTGTCACGCCGGCTGAAGGCGGCGCCGGGAATCACGAGCAGGCTGTGGCGGATCGCCTCGGTGACGAACTCGCTGCCGCTCCCCCACGGAACCTTGGGAAAGACGTAAAACGCCCCGCCGGGCTCAACCAGCTCAAAGCGGTCGCGCAAGGCCGCGCAGACCCGGTCGCGTTTGCGGCGGTAGTCGGCGACGATTTCCGTGACGTCGAAGTCGAGCGCGGCCAAGCCGGCGTATTGCACCATGCTCGGGGCGCAGACAAACGTGAACTGCTGGAGCTTGGCCATCTCGTCGATCAGCCGCCGGGGACCGTGGGCGAAGCCGAGTCGCCAACCGGTCATGCTGTACGTCTTGCTGAAGCCGTCGAGCACCAGGACGTCGGGGTTGAACTGGGCGGGACTGACGAACGGGGAATCGTAGCAATAGGCGCTGTAGACTTCGTCGCTGATCAGGAGGATGTCACGCTCGCGTGCCAGTTGGGCGAGGTCGCGGAGCGACTCGGGGTCGAGAACGGCGCCGGTGGGATTGGCAGGCGTGTTGACGATGATCGCCTTGGTGCGCGGCGACACGACGGAACGGAGGCGGTCGACGTCGATGCGGAAATCGGGATAGGTGTCGAGGACCACGGGCACACCGCCGGCCAAGGCGACCAGGCTGGGGTACATGACGAAGTAGGGATCGAAGAAGATGACTTCGTCACCGGGATTGACCGTGGTACACAAGGCGAGCACCAGGCCGCCGCTGGTGCCGCTGGTGACGAGCACCTCGCGGTCGGGATGCGGGTAGCGCTGCTGGATGCGGGCCGAGAGCTTGGCCCGCAGCTCGGCGATCCCCTGGGTCAGGGTGTAGGCATTGCGCCCGGCGGCGATGGCCGCCTGGGCGGCATCCTTAATGGGCGACGGCACGTCGAAGTGCGGTTGGCCGATGCTGAGGTTGATCGGGTCGCGCACGCTCCGGGCCAGCTCAAAGATCTTGCGGATGCCGGAGGCTTCGATGTGGCTCATCCGCTCGGCGATCCAGCGGGGGTTCATGGGGTATCTCCGGAAAGGGACCGCCTGGCGGTCAGGCGATGGCCACTTCGCGGCCTTCGCGGGCCGAGGCTGCCAGGGCGTCGAGCACCCTGAGGGTCTTCACCGCTTCTTCCGGCGGAGGATGCACCGGCGTGCCCTCGAGCACCGCTTTGCCGAAATCCTCAATCATGCGCACGATCTGGTCGTGCCCGGAAAGGACGACTTCTTCGCAGGGCTGGTCGTCGCGGTGGACTTCGAAGGTAGCCCGCGAGGGCGGCAGCCACATTTCGGGAACGAAGACCACGCCCTCGGTGCCGGTGATCTCCAGCCAGCCGCGGTATGGTTGGGTGAAGCCGCAGTCGAAGGCGGCCTGTCGGCCGTCGGCCCAGCGGAGGACGCCGGTGAGAGCGACATCGACGCCGTGCTGGTAGACGGCCGTCGCGTAGGCGGCGATCGGCTCCGAGCCGAAAGCCCAGCGGATGCCGAAGACGGGGTAGCAACCGACATCCAGCAGGCTGCCGCCGCCGTACTCGGGATGAAGGCGGATATTGCTGGGATCGAGCGGCCGAAGGGTGAACGTGAACGCTCCGGTGACGCGCTGCACCGGGCCGATGCCCCCCGAGTCAAGGAACTGGCGCAGGCGTGCGGTGCGGGGGTGGTGCGGCCACATGAACCCGTCCATGAGGCAGACACCGCGCTGGCGGCAGCAATCGACGATCTGCTGGGCCTCGGCCGCCGTCGGCGCCAGGGGCTTTTCGCACAAGACGTGCTTGCCGCGCTCGGCGGCCCGCATGGTCCAGGGGCCGTGGAGGTGGTTGGGGAGGGGGACGTAGACGGCGTCGATTTCGGGATCGTCGATCAGGGCCTCGTAGCTGCCGTAGGCCCGGGGGATACCGGCCGAGCGGGCAGCGGCCGCCGCCCGCTCGGCCGAGCGGCTGGCGATGGCCCGCAGCTCGGCGTTGGCCGCCCGGGCAAACGCCGGAATCAGCTGTTCGTTGATCCGAGCCACCCCGAGGATTCCCCAGCGCAACCGCCGCACCGTCTCTGGCGGCCGCCTCGCCGGGACAGCGGCGAAAACTTCCATCGCTTTCTCTCCCTGGGGGCGCCGGCCCTTTAGCGCTTCCCCGTGTCCACTCTACTCAGACCCGACGCCGGCGACCAATCGTTGCCCGGTGCACCTGAGCCCGAACCGATCGATCTCTCTCCGCCGCTGCTCCGTGGCCCCAGCGAAATCTACAGGGACACCCCATCCCGCCCCAACCGTTGCGGCGGGGGTTAGGGCCGCCGTAGAATACCCGCACGGTGTTATTCCCAGGGAGATGACTGCGATGGCTCGGTTGGCTTCACTGATCGGCGTGCTGGCTCTGATTTCGGTTGCGGGCGGCATCGTCCAGGCGGATGAGGCACCCGCCTCGTTTCAGCCGCGGCTGCCGGCGTTCGTCGAAGCCCATTGCCTGGAATGTCACGGGCCTGACGTGCAGCGCGCCGGTTTCCGTCTGGACACGCTGAGGCCCGAATTTGGCGATGCCCGCACGGCCGAGACCTGGGCCAAGGTCCATGACAAGTTGCGGGCGGGGGAGATGCCACCCAAGAAGCGGGAGCGCCCGCCGCAAGAGGAGGTGACGGCCCTGACCCGCTGGCTCGATCAGGAACTGCGCCAGGCGTCGCTGAAGCGGCAGCAGACGGAAGGGCGGGTGGTCATCCGGCGTTTGAATGCGACGGAATACGAGAACACCGTCTCTGACCTGGTAGGGATGCCGCTGCGCCTGAAGGAGTTGTTGCCGGAGGAAAACTCAGCGGGCGGGTTCGACAACGTGAGCACGGCGCTGGAGATGTCAGCGACGCACCTGCTGCGGTACCAGGAAGCCGCCGAGGCCGCCATCCGCGCGGTGGTGCCGGTGCATCCGCCGATCCCGGTCCGGGATCGGCGGAAAGGGAGCGACATGCCGCGGTACGGTCCGAACTTCCGCGAGACGTTGGGCCGCAGCTGCCGCCTCGACGGCGATGCCCTGATCATCTACAGTCGGCTGCCGCGCTATGGGCTGTGCGCCACCGCCCCGGTGCGCGGCCCCGGCCGCTACCGGGTCCGCCTCCTGGCGTCGGCCGTCGGCGCCGATCAGAAGCCGGTCTCGGCTGCTTTCCTTGTCCTCGACAGCAGCAGCCGCGACGATCCGACCGTTTGGGATTGCCGCGACATTCCTCCCGGACCGCCGCAAGTCATCGAAGTGGAGATCGACCTCAAGCCCCGCCAGGCGTTTGTGGTCAACCTCCTGACGCGCTGGGACATTCGGGCCTTCAAGCGGCCCATCGAGGAATACACCGGACCGGGAATCCGAGTGGAATGGCTGGAGATCGAAGGGCCCATCGACCCCTGGCCGCCGGCGGCCTATCGCCGGATGTTCGGCGAAGCGCCACTCAAACCGCGGTCGGTGGTCCAGGCCGAGGCCGAAGGGCGCCAACCCCCTCGGATCGGGGCAGATCGCCCGGAGCAGGCCTGGTACAACGACCCGCTGGTTCCCACCTCGGCCCGCCCCAAGGAAGACGCCGAACGTCTCATCCGCGCCTTCCTCCCCCGGGCCTTCCGCCGGCCCGTGCCGGAGGAAGTGCAGCGGTCCTACGTCCAACAGGTCCATGAGCGGCTCGACCGGAAAGACTCCTTCTTCGATGCTATGCTCTACGGCTACAAGGCCATCCTCTCCTCGCCCTATTTCCTGTTGTTCGTCGAGCCGGGACCGGACGCCCAGCCCGCGAGTACGATGCGTCTGGACGACTATGCCTTGGCCAATCGGCTGTCGTACTTTCTGTGGTCCACCCTGCCTGATGACGAGCTGCTTGCCGTGGCGGGTCGCGGTGAATTGCGCCGTCCCGAGGTGCTTCGGCAGCAGGTCGAGCGGCTGTTGAACGACCCGAAGGCCCGTCGCTTCACCAAGAACTTCACCGGCCAATGGCTCGACCTGCGTCAGATCAACGCCACCATCCCCGATCCGCAATTGTACGGCGACTTCGACGGACTGTTGCTGTGGTCGATGCCTCAGGAGACGGAACTGTTTTTCGAGGAGATCCTGCGGCACGACCGCAGCCTGCTGGAGTTTGTCGATTCGGACTGGTCGATCATCAATGGCCGATTGGCGCAACTGTATGGCATCCCCGGCGTCGAAGGGACGGCGTTCCGCAAGGTGAAGCTGCCGCCGGGGAGCCACCGCGGCGGCGTGATGACGCAGGCGAGCATCCTGAAGGTGACGGCCGACGGGACGCGGACATCACCGGTGTTGCGGGGGAAGTGGGTGCTGGAACGGATCATCGGCAAGCCGCCGGCGCCGCCGCCCCCGGACATTCCCGCCTTGGAGCCGGACATCCGTGGCGCCACCACCATTCGCCAGCAACTCGACAAGCACCGCAGCATCCCCTCGTGCGCCAGCTGCCACAACCACATCGACCCGCCTGGCTTTGCCCTGGAAACCTTCGACCCGATCGGCAACTGGCGAGATTTTTACCGCGCCTCGGTACGCACGCCAGGAGGTCAGATCCAACTGCCAAATTACACGGGCCGACCGATCTTCCGGGGCCCCGATGTCGAGAAAGGAGGCCAAACCGCCGACGGCCGTACCTTCCGAGACATCGACGACTACAAAAAGCTCCTCCTCGAAGACCCAGACCAGCTGGCCCGCAACCTGGTCGCCAAGCTCCTCGTCTACGCCACCGGCGCCGAACTCCACTACGCCGATCGTGAGGTCGTCGAACAGATCGTGGCGAACCTGCGGGGCAAGAACTACGGCTTCCGCAGTTTGATTCACGAGATCGTGCAGAGTCGGCCGTTCCTCAACAAGTGAGCCGCCGGCGAGCGGGGGCCGTGGGCGGGGCCGCTCCTCGGCCCCGCCCCGGCGGATCACTTGGCGGCAAAGACCTGTCGCAGCGGGCAATCGACGGGCACCGGCATGGCCGGGCCGGTCTCCGGGCACGGCGCGGGGCAGTCACCGATCAGCAGTTGGAAGGACGTGCCGCCAATCGTGAGGATGTCGCCGTCGCGCGCCAACCCGATGGCCGCCCGCGGGTCAAACAGCTGCCTCGGGGCGTCGGGGTCGGCATCACCGGCCCGGTGGCCGTTGATGAACGTGCCGTTGGTGCTTCCCAGGTCCGCGACATGCACCACCGGCGACATGAACCACAAATGACAGTGACGCCGAGAAATGCTGCGGTCGCGCTCGGCACCGCACAGGCAGATGTCGCACTCGGCGGCCCGGCCGACGATGCAGCTGCGGCCGTCGCGCACGCAGAATAGTTGCCCCTTGTGGGGCCCGGTCAGGACTTTCAGGCACAAGGCAGCCGTCATATTGATTTTCCCTCTCGGAGGCACCAGTTGGTGTCAGCCGCACGCGGCCTCCTGACCTTGCGGCAGCGAGGCCCGCAGGAGCCGGGCCACCTCGGCATCATCCACTTGCTGGAAGTCCTCGTAGAACTGGCCGATCGCCCAGAAGTCGCGGGGGCGAAGCAGGCAGATCACGTCGTCGCACCAGCGTGCCACCTCGGCCAGGCGGTCGGGAGCCGCCACGGGGACGGCGACGATCAGTTCCTTGGGGCCTTGGGCACGCGCTGCCTGCAAAGCGGCGATCATGGTCGAGCCGGTGGCGATGCCATCGTCGGTGACGATGACCGATCGGCCCGTGACCGACGCCGCCGGCCGAATGGCGCGCACCAGCCGGGAGCGCCGGGCGATCTCGGCCAGCTGAAATTGCCGTTCCTCTTCCAGGTATTCCTCCAACCCTTCCAGGAGGGGTCGGGCCTCGGGGTTGAGGAAGACCCGTCCATCCTCGGTGACGGCGCCGAGCGCCAATTCCGGCTGGCCCGGGGCCCGCAGCTTACGGGACAGGACGACATCCAGCTCAGCGCCCAGCTCGCGGGCCAGCACCGCGCCGATGACGACCCCACCGCGCGGAATCGCCAGCACCAGGGGATCGTGCAGTTCGCGGCCTCGCAGACGCGCGGCAAGCTGATGGGCCGCGTCTTCTCGATGGCGAAACATGGCAACCCCCTTTCGTTGTGCCCTCGACTGGGATGATTGTCGCTCGTCTCCCACCAGGATGCAAAGCAAATCGGATGCCGGGGTCCGAGGCAAACGCGAGGGCGACAAGCCGCCGAAAACGAGCCGGGCCGCCGGTCATGGCCCCGGCGGCCCAGGCTCCACAAGCGGGGGGATTCCGCATGGTCTGTTGGCGCGGCTCAGGCGGGAACCAGTTCGGTTTCCTTGGCCTCCTTTTTCGCGGCGCGGATGGTGAAGCGTGGCTCGAGCTTTTCCAGGATGCGGACGATGCCACCGTATTCCAGCTCGCTGTACGGGAGCATCGCCGGTCCAGAGAAGCCTTGCCGGCGCATCTCCATCGCCTTATCGGCGGCCCGGCTCCGCACGGCATCCCAGAACGGATGGTCGAAGAGATCGACCGGCTCGGTCAGGCGGCCGTTCTTGACGCAGAAGCCCCAGCCGCTGACGATGGGCGGGCCGTCGAAATAGCTGCACCCGGTGCCGTGCTTGACGGGCATCAGCGGTCCGACGTGGCTGCCCCGCATGAAGCCGCCGACGTAGTGCGCGATGGCATACGGCGCCAGGATTTCCCCAGTGGCCGGGAAGTTCTTCTGCACCCGGACGAGCATCACCGGGTCGTCCTTGCCGGTGTACTTGCCGGCGATATTGTGCAGGCGTGTGGTGCTGACGGCGGCAGCCTGTTCACCATCGTGCCGGCTGAAGATCGACTCGACGACGAAGCGGTCGTTGTCACGCAGGAGGGCGGCGAGGTTGTAGAGGTCCTCCGGCGTGGCCAACTCGATCACCCGGTCTCCGTGGGTGTAGCTGACGTCCATGACGCGGAAGCGGAAGCCCTTGGTAATCTCCGGGCTCAGGAGGAGGCCGCCGGTGTTCATCGGGTCGGCGAAGGCCAGGTACAGAGGAAGGTTGTAGGCCCCTGGCTCTGTCTTGTCGGCCAGGAACATCAGGAACGGCTCGTTGGCCCGGGGCTGAAACTCCATCTCGGCGACCGCCGGCCCCGCGCCCTTGACATTGCCGCTGAACGAATCGACGAGCAGGTCTTGCCCCGCGCCGTACAGGCCTTGCTCCTGGGCCGTCGCCGTGCCCGCTTTGAAGGCCTCCCAGGCGAGGCGGTGGATCTCTTCGTGGCCGACTCCCTTGTCATGCACCATGAGGATGGCGATGTCGTCGCCAGTATGGGCGACGTAGAAGTCGCTGATCAGGTCGTCCATGCCGCGGGCGACATGACGACTGATAGTGTCCAGCAGGTTACGGCTAGGGGCAACATGCCCGCCGATGCTGCCGACATCGGCCTTGATCACAGTCAACGTGGTCATCATCGCTTGGTCCCTCCTCAGTGGGCGTCCAGGACGCCGGCGGTGGCCGGGCCACCGCCGGCTCACGGTCCCAGCGTGGCACATGCGGCCGGTTCGACGGCCCAGTCGTCGTCCTCGGCGTAGGCCACCGCCGCCAGCAGGTCGGTGCTCGACACAATGCCGATGGGCCGACCGTGCTCGTCCACCACGATCAGCCGATGGATGTGGCCGTCGATCATAGCGCGGGCCATCGTCCGTAGCGTGGCGTCGGCCGGGATGGTGACCGGGTTGGGCGTCATGTAGCAGCGCACCTCGTCGGTCGGGAGTTGCTCCATGGGGACGATCTGCCAATCGACCGGCACGCAATGCGGCTCGTGGCACAGGATGTGGACAAGCCCTTCGGCGTCGCGTTCCAGCCGCTGCATGGGGCAGACACCCGATGGCAAGGTGCAAGCCGTGACTTCGCGGCCATCGGCTCGGCGATACCGCTCCTGAAAGGAGCAGGTTTGAGGCAGCGCCGGCGCCGTCGGCTGCTCGACGTCACGCCGCTTCTCCGCCAAGCGAAGGAAGTCAGTACTCGAGAGCACTCCCACGCACCGCCCGCGGGCATCGACCACGGGAGCGCCGCTGACCTGATGATGCAGCAGGCGACGGGCGGCCTCCCGCAGCGGCATGTCCTCGGTGAGCAACACCAACTCCCGGGTCATGAGATCGTTGGCCGTCAAGCTCAGCAGCGACTTCGTGGTAGTGGCCATGATGCACCCGCCGGGATCCGTTGGATCGGTCAATCTCCAAGTCTCAATGTTAAAACTGTGCAAAACTGATGCCGCTGCCTGTGAGTCTGGTCTGGTGGCGGGCGGGCGTGCCCGCCACCGGCCAAGGCCACTGCCGGGAGCTGTTTTTTCGCCTGAAACGCGAAATTCGGAGGTGTCGACCACCTTCCCTTTTCGGTCAGCCTGTGCGGATTGGCACATGCTCGCCCTGTTGCCGTGCGATTTGGGCCGCCGTCTGTTGCTTGGGTGCACCTGCCGCTTGGGGCGGGGTTGGGCTTCTGGCGACGGTTTTTCCTCCCTCGCCGCCGATTTTTCGTTTCGCGCCCATGATTCGTCGGTTCGCGTTCGCTCGACACGCAGCGAGGCCGAATTTGTAAATCGTGACCGCTCCCTGGGTGCTTAGCGTGCGTCTCCCCATCATCGCGCGAGCAACCAGCGATCGATCCCTCTCCGCCGCTGCACCCTCGCCGCGCCGAAATCCGAGGGGATCCCGGCCGACGCCCCGGCTTGGAAGCCACCTGAGGGGCCGATATGCTGGCTGGTGCCGACAATGACATTCGCCTCTAAGGAGCGGCCATGATCGAGCCCACGGGTGCGAGTGAGCGTCCCATTAGCGTGGCCTATTTTTCGATGGAAGTGGCCCTGGACCCGGCCATGCCGACCTATAGTGGCGGCCTGGGGGTGCTGGCCGGCGACATGCTCCGCGCCGCCGCGGACCTCGGAGTGCCGATGGCGGGCATTACCCTCCTGCACCGCAAGGGATATTTCCGCCAAGAGTTGGACGCCGAGGGCCAACAACGCGAGAGTCCCGCCCTCTGGTCCCCGGAGCAGTTCCTGACCCTCTTGCCGGCACGGGTTTCGGTTCGCATTGAAGACCGCCCCGTGGCCGTGCAGGCATGGCAATACACCATCCGCGGCCTGAATGGCCATGCGGTGCCTGTCTATTTTCTCGACACGGCCATCGACAGCAACAGCCCCTGGGACCAGACGTTGACGGACCACCTCTACGGAGGCGATGCCCGCTATCGGCTGGCGCAAGAGGTTGTTCTCGGCATCGGCGGGATGCTGATGCTCCGTGCCCTGGGGCATGATGCGGTTCGCACCTACCACATGAACGAGGGCCACTCGGCCCTCCTGGTGCTGGGGCTGCTCCGCGACCTGGCCTGGAGCGGCGGCCTGAAAGACGTGGTGCGGGCAGCCACCGACCGCATCCGCCAGCAATGCGTCTTTACGACGCACACACCGGTGCCCGCCGGCCACGACCAGTTCCCCGAGGAACTGGTCCGCCAGGTCTTGGGACCGGCCCTGGGCGAAGCGATCGCCGCGTCCGAATGCTGCCTGCAACGGACGCTCAACATGACGTACCTCGCCTTGTATTTCTCCCGCTACGTCAACGGCGTCGCCATGCGCCACGGGGAGATTTCCCGTTCGATGTTCCCCGGCTATCCGATCAACTCGATCACCAACGGCGTGCATGCGCCGACCTGGACGACCGAGCCGTTCCAGCAGCTCTTCGACCGGCGGATTCCCGAATGGCGGCGGGACAATCTCTATTTGCGTTATGCGGTGAGCATCCCGCTGGCGGAGATCCAGCATGCCCACCAGGAGGCGAAGCGTCGGCTGCTGGAAGAGGTGGAACGTCTGAGTCAGGTACGGCTTGACCCGCACACGTTGACCATCGGCTTCGCGCGGCGGGCGACGCCGTACAAGCGGGCGGACCTGCTGTTCACCGACCCGGAGCGGCTACGGCGGATGGCGCGGCGGGGTCTCCCTTTGCAGATCATTTATGGCGGCAAGGCCCACCCCAAGGACGAAGGAGGCAAGGCGCTCATCCGCCGCATTTTCGCCGCCGCCGCCAACCTCCGAGGCGACGTGCCGGTGGTTTACCTCCCGGAATATGACCTGCGGCTGGCGAAGCTGATGTGCGCCGGCGTCGATGTCTGGCTTAATACGCCGCAAAAACCCCAGGAAGCCTCCGGCACCAGCGGCATGAAAGCCGCCCTCAACGGCGTCCCGAGCCTGAGCATCCTCGACGGCTGGTGGATCGAAGGGCACCAGGAGGGGGTGACCGGCTGGTCCATCGACGACGCCCCCGAGGCCACCAGCGACGCCACCGTCGAGGCCCAATCGCTGTACAACAAGCTGGAATTCGTCATCGCCCCGATGTTCTACCGCCAGCCGCTGGCCTTCGCCCAAATCTGCCGCTCGGCCATCGCGCTCAACGGCTCGTTCTTCAACGCCAATCGCATGTTGCAGCAGTATGTGCAGAACGCCTACAACAGCCGGAACAACCGGCCGCTGACCCCGGCTTGAGCCGGGGTCAGCGATTGCTGACGACCACCACGTCGCGGTTGACGTAGAAATCGCGCCGCTGGTCCAGGACGCGGCAGTCGGCGGGCATGCGTGGCCGCAAACGCTCCCAAGTGGTGGCAGGCACGAACACATAAGCGGGAAACGGCCCCTGCAACAGGCTGCGCAAGACGAGCTCGTCGTGCAGGACCTCGACCTGCCGCCGGCCATAAAAGACCAGGCTCGGCTGGAAGTAGTCATAGGCGGCCAGGCGGATCTCGCGGTCGGTCTGGCACAAGTGGTTGCGCTCCACGAGCGACCGCGGCGCCTTGTGAGGTTCGACGGCGCTGATGATTCCGGTGGCGAGAATGCCGACAAAGAGGATGTTGCCGACGGCCACGGCGGAAAGGGCTTCAGTGCGCTGCTGACGGCGGAGGCAGCGGACCCCCAGCCAGGCGCCCAGCAGGGGGATCAGGCCGAGCGGGGTCCAAGAGAGGGCCTCGGGAAAAGCGTGGCCCCGCAAGACCCGCAGCGGGACGACGCCGCTGGCCACCACGCAGACCAACGCCGCGACCATCCCCATCCCCGCCAAGAGCACCAGCGAGGCGCGCAGCCAGCCGTCGGCTAGCGGCCAACGGCCCTGCCGCCAACTGTCCAGGAACCAGGCCGTCGCCAGGGCCAGGACCGGGTAGGCGGGCAGCACATAATTCGGCAGCTTGGTCTGGGAACAGGTGAAAAAGAGCACGTAAACGCCGGCCCAGATCGAGAGGAACAGTCCCGGCCGATGCGGAGCACTCTCCGGCCGTTCGCCAGCCGGCTCGTCCGGGAGCCGGCAGCGCCATGCATGCCGCAATGCGGCCGGCAAAAAGGCCGACCATGGGACAAAGCCGAGGAAAAGCACCACGGGGTAGTAAATGATCGGCCCGTGGTGCTTCTCCATCGGCGCCAGGAAGCGCTCTACGTTGTGACGCAGGAAGAAGGTGATCGGGAACGTTCCCTTCGTCTCCACCGTAACTAGCGCGAACCAAGGCACGGTCACCAGAAGGAACACCCCGAGACCGAGTAGCCAATGGACACTCAGCGCCCGCCACAGCCCCCGGGTCAGCAAGAGATAGAGGACGATGATGGCCGCCGGCAGCACCAGACCCACCGGACCTTTGCTCAAAAAGGCAAGGCCCGCAAAAGCCGCGGCGGGGATCGGCCACCAGCGCCAGCCGCCAACGTGGCCCAGCCAGAAGGTCGTCAGGTTCAGGGTCGAGGTGGCCGTGAGCAGGGCGTCCGGGTTAGCGAAGTGGGCCGCGGCGCAGAACATGCCGGCACTGGCCAAGGCCAGGCCGGCCAAGACACCTGTGGCCGCGCTGAACATGGCCCGGCCCAATTCGTAGACGCAGCACACCGTCACCCATGCCGCCAGGGCCGACGGCAGCCGGGCGGCAAACTCATTGATCCCAAACCAGCGGTAAGCCGCGATTTGCAGCCAATAGAGAAGGGCCGGCTTATCCACCCGCAATTCGTAGTTGAACGTCGGAACAATCCAGTTGTCCGACTCGAGCATTTCCCGGGCGGCCTCGGCGTTGCGGCCCTCGTCCACGTCCCACAGGCTGGGACCGCCGAGGTTAGGTAAGGTGAGGGCCGCCGAAACCAGGGTGAGGAGCAGATAGTGTCCTGGGCGCGTCGACAGCAGCCGGAACATTCCATGCTCCTTAGTCTGGGTGCCGCCCGCATCCTGCGAGCGGTCGCCATCCTCCCTGGGGGCGGGATTATAACTCCCGCGCTCCGACCGTCGCCACGTCAGTTTCCCCGGACCCGGCGGCGCCCCGCTCGGGTGCACCCATCGCTTTGGGCACGGTTGCGCGCTCCAGGTGGCGGTTATCGCTCACACCCCGCCGATCCCGCATGTCGCGCTGATGATTCATCGTTTCGTGCTTCCGATTCATCATTTCCCACTGATGATTCATCGTTTCGCGTTCGCTGCGTGCCGTGCGAGCCTCTTTCCTCCGCGCGCGAGCGCGGACCGATCAGTCGCCCCGCCGCCACTGCGCCCTTGTCCCGCCGAAATTCAGAGGCGCACTCCCCAGCCAAGCGCGGTTGACGCCTCCGCTGTCCGAAGCTATCGTCCGCCTACTTATTGGCGTTACGGCAAGTCGGGGGAGACCTACCTATGACCGCCATCTTCTCCGTGGGGCTGGGTCTGGCCGCGCTCCTCCCGAGCCAGTCTGCGGCTCCCCCCCCGGCGGTGGCCGGCGATCTGCCCCGCTTGCGGGAAATGCTCCACGATCGGCAGCACCCCTTAGGTCAGAGCCAGGCAGCGATGGTCCTGGTGCAGGACCCGTCGCCGGACGCGCAGGAGATCGTCCGCCACGGCCTGAAGCAGTCGGAGGCCCCGGAGATTTTCCTTGCCTTGGCGTCGGCCATCCGCTTCACCCGCGATCGCCGCTTTGACAAGGAGTTGTTGACCGGCTTAGTGGCGGGCCGCCCCGCGGTCCGTCAAGCCGCGGCGGAGACGTTGGCGGTCATCGCCGATACCGGGCTGGTACAGCAGCTGGCCACCATCGCCGCCGACCCGCGTCACGACATTCCCGTGCGCCTGGCCACTCTCTGGACGCTCGGCCGCAGCGGCCAAAAAGCCGCCTTCGTTCCCCTCCTGGAACAGTTGCGCGACGGAAACGAAACCTTGCAGCGTGCCGCCGCCGACGCCCTGTCCGACCTCACCGGCTTGCCGTACGGCACCGACGCGGCCCGCTGGAGTACCTGGTGGGCCAGTCGGAAAGATCTCCCCAATGAGCGTTGGCTGGAGGATCGGCTCGCTTACCAGCGCAGCCGCATCCGCCGCCTCGAAGGCGACCTGGAGCGGGCCCGGGCGCAGATTGTCCGCTTGCACCAACAGCTGTATGCCCGGCTGCCCGCGGGCGACCGCTTGGGGCACATCCAGACGCTGGTGGATCACGAAGACGCCGCCATCCGCGCCTTGGCCGTCTCTTGGTGCAGTGAATTGTTGCCGGTGACCGACGGCATTGGTCAACGGCTGCTGGCCGAGGCGCTGTTACGCCTCAGCCGCGACAGCGACCCGGAGGTGCAACGGCCGGCTGTCCTCGCGTTGGGTCGGCTCCAGGACGAGCGGGCGTTTCATCACCTGAAACTGGTCTTGCAGCACGGCTCACCTCCAATTCGGGCAGCGGCGGCCCACGCCCTGGCCCAATTGGCCAGCGGCCCGGGACCGGCGGCGCAGGCGATGCTGCCGCAAGTCGTGCCGCTGCTGCAGAAGGCGCTGGACGATCCGGCGTTGGAGGTGGTGGTGGCGGCCGCCGAGGATTTGGGCAATCTCGGCGTGCCGGAGGCGGGCCCGGTGCTGACGGCGCTGTTGCGCCATCCGTCGGAGCCGGTGCGGCAGACCGCCGCCTTGGCCTTGGAACGCGCCGCCGATCCGAGCATCCTGGACAGCCTGCTGGCGGCCTTGGAAGACCCGGCGGTGGCGGTGCGCTTCAGCCTCGTCGGGGCCTTGGGGCGGGCCGCTGGCGACGGCCAAGCCCTGAGCGACCCGCAACGCGCCCGGCTTTTCGCCCGGCTCGAAGACCTCCTCCTCCGCGACGCCGACGCCGGCGTCCGCAGTCGGGCGGCCACCGTCCTGGGCCAGTGCGGCACCCCGCCGGAGGCAGCCTTCCTCTTTCGCCGCATCCAGTCCCGGGAAGACCCGCGGGTCCAGGAAAAGGGATGGGAGGCCCTGATCCAGATCGTGGTCCGTTCGCAGAATGTCGAGTTGGTCCGCGACTGGGACCGCACCCTGGCCCAAGCCCGCCTCGGCCCGCGTCGACTTCAGCTGTTGTCCGAAGTCCACGCCCAATGGCGAAAAAACAATGCCACCCTCAGCCACCTGACCACCGTCACCGAAGCCCTGGTGCAAGCACAGCTCGACGAAGGGAAATGGGCCCCGGCCCTGCCGTTGATCCGCGAGCTGCTCAACCGCCCCGGAGGTGAGGTGGAAATCGATCGCCGACTCCGTTGGCTGTTGGCAGCTGGGGAATTGGCCCTCCAAGAGGGAAACCGTCCCGAAGCCTTGCAGGTTGCCCAGGATGCCCAGCCGTTTTTACCCCGCCGCCCCGGTCTGGCCGGCGCGTTTGAACGCCTGGAAAAGCAGGCCCGCCGGTCGGACTGAGGGGAGGCGCACCTTCGGGGCTGGCCGACAGGCCGCCCTTGCCCGGAATCCACCTTTCGAGGCGGCCCTTCGTCTTGACCAAAGGGGGATGGCGGAGTACAAGGCTTCTCGCCTTTCCGTGGGGAACGGACGGGAAATCGGGTCTACCCGAGCGCGACGCCCCGATTGCGGGACCGGGGACCGTCGTCGCGGGACATGAGAGGAGACGAGACGTGAAACGGACTTGCGGCATCGGGTTGGGGGCCACGCTGGGACTGGCGATGTGCTGGGGGATGGAGGCGGCGGCGCAGCAGCCGCCGGCGGCGGCGCCGCCAGTGGTGCGGCCGGCGGCGACGGCCCCGGCCAGCAACGCCCCCGCGCCGCTGCGCACACGCATCGCCCTGGTCAACATGCTCCACGTCCTCAAGCACTACAAAAAAGCCCAGGCGTTCCAGGAACAACTCGCCCAGGAGACGCGCAACCTCGACAAACAATACCTGGAACCGATCCGGGCGCAGATCACCAAACTGCGGGCTGACTACCAGACTACCCAAGACCCCGCCCGCCGCGACCAGATCGAGCGCGAAAGCCGCAAGCTCCAGCTTGAACTCCAGGAAAAGGAAGAGGACGCCAAGAAGACCCTGACCAAGAAACAGGGGGATTGGACGGTCCAGCTCTACATGGAGATCGAGGACACGGTGCGGACGTTTGCCAAGACCTACGACATCGAGTTGGTGCTGTTTTATACCGATCCGACCAATCCCGCCGAGCCGTACAACCCGGCCACCATTCAGCGGAAGCTGTTGATGGGGGCGGCGATGCCGTTGTATGCGGCCCCGGGGATGGACATCAGCGACGCTATCGTCAGCATGTTGAACCAGCGGTTCCCGGTGCAAGCGTCGAACCCGGCGCCCGGCAGCGGCATTCAGCCGGTTTCCGCCCCGGCGCCGCGCTGAGGCTGGAGGGGTCGGCGGTCGGCGGGGCCAAGCCCCGCCGACCCCCGCGCCACCCCCCGGCGCCCCGACCGGCCCGAACCTCATCCTGGAACCGAGGAAGGCCACTACCGTGCGCAGGCTCAGCTATCGCTACCAACGGACCATCGCCCGCAGTGTCGCAGTCCCCGGGGTCGGCTTCCTCACCGGAGCAAATGTCCGGCTCTGCTTCCGCCCAGCGCCCCCGGACACCGGCATCGTTTTCGTTCGCACCGACCTGAAAAACCACCCCCAAATCGCGGCTCGCGCCCATTACGTCACCAGCACGCACCGCCGCACCACCCTCGGCCATCCCCCCGCTCAGGTCAGCCTCGTCGAGCATGTGCTGGCCGCTCTCGCGGGCTTGCGGATCGACAACTGCTATGTCGAGCTGGACGCCCCGGAGCCGCCAGGGCTGGATGGGTCGGCCGGGCAATTCGTCCAGGCCTTGCGCCAGGCCGGCTGCGTCCTCCAGGCGGCCCGTCGCGCCGTCTGGACGGTCAGCGCGCCGGTGGTCGTCACGCAACCAGGGGCGAGCCTCGCACTTCACCCGGCGGAAGACGACAGCTTGCGCATCAGCTACATCCTCGATTACGGCTTGGGAAGTCCGATCGGCTGGCAAATCCGCACCGAGCTGATCACGCCCGAGCTGTTCGCGCAAAACCTGGCCCGTGCCCGCACCTTCCTGCTGGATCGTGAGGCCGTGGAGCTGCGGCAGCAAGGCCTGGGCGCCCGCACGACGCCGGCCGACTTGGTGATCTTCGGCCCGCGCGGCCCGATCGCCAATCGCCTCCGCTTCGCCGACGAGCCGGCCCGGCACAAAATCCTCGACATCGTCGGCGACCTGTCTCTGTTCGGACACGATCTGCGGGGCCATGTGGTGGCTTATCGCTCGGGCCATCCGCTCAACGTGGAATTGGCCCGCACCCTGGTCCGCCAGCTGCCGGCGCCCGCCGGCTGCCGGCGGCGCCAGGCCGCCTGAGCCGCTCCGCCCGCGGCCGGGTCCGCGCCTATGCCTGGCGGCTCCTTCGGAGGAGGGCTGCATGACTCGTTTGAGGCTGGCGGTCATCGGCGTCGGTCATCTCGGCAAGGAGCACGCCCGCATCCTCGCCAGCCTCCCGGACGTCGAGCTGGTCGGTGTCGCTGACGTCAACCCGGAGCAGGCCCAGACCGTCGCCCGCCGCTGCGGCACCCGGGCCTACAGCAGCTATTGGCCCTTGCTCAACCTCGTCGATGCCGCCTGCATCGCCGCGCCGACCTGCGAACATCACGCCATCGGCTGCGAATTCCTCCGTCGCGGCCTCCCGGTCCTGATCGAGAAACCCCTCGCCCTCAACCGCGAGCAAGCCGAGGAACTCGTGATCCTCGCCCGTCGCCACCACACCATCCTGCAAGTCGGCCACATCGAACGCTTCAACCCGGCCTTCGAGGAACTCGGCCGCCGACCCTTCCAGCCTAAATTCGTCGAGTGTCACCGCCTCGGGCCGTTCACCGGCCGCTCCACCGACATCGGCGCCGTCCTCGACCTCATGATCCACGACCTCGACCTGCTGCTGCACCTGGTCAAAGGCCCCGTCGTCGCTGTCGAGGCGTTGGGCGCGTCGATTTTCGGTGGAGAAGAAGACGTCGCCCACGCGCGGCTCACGTTCGCTAACGGCTGCCTCGCCAACCTGACCGCAAGCCGCGCCAGTGCCCAGCCTCAGCGGTGCATGCGGCTATGGGGGCCGGAAGGGTATGCCAAGGTGGATTTCGCTCGCCGCCGGCTCACCCTTGTTCAACCTTCGGAACGGCTGCGGCGGGAGGGGTTGGATCCCCGCCGCCTCGACCCCGCGGCGCGAGCCTTGTTGCGGGACGAGCTGTACGGGAAGTACCTGGAGGTCCGTGAGCTGGACTGCAACGGGCCGGGCGACCAGCTCACCGAGGAACTGCGAGAGTTTGTCCGCTGCGTGCGCACCGGGGCATCGCCCCGGGTGCCGGGCGAGGATGGCCGCGACGCCGTTGCCTTGGCGGGCCGGATCCTGGAGGCCATCCGGGGACATCGGTGGGAGGGGCGCAGCGATGGCGCCACGGGCCCGAGGCAGCTGCCGCCACCGCGGGGCCGCCTCTTCGCCTCCCCGGACGCGGAAGCCGCCGCTTGACTCCTTCCGCCCCCGCTTTTGTTCTATGCCCCTTGCTTAACTTCATCCGCGCCTCTGACCCTCCGCCATTTCGACCAACGAACGCACCTGTCATTCGCGTCGGCGTTGAGCGCTTCGGGCGACGGTTTTTCCTCCCCTCCGCCGAGTCCTCGTGGCGCGCCCATGTTCATCGGTTCGCGTTCGCTCGGCACACAGGGAGCGCGAATCATCGAATCGTGAGCGCTCCCTGGGCGCCCAGCACGCCTCTCCCCTCGTCGCGTGAGCGTAACTTGATCAATCTCTGTCCGACGGTTCACCCGTTCTCCGCCGAAATCCAGAGGGACACCTGCCTGGGACCGTTTGTCCCGCTGATGCGTGCCGCTGGTGTGCTAGTGGGCGATGCGTGCAGCTTGCGACTGGCCGACGCCGCCGACTGGGTCGCGGCGCCGATTATCTTGGCCATCGGCGGCGTCGGCCGCGTCAATGGAACCAAGCAAGACTTCCGCGATCTGGCCCAACTGTATCGGGACCACCGAAGGTTGGGGAGACGGCCGAAGTGCCGTGGCGGAGTCGGTCGCGCAAGGCCGTGTAGCGGCGGGCCGTGTCGTGCCGCTGGACCGCCGCCGCCAGGGCCTTGCGGCTGCCCAGAAGCACCACCAGTTTTCGGCCGCGGGTGATCGCCGTGTACAGCAAATTTCGCTGGAGCATCAGCCAATGCTGGGTGTGCAGTGGCATCACCACGGCGGCATATTCGGATCCCTGCGACTTGTGCACCGTCAGGGCGTAGGCCAGGGCCAACTCGTCGGTCTCGTCGAAGTCATACGTGACGTCCCGACCGTCGAAGCGGACCGTCAGCTCCTGCTCGGCGGCATCGATGGCCTCGATGCGGCCGACATCGCCGTTGAAGACCTCCTTGGTGTAGTTGTTGACGAGCTGGAGGACTTTGTCGCCGACGCGGAAAGTCCAACCGTGCCGCTGCAAGTCGGGGGTGGGCCGCGGCGGATTGAGGACCTGCTGCAATCGGCCGTTGAGCTGGCGGGCACCCAATTCGGTGCGGTTCATCGGCGTCAAGACCTGGATGTCGCGCATGGGGTCGAGGCCAAAGCGGTGGGGAATGCGGTCGCGGACGAGATGGATGAGGCGGTCGAGGATAGCGGCTGGGGTGTCCGCAGGCACAAAGTAGAAGTCCCCCTCCCCGGCGGGGGCCGACTCGGGCAGGGCCCCGTGGTTGACTTGGTGGGCGGCCCGGACGATCCAGCTTTGGTGGGCTTGCCGAAAGATCTCCGTCAGCCGGACCACCGGCACCGCGCCGGAAGCGATGATGTCGGCCAGGACCATCCCCGGCCCGACCGATGGCAGCTGATCGACATCGCCGACGAGCACCAGGCAGGCGCTGGGGGGCAGGGCGCGCACCAGCTGATGCATCAACACCACGTCAAGCATGGAGGCTTCATCGACCACCAGCAGATCGACGGGTAAGGGCTGATGGCGGTCACGGCGGAAGGAGCCGCTGGCCGGGTCGAACTCGAGGAGGCGGTGGATGGTTTTCGCCTCGCGGCCGGTGGTTTCGCTGAGGCGTTTGGCGGCGCGGCCGGTCGGGGCGGCGAGGGCGCAGCGTTGGCGGTGGGTGGTGAAGATTTCGAGGATGGCGCGGACGATGGTGGTCTTGCCGACCCCGGGGCCACCGGTGATGACCAGCACCTTGCGGCGGGCGGCCTGGGTGACGGCCTGTCGCTGGCCGCCGGCCAGCGACAGGCCCCACTGCTGCTCCACTCGCGCCACGGCCGCCTCCAGGTCGAGCGGCGGCAAGGGATGCGGCCCTTGGGCCAACTGCCCCAGCGCCCGGGCCACGCCCGTCTCCGCCAAATACAGCGGCTTGAGGTAAATCCACGGCCCCTGGTCGCTGCCAGGGGGCGTGTCGCGGACCAGTTCCCCTTCGGTGCGTTCGTGCTCGACGGCCGCCTGAAGGATTTCCGGGGCGATGCCCGTCAGTTGACGGGTCCGTTCCACCAAGTCGGCTTCGGGGAACGCGCAGTGACCTTGGTAGCTGAGTTGCTGCAAGACGTAACGGATCGCGGCCCGTGCCCGCAGCGGCGAGGAGCGGTCGATCCCGAGGCGTTCCGCGAGTTGGTCGGCCGACTGAAAGCCCACGCCCCAGATGTCCGTGGCCAGCCGATACGGATTGGCCCGCACCAGCTCGATGGCCTGGTCGCCGTAGGTCTTCCAGATGCGGACGGCGCGGGCCGTCCCCAGGCCATGCGACTGAAGGAAGACCATGATGTCGCGGATGGCTCGCTGCTGCTGCCAGCTTTGGCGGATGCGCTCGACCCGCTGCGGGCCGATCCCCTTGACCTCTCGAAGGAAGTCGGGACTTTGGTCGATGACCTGGAGCGTCCGGTCGCCGAACGCCTCGACGATTTTCCGGGCGAAATGGGGCCCGATACCCTTGATGAGACCGGAACCGAGGAATTTCTCGATTCCCTCGCGGGTGCGAGGTGGGGTGGTGCGCAGCTCGTCGGCGCGGAACTGTCGGCCGTGGTCGCGGTCGTCAACCCAGGAACCGACGGCATCGACGAACTCTCCGGCCACGGCGCGGGGGAGCTTGCCGACGACGGTGACGAGGTCGCGGCGGTCGGGGAGCTGAACGCGGAGGACGGCAAAACCGGTTTCCGGGTTGTGGAAGGCGACGCGCTCGATGATACCGGAGAGGGTTTCCGCCATGCCGGCTATTGTAACCGCGGCGCCGCGGCGCCGCGGCGAAAACTGCCGACGTGCTCCAGGAATTCGGCGTTAGAGGGGTACTCAGCCAGCTTCTTGACCAGGGCTTCCATTGCCTGGGTGGGGGGCAGCTGCGTCAGGCTGCGGCGCAAGAGGGTGACGCGCTCGTAGACCTCGCGAGGGAGGAGACGCTCTTCCTTCCGCGTCCCCGATTGGCTGATGTCGATGGCGGGGAAGATGCGGCGATCGGCCAAGCGGCGGTCGAGGACCAGCTCCATGTTGCCGGTCCCTTTGAACTCCTGAAAGATGTAGTCGTCCATGCGCGAGCCGGTGTCGATCAAGGCGGTGGCTAGAACGGTGAGGGAACCGCCTTCCTCGAAGACCCGGGCCGAGCCGAACAGCCGGCGGGGCACGTCCATCGCCCGGCTGTCGAGGCCGCCGGAGAGGATGCGGCCGCTGTTACCGACCGCCTTGTTGTGCGCCCGTGCCAAGCGGGTGAGGCTGTCGATCAGGACGAAGACCTGCTTCCCCTGTTCGGCCAGGCGTTTGGCCCGTTCCATAACAAGGCTGGCGGTGCGGATGTGGCTGGAGGTGTCCTGATCGGAACTGCTGGCGACTACCTCGCCCGGCACGGTGCGCCGCATCTCGGTGACTTCCTCGGGACGCTCGTCGATCAGCAGCATCATGAGCTGCATTTCGGGGTGGTTGCGGCCGACGGCCTGAGCGATGTGTTGCAAGAGCACGGTCTTGCCGGTGCGCGGGGGGGCGACGATGAGGCCCCGCTGCCCCTTGCCGATAGGCGTGAGCAGGTCCATGACGCGCGTGGTCAACGGTTCGGGACCTGTTTCCAGCACGATCTGTTCGTGGGGGTCAATGGCAGTCAGCTCGTCGAAGACCCGGCTGCGGAACGTCTCAGCGGCTTGGCCCTCGATCTGCTCGATACGGGCCAGGCGAGGTCCGTTCCCCTTGCGGGCCGGTTCGACCGGTCCGCCGACCCGCAGCCCTTCGCGGAGCCCAAGCCGCTGAATCAACGGTGCCGGCACATACGGATCGGCGGGCTGGGCGACGTAGTACCGTGCCGGACTCCGAAGAAACCCATAGCCCTTGGGGTGGAGTTCGAGGACGCCCTCGACCGTGGCGGATTGGCTCATGATGTCGATACGGCTGAAACTGGAACCTCGACGGAGGACGGAGACCACGTGGGCACTCTTATGCCGGTGACACCACACGGCCACCGACGCCATCGGCGAGACACCTCAGCCCAGGGAGCGCCTTCAGGGAGGAACAGAAGGAGGCGGCCTCGCCCGCCACTGCTGACGGCCGACGGAACGCGGCCCCAACGCAGCCGCACTCGCGGCCCGAACCGTGGTCGAGTCCGTATCGTACCACGGCGGCCGGCCGCCCGCCAGGGGAGAAGTGCGGCGATTTTCGACAATAACTCGTCGAGGCGGCGCATCGTAGTTAGCGAAAAACCCGGCCGGGGGCAGCCGCCGGCTGCCCCCGGAGATCGACTGGTTTGGACCGGTGCAGACCTCGAGGTTGGCAGCGTCTTCGATGGTCGGCCGGTCCGAACTTTTTTGGTCGGCTCACCGGGTTTCAATTAGGCTGCCGCCGCGGAGGGGCGAGGCCGTCGCGCTCCGCCGCGGCGGGGCCGAGCCCGGCGGTGGGGCCGGGGCCGGCCGGAGGCTTCGTGGGGGCAGCCGGCGTGGGAAGGGAGCCGGCGTTGGCGGGGGCGTCCGCCGTGGCGGGGTGGGGGGGGCGCGAGGGCCCCCCCCCCCCCCCCCCCCCCCCACAGAA
>JANWYO010000054.1 GCA_025055215.1 Gemmataceae bacterium
GCCGGGGCGCGGACCGTGGGGTGGGCGCACGGGGCGGTTTGGGGCACCGCCGTACAGCGACTTCGTGCACCGGCCGGTTGGGGGGGCGACTTGGCCCGCGGCGCCCTTGGCCGCGGCCGGCAGCACCGTGCGCGCCTTCGAGAATCGTTACCGCTGCCGCAGCGGCGACTACCGCTGGTTGCGATGGACGGCGGTACCCCTCCCGGAGCGTCAGCTGATCTTCGCCGTGGCCCACGACATCACCCCGCTGCGGCAAACGCTTCAGGCACTGCACGAGGCGAAGGAGGCGGCCGAGGCCGCCAGCCGGGCCAAGAGCCAATTCCTGGCCAACGTGAGCCACGAGATCCGCACCCCCCTCAACGGCATTATCGGCATGACGGAGTTGGCCCTGGCCACCAACCTCACCCCCGAGCAGCGCGAATTCCTGAGCCTGGTCAAGTCGTCCGCCGACGCCCTCCTGACCATCGTCAACGACATCCTCGACTTCTCCAAGATCGAGGCCGGCAAGCTCCGGCTGGAGATGGTCGAGTTTCCCCTGCGCGACAGCCTGGCGGAGACGATCCGCACCCTGGGCTTGCGGGCCCATGAGAAAGGCCTGGAGCTGACCTGGCACATCCCGGCCGACGTCCCCGACCTGCTGATCGGTGACCCGAATCGCCTGCGGCAGGTCATCATCAACCTGGTGGGCAATGCCATCAAATTCACCGAGAGGGGCGAAGTCGTCATCCGCGTCCACCGGGCCGGGCCGGCGGACGCGCCCTCCGCCACCGCGCAGGCCGCGAGCGCGGACCGCTCCCGCCCCACCTGTCTCCTTCGCTTCGAGGTCAGCGACACCGGCATCGGCATCCCCCACGACAAGCAGGCGGTGATCTTCGAGTCGTTCGTCCAAGCCGACGGCTCTTCGACCCGCAAGTACGGTGGCACGGGACTGGGATTGTCCATCTCCGCGCAGCTGGTGCGGCTCATGGGAGGCGAGTTGCGCGTCGAGAGCGAGCCGGGCCGCGGCAGCACCTTCTACTTCACCGTGCCCTTTGGCGTGGCCGTTGGCTCCGCTCCCCCGCCATTTCCCCCAGCCAGCCTGATGGGGATGCGCGTCCTCGTCGTCGATGACAACGCCACCAATCGGCGCATCCTCGGTGAAATGCTTGCCAACTGGCGGATGCAGCCCACCCTCGTGGAGAGCGGCCCCGCCGCCTTGGCGGAACTCCGCCGCGCCGAACAAGCCGGCGAACTCCCGCAGCTGATAATCCTCGATGGGCACATGCCGGGCATGGACGGCTTCATGCTCGCCGAGCGGGTCCAACGCCAACCGGCCTGGGCTGGCATGGCCATGTTGCTGTTGTCCTCCAGTTTCCAGGCGGGTGACGTTGCGCGATGTCAGGAACTCGGCATCGCCGCCCAGCTGCTCAAGCCGATCAAGCAGTCAGAGCTCCTCAACGCCATCCTGCTCGCCTTGCAGGTGTCGTGGCGGCGACAAGAGCTGAAGCAGCCACCCGAGCCGGAGCCATCCACCGCCGTGCCGCGGGGCCTGCGCATCCTGGTGGCCGAAGACAACGCCGTCAACCAACGCTTGATGGTTCGGCTGTTGGAGAAACACGACCATCGCGTGATGGTGGCAAGCAACGGGGTCGAAGTGCTGTCGCTGTTGGGGATCGGCGACTCCCCGCAACCCGGCTCGGGCGCACCGCTCGACTTCGACGTGATCTTCATGGATGTCTCCATGCCGGGTATGGACGGTCTGGAAGCAACGGCCCGCATCCGTCGGGCCGAGCAACACACGGGGCGGCACGTCTCCATCATCGCCATGACGGCTCACGCCTTGCCCGGAGATCGTGAGCGCTGCCTGCAAGCGGGCATGGACGAGTACCTGACCAAGCCGGTCCGACCGGAGCAGCTGTGGCACGTATTGGCCCGACTTTTCCCGACGGCGGAGCGAGAGGCAATGGTACGCTCGGCCGAACCGCCCTGCCTGGACCGCGGCGTGGCGCTGGCTCGCGTGGCTGGCGACCCCGCCCTTCTGCGCGAGCTGGTCAGCATCTTCCTCAGCGACTCGCCCCGACTCGTCCAGGAAATCGCCCAAGCCCTGACGGACCGCGATGCGGGGCGGCTCCAGATTGCCGCCCATACCCTAAAAGGCTCGTTAACCGCCTTTGGGGCGGAGGCTGCCGTGGCGGCCGCCGAGCAACTGGAAATCATGGGGCGCGGTGGTAACATGACAGGCGGTTGGGATACCTATCGGCGGTTGCAGGAGCAACTGGAAAGGCTGCGGCCGGCGCTGGAAAAGCTGTGCCTGCCGTCGCCGTGTGAGGAGGCTCGATCATGACTGCCGCGTCCGATTCGTCTGTGGCCTCCGGCTCGTCTCCGCCGACGGCCAATCCCGTCCCGCAGATCACGGTCCTGGTGGTGGACGACTCGCCGGTCGATCGCCGATTGGCCGGGGGCATCGTGGAAAAAAACAGCGACTACCGCGCCGCCTATGCCAGCAATGGGAGCGAGGCCTTGAAACTCATCGCCCAAGAGCCGCCGGGCGTGGTCCTGACCGACCTGCTGATGCCCGAGATGGATGGCCTGGAGTTGGTCGAGGCGATCCGCAACCAGTACCCTTTGGTGCCGGTGATCCTGATGACCGCGCACGGCAGCGAAGACATTGCCATGCAAGCGTTGCAACGCGGGGCGGCCAGTTACGTCCCCAAGAAGTACCTGGCGCGCGACCTCAACGAAACTTTGGAGCAAGTCCTGGTGGCCGCCCGCATGGGCCGCCAGAACCAACGCCTCCGCGAATGCCTGGCCCAGACGGAGCTCCATTACGTCCTCGACAATGACCGCACCCTCATTCCCGCCTTGGTGGCTCAGCTTCAAGACGAATTGGCCCGGATGCAGCTGTGCGACCAGGCGGGCCGCATCCGCGCAGGCATCGCCTTGGAGGAGGCCCTGGTCAACGCCCTGTACCACGGCAACTTGGAAGTCAGCTCCGAGTTGCGTCAAGAGGGCGACGAACCGTTCTACCGACTGGCGGAACAGCGACGCCGCCAGCCACCGTACTGCGACCGCCGGATCTACGTCTGTGCCCGGTTTTCCCGGGAGGCGGGGACGTTCATTATTCGCGACGAAGGCCCGGGCTTCGATCCCGCCACCGTACCCGATCCGACCGATCCGGAAAATTTGGGCAAGACCAGCGGCCGCGGCCTGCTCTTGATCCAGACCTTCATGGACGAAGTGCGTTTCAACGCCGTCGGCAACGAGATCACCATGATCGTTCGCCGGCCGAAGGACGCAACTGCTTGACGGGCCTGGCCGCGGCCGGGATACTGTCGGGCGGATGCACTAGTCCCCGGGGTGGAAAGTTGGGAGAATTTTTCCCTGCCTCCCTTGTGCACCTGTCAGGAGAAGCCATGCCTCTTGCACGACTTGACCGACGAACGTTCCTTCGAGCTTCCGGGGTAGCCATCGCCCTGCCGTTACTCGACGCCATGCTGCCGACCAGTGGGGCGGCGGGCCAGGTTGGCCCGCGCCGCATGGTCTTGATCGGTCGGCCATTGGGCCTGCACGGCCCCTTCTTCTTCCCTGAGCAAACCGGGCGAAACTACGAGCCGAGCCGTTACCTCAAAATCCTTCAGGAACACCGGGACCACTTCACGGTATTCTCTGGAATGTCGCACCGCTACCCGGCCGGTCACTTCGCAGAAGTGGCTTTGTTCACGGGCGTCAGCCCGGAACTGGTTCGTGGTCCCAGCGACATTCGTAACGGGATTTCGCTGGATCAGGAAGTCGCGGGACATTTGGTCGGCGAGACGCGCTTCGCGTGCTTGGTGTTGGGCGGTGGGGACGTCTCCTGGAATCGCCGGGGAGTGCGCGTCCCCGCGCAGACGCGGGCCACCCAGGTCTTTCGCCAGCTTTTCGTAGCCGGCTCGCCCGAGGAACAGGCCCGGGAACTGCGCCGCATCCGGGATGGCCAGAGCATCCTTGATGGAGTGCGGGACCAGATTCAGAGCTTGAACAGCCGGCTGGGCGCTGCCGACCGCCAGCGCCTCGATCTTTACCTTTCGGCACTCCGCGAGGCCGAGCAGCGCCTCCAGCAGGACGAGCGCTGGAGCCGAACTCCCAAACCGAAGGTAGACTATCCGGCACCGACAGTCGACTACTCCGGCACGCAGTTGCTCCAGCGCTCGCGGCAATGGTACGACATCGTTCATCTTGCGTTGCAGACCGATTCCACACGGGTCATTTCGCTGTGGCTCGGCTCCCAGGAACGACCGGAAATCGATGGCGTAACTTTGGCTCATCATGATGCGTCGCACCACGGTCAAGACCCGGCCAAGATCGAGCAATTGGCGCGGATCGAAGAGGCCGAGTTGCGCGTCTTCAACGAGTTCCTGACTAAGCTGCGGAGCAGCGTGGAAGGGGACGCGACGCTGCTTGACCGCACGGCGGTCCTGTACGCAACCAACCTGGGCAATGCTTCGTCCCATGACAATAACAACTTGCCGATCATCCTCGCGGGAGGCGGGTTCCGACATGCCGGCCACGTGGCTTACGATCGCAAGAACAACACCTTGATGTCGAATCTCTACGTGCGGATGCTGCACCAGATGGGCATCGAAGCGAAGTCGTTTGGTGCGAGCAACGGGGTCATCAGCGAGATTTGAGGGCTGCCATGGGTGACGAGTCGCGGCCCGGGGAGGTGGCTGCGTCGTTCAGTGGGGGTGCCGAGTCGGAGGGACCGAGGTGATGTGGCGGGCATGGTGCCTGACGGCGGCATGGCTGGTGTGGGGGGCGGCCGCGGCGGCTGCGGAGCCGCCCCGGCCCGTGCGGGCCGGGGCGGCCGCGGTGGACATCAGCCCCCGCGATCTGCCCGTCAACATGCCCGGCGGCTTCGCCGAAAACATCGCCGAAAAAGTCCACGACCCCCTGCACGCCCGGGCCTTGATCCTGGACGACGGCACCACCCGGCTCGCTCTGGTGGTGGTGGACAACGTCGGTGTGGGGCAGGAGACGGCCGAGGAGATCAAGTCTCTGGCGTCGCGGCGCTGCGGCATTGTGCCGGAGCGCATCCTCCTTTCGGCCACCCATTCGCACAGCTGTCCGCCGGCGAACGTGGTCGACGGCCCGCCCGCTGAAGTGGCCTACCGCAAGATTCTGATCGAGGGCACGGCCGAGGCGATTGCCCGGGCCGCGGGCCGCCCGCCGCCGGGGGCGGGGGGGGGGGGGGCGGAACCCCCCCCCCCCCCCGGGGGGAAAAGACCCGCGGTTTGAGAAAACCGCGCCCAGGCCCCCCCACCCCA
>JANWYO010000104.1 GCA_025055215.1 Gemmataceae bacterium
TTGGGGGCCCTTGGGGCTTCCCCCCGTGTGCCGGGGGGTTTGGGGGGTGCGGCGGTGTCTGGGGGGGGTCCCGGCCGTTGGGGCCGCCCCACCGCCAGGTGCTTGGTGCTGGTGCCGCCGTGACCGCCGCCATGTCCACGCCGTTGGCTATCCTCTTCGAAGACAACCACTGCCTCGCCGTAGCCAAACCCGCACCCCTGCTCACCCAAGGTGTCCCCCCGGGCATCCCGACGCTCGAGGGATTGGTTCGGGCATACATCAAAGAACGCTACCATAAGCCGGGCAACGTCTACCTGGGTATCCCTCATCGCCTCGATCGACCGGTTTCCGGCGTCGTCCTTTTTGCGCGGACCAGCAAAGCGGCGCGGCGACTCGCTGAGCAATTCGCCCAGCGGCAAGTCGCCAAAGTTTACTGGGCGCTGCTGGAAGCGGAGCCGCAACCTTCTGAAGGAGTCTGGCACGACTGGGTCCGCAAGCACCCGGAGGAATCGCGTGCCGAAGTCGTCACCACCGACGATCCGGGCGCGCGGCAAGCCGTGGTCGAGTACCGGGTCTTGGGCCGCGGCCCGGAGGGAACGCTCGTCGAGTTTCGACCGCAAACGGGCCGCATGCACCAGCTGCGGGTGCAGGCCGCGGCCCGGGGAGCGCCTGTTCGAGGAGACGCCCTCTATGGCGCCCGCGAGCCGTTCGGCCCGCCGGCCGACTCTCCCCGCGATCGGGTCATTGCCCTCCATGCCCGCAGCTTGACGTTCCTTCATCCGATCCGATATGAGCCGGTGCAGGTGACGGCGCCGCTGCCGGAATGGTGGCCGGCGAGTGTGCGGGGCCTGGCAGCCCCCTGTGCCGTGCCGCGGCGCGGCGGCACGGCGTGACACGTCGCCCCGGCGACAGCTGCCTCCGGGTCCAACCCCTCACCGAGCCATGTCGGGAGACCAGCCATGCTCGTCTTGCCCGTGCTCGACCTCAAAAGTGGCCTGGTGGTTCACGGCCGGGGCGGCCGGCGGCATGAGTATCGGCCCATTGTCACGCCTTTATCGGCGACGGCCCAGCCCGTTGACGTCGCTCGGGGCTTCGATCGGCATTTCGGGTTGCGCGAGATGTACGTAGCCGACCTGGACGCCATCGCCGGGGCGGTGCCTGCTTGGAAAACGTTTGCCGCGCTGCAAGAGGCGGGCTTCGTGCTCTGGGTCGATGCCGGGGTGCGTGCGCCGCCGCAGGCCCGAGCTTTGTTCGAGCGTGGCGTCGAGTACGTCATCTTGGGTCTGGAAACATTGGCCGGCCCTGACGTGCTGCGAGCGGTGGTGGCTGAGTTGGGGGCGGATCGGCTCGTCTTTTCCCTCGATCTTCGTCATGGGGAGCCGCTGGGCGACCGGGCCGCCTGGAAAGGGGCGGATGCTTTGGGCATCGCGGATCAAGCGACAGCAGCGGGAATCGGTCGGATGATCGTGCTCGACCTGGCCCGGGTCGGCCTGGGGGCCGGCCCGGGCACCGAGGAGCTGTGTCGGCTGCTGCACGAACGGCATCCGGAATTGATGCTGGTCGCGGGTGGTGGCGTCCGCCACGCCAAAGACCTCCGCCGCTTGGCGAAGGCGGGAGTTCGTGGGGCCCTGGTGGCGTCAGCCCTGCACGAGCGACGACTGGTGGCCGCCGACTGGCAATCGCGATGACGGCCTCCATTCCCAAGTGGCCGATTGGCCGACGTTCTCCTCCACCTCCACCCGAAGCGCGGTGGGCTCAAAGCCGTGCCGTTGCCGCAAGGCCGCGAGCAACCGTTCACCGATGTAGCGGGCCAGCAACTCCGCCGTGGTGTTTTCGATCGGCAGCAGGACGCAATCGTCTTTGGGAAACAGCCACCGCCGCTCCCGGTACTGCACGTGGACGCTCGGGCCCACCGCCTCGACGCGAATCAGGGAATTGCGCATCGGCAGCAACATGCGGTGGTCCAGTTCGTCGGTGATCTCCTTGGTTCGGTGCTTGAGGGTGATGAAGTCGAAGACGTAAAAGTTGTCATCCAACGGCCCCTCAACTTCGACCGCGGTTCGGTAATTGTGGCCGTGCAGTCGCTCGCATTGGTTCCCCTCGTAGCTGATGAAATGGCCAGCGCAGAAGACCAGGTGGTCTTTGGTGACGCGCACTTGGAACGATTCACGGGACATGGCGGAACTGTCGTCAGGGGTTGACGAAGCGGTCGTCAGGGGAAAGGATACCCTGGCGGAGGGCGGCAAACAAGGAGGCGGCGACCAAGTCCGCTGTGGTTCCTGGGTTACGGCGTTGGCCATCGGCCCGCAGCCAGGCGTCGAAGTCGGCCTGGGCCTGCGGGCTGGCCGGCCCAGCCGGCCAGCCGGCCGC
>JANWYO010000110.1 GCA_025055215.1 Gemmataceae bacterium
TGGAACGTGGTTCGGGCCTCTGGAGGGAGAGTATACGGCGGAGGCGCGGGGGCAATCCCGAGAGCGATGTCGTAGAACAACAGGGTGCCCGGGGCCGGCCTGGCCCCGGGCACCGTAAACACCCAAGCCCGCAGAAAGCGAGGAGGGATCGTCATGTCTGGCGTCACGCGAATGTCGATCGTGGTCGGCCTTTTGGCGGTGGCAGGGCTGGCTGCTGACAAGCCGCCGCGGAATGTCCAAGTCAGCGGCATCCTCCGCACTGGCGTCGTGGCCATCGGCGGCGAGACGACCGGCACGGTCGTGGAAACGAAAGAGGTCACCTACGAGCTGGACTTTGGCACCAACCGCGACCTGCGCCGTCAAGCCGAGGCATTGAACGGCCGGCAGGTCGTTGTGACCGGTGTGCTGCGGGTTCGGCCGGGGGTGGAGGTGCCGCTTCGCCGGATCATCCAGGTGACCACGCTGCGGGAAGCAGCCAAGTGACCGGGGACCAAGTTGAAGCTATGACCGGGGTACCATGAAATCGCACACCGAGTATCTGTTGTTCAACCTGCCGGAGCGGATGGCCTTTGTGAACATCACTCCTCAAGTCGAGGCCGTTGTCCGCAAAAGCGGCGTGCAGGAGGGGTTGGTCCTGGTCAATGCCATGCACATCACCGCCTCGGTCTTCATCAACGACGACGAAGCGGGACTGCACGAGGACTACAAGAAGTGGCTGGAAGGCCTGGCCCCGTTTGACCCGTCGCCGCAGCGCTACCAGCATAACCGCACGGGTGAGGACAACGCCGACGCCCACTTGAAACGGCAAATCATGGGACGGGAAGTCGTGGTCGCCATCACTAAGGGGCGGCTTGATTTCGGGCCGTGGGAACAAATTTTTTACGGCGAGTTTGATGGCCGACGCCCCAAGCGCGTGCTGGTGAAAGTGATCGGCGACTGAACGGCGGCTGGCCCCGTGGCGGAGGGGCTGGGCTCCCCTCTGGATTCCGGCAGGGCACGGGTGCAGCGTCGGAGAGGGATTGATCGGTTCGCGCTCGCGCGACGAGGGAAGACACGTGCCGGGCGCGCGGGGAGCGCGAAGCGATCGATCGTGAGCGCGAAACGAGCAATCGGCGGGGACCAAACCCCCCGTGTGGAGCGCTCAACCTCCCAAGCGACCGGTCCACCCGAACGGCGGCACTTCGTATTGATCGAAATCGGCCCCTGCCTACAATTGGGCGGCGCAACAGGCACGGAGGCCGTCATCCCCTCCCGATGTTCGGCGGGCGCGGGGAGCGTGGCGGCGCGGCGGCCGGTGGCGGCCGCCGGCGGCTCGGCCCGCTTCACCCCGACATGAGGTCGTCGCCATGCCGTCTCTGGTGAGCGTCATCGTCGCCACCTACAACTATGGTCGCTTCATCGCGGAGGCCCTTCGTTCCCTCCAACGCCAGACCTTTGCTGATTGGGAAGCGATCATCGTCGACGACGGCTCGACCGACGAGACGCCTGCCGTGGTCCAAGCCTTTCTGGACGATCACCGTTTCCACTACCGCCGCATCGAGCACGTCGGCCAATCGGGGGCCAAGAACGTCGGCATCCGCGCGGCTCGCGGCCGGTATGTGGCCTTTCTCGACGCCGATGACGTCTGGCATCCGGAAAAATTGGCTCGGCAGCTGGCCGTCTTCGAGCGCGATCCCAGCCTGGGGGTGGTCTACACGGGTCGGGAGTGGATGACGGCCGACGGCCGACCGTTGGAGCGACCGGCGCCGACCCTCTACCGGGGTGACGTTCTCCGGGCGATCTTTCGCACCAATTTTGTCTGCTTTTCGTCGAGCATGGTCCGCCGTGACGTGTTCGCCGACGTCGGTCTGTTCGACGAATCGCTGACCCTGGCGGTTGACTACGACCTGTGGTTGCGCATCGCGGCACGCTATCGTTTCGATTACGTCGATGCCCCTTTGGTGCGTTATCGGGTGGGGCACGCCAGCCTGTCGCGCCGGGCGGTCGAGCGGGCGGTGACGGTGATGGCGATCCGACGACGGTTTCTGGCCCGAGCGGAGAGTCGACGCCTGCCGTGGTCGTGGGTGCGGACGGCGGCGGCGCAGCTGCACTGCTCCCTGGCTTTGGCCCTGCGCGATGCTCAGCCGGCGGCTGCCCTGACAAGCTATCTCAAGGCGTTGGTGGCGGCGCCGTGGCACGGCGCCGCCTGGAAAGGCCTGGTAAGCCTGGCCTTTTCCGAGCCGACCCGCCGCCGCCTCCGCGTTGCCTTGGGCCGGCCCGCCGACTGGCGGCTGCCGGTGGAACCGGCACCGCCTGCCATGTGCCTGCCGCCCGCGGGCAGCCGCGACGCGACCCGCTCCCGCACCCCATGAGCCTTGCGGGAAAACGCCCCTCGAGAACGGGAGACGTTGCCGTTCGGGCCGTCCGATCCTCACTCGCCTGGAGACCTGGCCATGCCCCAGCCCCGGTTGATTGTCTTGGAGTTTAACGAACTCTGTCCCGCGCTGCTGACGGAATTCATGGGTCGCGGCTGGCTGCCCAACTTCCGCCGTCTTTATGAGTCCTCGATCATTGTCACCACCGATGCGGGCGAACGGTATCCCTACCTCGAACCGTGGATCCAATGGCCGACTGTTCATACCGGCTTGACATATGCCGAGCACGGGGTCTTTCACCTGGGCGACGGCGACCGCCTGCCCCATCCCGGCGTCGGAGACATCCTCTCCGCCGCCGGGGTTCGCGTTGGCATCTTCGGCAGCATGAACGTGCACTACCGGAGCATCAACGGCTATTACCTCCCCGACCCATGGACCCGCCAGCCCGTCACCACTCCGGAGTGGTTAACCATCGCCCACGAAACCATTGCCCGGCAGGTACAGGAATCGTCCCGGCCGGAGGCCGGCTCGCTGCGGACGATGGCGCGCTTCGGCCTGTTTCTGCTGCGGCACGGACTCAGTGGCGACACGGTGGGCCGCATCGCTGGCCAGCTTCTGCGCGAACGTCTTGTCCCCGCGCTGCGCTGGCGGCGTCCCTCGGTGCTCGACCACATTCAGTATGACCTGTTCCGCCATCTCAACCGGCGGTTCGCCGTCGATTTCGCCACGCTGTTCTGCAACAGCACGGCCCACTACCAGCACTACTTCTGGCGGAACTTCCAGCCGGAACAATTTACAGTGCCGCCGCCCCCGACCGACCATGTGTCGTTGACGGGGGCCATTCGCTACGGCTACGAGTCGATGGACGCCCTCATCGGCAAGGTCCTGGCGGACTACCCGAAGACAGTCGTTGTCCTCTGCTCGGCCCTTAGCCAACAGCCGTGGAGCGACACGACCAAATGCACCTATCGGCCGAAAGATTTCGGGACGTTCCTGGAGTTTGCCCGGGTGAGCGTGACGGACGGCGTGATCAAGCCGGTGATGGCGGAGGAATTTCATTTTGATTGCCGCGACGTGGCGACGGCCGAGCGCGCCGAGCGGCGTTTCCAGGAGCTGTACCTGGCGGATCGGCCACTGATGCGGGTGCAGCGGGAGGGGAGCAGCCTGTTCCTGGGCTGTGCCATCACCGATCCGACCCTGGCCCAGGGAGAAGTGCGGCGGCAATCGGACGGGGCGAGCCGGCCATTTGGCGATCTGTTCCACCTGGTTCACTCGATGCGGAGCGGACGCCACCATCCCGACGGCGTGCTGTGGCTGCGGACCGGCCACCACCGCCTGGTGCCGGGCCGGCGGCCGCTGATCGACGTGGCCCCGACACTGCTGCAGTTTTTTGGGGTGGCGCCGCCTAGTTACATGAGCGGTACTCCCATCGAGGAGGTTCGGGCCGAGTCGCTGCTGGTGCCGGGATAAGGCGGGGCGGCCGATCGGCCGCCCCGCCGCGCCATGGGCGGTGGGGAAAGAGACGTGTCGCTGAGGGGGCGTGTGACCCGGATCACGTCGCTGCTGGGTCTGATCGACCACGCGGGACACCGCCTGGCCGCCGCCACCCAACGGCGGCGGCTGGCCGTCAACGCCGCCGTCAACTGGACCGGCCACCTCCTCCAGCTCGCCGTCGCCTTCTACCTGTCGCCCATCCTCGTCCACGGACTGGGCAACCAGCGCTACGGTCTCTGGACCGCCATCGAGTCGATCCTCGCCTACCTGACGCTCGTCGCTCTCGGCTTGGCGGCGTCGGTGGTCCGCTACGTCGCTCGCCACGAGGCCCGGCGGGAGTGGCAGTCGCTCAATGAGGTCGTCAACACCAGCCTCGCGCTCTTCAGCCTCGCAGGCCTCGCCGTGCTGGCTGTGACCGCGGGACTGTCGGCGGGCCTCGGCAGCCTCCTCACCCTTCCCCCGGCCCAGCGCCGCGAGGCCCACTGGTTGCTGGGCGTCCTTGGGACCAACCTCGCGGTATCGCTGCCCTTGAGTGTCTTCCCCGCGATCCTCGATGGCTTGGGGCGCTACACCACCAAAAACGCCGTCATGGCCACGGTCTTGCTGCTGCGCGTTCCCATGAGCCTGATCGTCATCCGTCACGATCTGGGGCTGGTGGGCCTGGCTCTCGGCACGATGGCCTGCAATCTCCTCCAGCACGGCCTGTTGGCCGTCCTGGCCGTTCGCGCTTTGCCGAGCCTGCGGCTCAGCCGCCGTTGCGTGACTCGCGCCACCTTCCGACGCATCCGCTCATACAGTACCGACGCCCTCTTGGCGATGGTGGCCGGCCGCATCTCCTTCCAAACCGATTCGCTGGTCATTGCCGCGCTCCTCGGGCCGGCCCCGGTCACCTTTTTCGTCCTTGGTGCCCGGCTGGTGGAACACGCTAAGGCGTTCCTCCGCTCGGCCACCACGGTGCTGACGCCGGCGATCAGCTCCCTGGACGCTCGCGGCGAGGCTGAAACCATCCGGCGCCTTTATCTCACCACCACCCGCTACGTCCTCTGGCTGGTGCTGCCGATCCAAGCGGGGTTTCTCGTCTTTGGCCGGCCCTTCCTGCGCTTGTGGATGGGCCCGAGCTATGCCGAGGCGGGTTACCCGGTGCTGGTGGTCCTGGCGGTCCCCTTGGGGCTGTGCATGTCGCAGTCGGTTTCCGGGCGGATCTGTTACGGGCTGGGCCGCCTGCGGCTGTTATCCCGGGCCGCCCTGGTCGAGGCCCTGGTGAATCTGACGATGAGCCTGGCGTTAGCCCAGCCGCTGGGGCTGGTGGGCGTCGCCTTGGGGACGGCGATTCCGAATCTCGTGTTCAACACGGTGATCCTCGTCTCGGTCTGCCGGATGCTGGCGCTGCCGGTGCGGCAGTATCTGCGGCAATCGTTTCTGGCCCCGGCCGTGGGGGCCGGGGCCTTGGCCGGGGGCTGGTTGCTGGCCGCGGGGTGGCACCCTCCCGACACCTGGCCGGCGCTGCTCGCCTTGGGAGCGGCCGGGGTTCTCGGCTACGGGGCGGGGGCGTTGGGGTGGGAGCGAGGGTGGTGGCGGCGCGACGGCATTCGGCTGGGAGCGCGGCGCGGCTGAGGGCGACGCCCCCGCGTGGGGCGTGGGCGGCCACGGCCCTTCAGGATCGCGGCGCGTGCTGATCGAGGAACTGCCGCAGCCGTCGGTAAAAGACCTCGGGCAGCGGGTCGTTGTGGTCGCAGCCGGTCAGCCAAAGCAACTCCTTGGGCGACGGCGCCGCCTCGTACAGCCGCTCTCCATGCCCCGGCGAGATCAGGCGATCGCAGTCACCCTGAGCGATGAAAATCGGCCGGGGGCAGCGGCTGAGCTTCGTCAGGTTGTCGAAGCGATTGCGGACGCACAGCCGCACCGGCAGCCAGGGGAACATCTCAGCGGCGACATCCGGGACCGAAGTGAAGGTCTTGACCAGGACCAAGGCGCGATGGGGAAATTCTGTGGCCAATTCGGTCGCCACGCCGCCGCCCAGCGACTTGCCGAAGAGGATCACGTCGTCCGCGGCGATACCCTGCTCCGCCAGCCAGGCCATCGCTGCCCGCCCGGCCGCGTAGCAACCGGCTTCGCTCGGTCGGCCGGTGCTGCGGCCGTAGCCGGGGTAGTCAATAATCAACACCGAGACGTCGAGGCTTTGCCGCAGCGGTTCGAGGGCGAAGCCGCGATGGCTGAGGTTGCCGGCGTTGCCGTGCAGGTACAGCAGGGCGCCGCGTCCCTGGGGATGTGCCAGCCACCAGGCGTGGATGAGGGTGCCATCGGCGGTGGGAAAGTGGACGTCCTCCACGGCCAATGGGGCGGGGCGCCAGTCGCGGTCGGCCCGGATCGGATGGTAGAGCAAGTTGTCTTCCAACAGCCAGAGCAAGACGACCACCCCGGCGTAGATGGTGAGTCCCTTGAAGCACCAGCGGAGCAAGCGGCGCCCGAGCACGATGGCATCTCTCGAGGGTAGGACGGGCCGACCTCGTTCCACTGTGCCGGATTGTATCGCCGTGGGGCCGCCGCGGGCAGCGGGGGCGGGGGGGGGGGGGGGCGGCCCCGCCCCCCCCCCGCGGGGGGGG
>JANWYO010000140.1 GCA_025055215.1 Gemmataceae bacterium
AAGGCGTTGGAGCCAATCATCTTTCAGGACCGTGCCGTTGGTCAGGACGGTGGCGGGGCCGTAGCGAAGGGTCAGCTCCAGGATTGACACGAGGTCGGGATTGAGGAACGGCTCACCGCCGGTGAAGTAATACTCTTTGACGCCCAGGGCCACGGATTCCTCGAGGATGGGGCGGACCTGATCGAGGGAGAGGAAGCCAAAGGTATGGTTGTGGGGGCTACAGCTGGTGAAGCAGTGGCGGCATTCGAGATTGCAACGGGTGCCGCCGACCTGGAACCAGAGGTCGTCGAGGTGGGCGAGTGCGACGCAGGGGGCGGCAGGCGCTTCCGCGGCCGCCGCCCCCACCACCGGGAGCGATGTCGCCATAATCAGCGCTTTCGGTAAAGGTCGAGTTCCGGTTGCCCCGTAATCAACGTAAACACGTCGCGGACCTGCTCGAAGCCGACCCGCAACAGAAAGTTCGAGTTCCGCCCGAAGCTCTTGGCGCCGAGGATGAAATAGTTTGGCTCCGGATTGCGGAGGGTCGCCGGCCCTGTAGCCGGAATGCTCAGGCAATCGGCTTGGGCGTGTTTGAGGAGGGCCGCGGCGACGCCCATCGGCCCGAGCGAAGCGTAACATTCGTGGATTTGCAACTCGCGGTAAAGGCTGGTATCCGGCGAATAGCCAACGTTGGCGATCAGGCGATCGACGTCCCAGGAGCGCTCCCGGCCGGCGACCCGGGCGTGGAGCCTGAAGCCGCGGTCGGGGCCGAGGAAGTCCACGGCGTCGATCAGGGTGTGGTGGTGGAACTCCACGACCCCGTCGCCGCGGGTGGCCAGGCTGTTGGCGCGGGCAGCCAGGCGGTCACGCTCCTTCAGCGGATCGTTCGGGAGACGTCTGAGCGGCTGCGAATTCGGACCGCGCGTCAGCCAGACGACCCAGGTTTCCGGATGGTCCTGGGCCAGCGTGGCCAGGTTACAGACGGTGGTGGCGGCGGAAAAGCCGCCGCCGACCACGGCGACCACCTTGTTGGCGTAGTGCCCCTTTCGCTCGCCGAGCACGTCGTCCAACCCGTAACAGATGTGGGCTTCGGCGTGCAGCTCGCCGGCTGCCGGGATGCCGCCATCGCCCAGCCACCGGTGTTGCCCATAGGTGCCGGTGCAATCGAGGACAATGTCCGCCTCTTCGCTGCGTTCCGTCCCCTTCTTGACGTCACGCAGCAGCAACCGAAAGGGGGCCTGCCCCCGTCGGCTGTCGCCCACCGCTTCTTCTTTCAGCATTCCTCGTCGGCTGACGGCGAGCACCTGGGTCTCGGTTCGCACGGCGTCCCGCAGCAGCCCGCAACGAGCCAACGGTTCAAGGTAGGCGGCGACATAGTCCCGGCCCGTCACGCAATCGCCATCGGCGGGGAACTCATGCCGGGGGGCGTCGGCCCGGATGGCTGCCCGGCCTAACGACGTACTATTCATACCGAAGGGGCTGAAGAGCCGCACATGCCCCCACCGCCAGACATGCTCGGCGACTCGGCCACGCTCGTAAACCGTCACCGGCAGCTCCAGGGTGCGAGCGTACAGAGCTGCCTCGAGGCCGATCGGTCCGGCTCCCAGCACGGCGATGCGCGGCGGAGAGGATTTGGCCATGATGCCCTCCATGCCTTATGGGCCGACGCAGTATAGCACCTCTCCTTTCCCCAGGGCCACCAGATCGCCGCTCCAGCGCTCAAACGTCTGGCGGGATTCAAGTTGGGCGGGCGGAAAGCCCCACTGGCGCAGCTGTCGCAGATAGATGCGCATGAAGACCGGCTGGTAGGTGCAGTCGTAGCGGAACGTCGGCAGGAGCTTAGGCCGCTCGCTGAAGGCGGCGATGGTGCCGCGCTTCATGCCGGCGCCGGTGCGCAGTCCGGTGGGTCCGAAGAGAAAGATGCTGCCGGCGATGAGCGAGATGCCGACGAAGTCGCCGCTTGGCCCGCCAATGGCGATCAGGCCGCGACGCATGCCGGAACCAATCTCGTTGCCGGCCTGACCGTCCACGAGGATGACGCCGCCACGCATCCCTTTGGGGCTGCCGCGATAAGCCCCGCCCACGAGGTGCCCGGCGTGGCCGTGGACATGGATCCGTCCGCCCCGCATCTCCGCCCCGACCCAATCCCCCGCCGGGCCGTAAACGTGGATCTCACCGCCCCGCATCTCCGACCCCAGGTGCATCCCTGCCGCTCCGTCGATGACGATCCGGCCGCGCGTCATCCCGGCCCCGATCCACTTGACCCGGCTGCAATCCCCGTCGATGCGAATGTCGCCGTCGTCGGCACTGCCGGTGACGTGGAAGAACTCGCCGAGCGGCACCTGGGCATTGCCGTGTTGCACCGGGACAGTGGCGATTTCGGCTGCCGACTTGCCGGCGAGCTGGTCCGGGGTAATTCCCTCGGCTTCAACAGGGATGTTGCTGGTGCCGTAATAACGAAGCTGGAGCATGATCAACGCAGCAGCTGGTGGAGGCGAAGGTGGAACGGGCCGAGCTTGCCGCCATAGTTGCCGGCGGAGATGCGGCTGACGCCCGGCCGACAGGCGGCCCGGATGCCCACGCGCATGGCCTGTTCGACCGCGGCGAGGTCCACGCCGTCGATGACGATTTCATAGGCGGCATTCGCCTCTGGAGGCAGTTCGGTCTTGACCAGTCCCTTCAGCGTCGGGCAGAAGACGTCGTTGGTGCTGGCTTTGAGCTTTTTGTAGCGGCTCCCCACCTTACTGCCGCTGCGGACAAACCCCCCCGGGAACGGCAGGATGACGCCGGTCAGCGAGCGGATGGCAGCCACCGCTGCCTCCGCCGCGGCCAAGGCTTGGGCTTGCGTCTCACCCAGGATCAGAAAGTTGCCACCCGCCACCCCCTTCACCGTGCCGAAGACATCTTCACAGGTAAATTCGCCGTCCATGACGGGGATACGCCAGAAGCGTCGGCCTTCCAGTTTCTTGCTGAATTGAAAGCCGTCGCCGAAATAGCGGAGGTTGCCTCCCACCCGAATCGTCTTGTCCTTGACGATCGGCAGGCCGTTGTAACACGCCGCGGTGGCACACGTCAGGATGCACTGACCGACTCGGTTGACGACGGCCTTCTGCAAGGCGTCTCGACTGAAAGCGAACATCAGCAGGCTGATGCCGGGACGACCGTCGGGGGTCTCCTCGGGGGGGATGGTGCGTTCGATGCCTGCCTCGGCGTCGCAGCCGATGACCGACGCCGCATACCCCGTCGCCATCTGCCCCGCGGTCCACGCCCAGTCGGGCGTTTCCGCCGTGACAATCAGCCGGGCTGCGGTCATGGGGAAGGCTTCGGCGAAGGTATCGTCGATCGTCGTGCCCTCGATCGTCAGCAAGTCGGTCCCCTTTGAGTTTGGCGGCGTCCCCGCCCTTCCAGCGATCCAGTCAGCCAGCCCTTCACTGCTCCGACGCAGTCGGTTGCCTCTTCGTCGCGCGCCGTCGATGGTATCGGATGATCCATCGCGCCACCAACGGCAAGAGGCTCAGGGCGGTCAGCACGCCGATTCGTCGCCAAGTCAGCACCTCGGCCGGCGATGTGATGGTTCCCAGCTCGGCCCCGACGCCGACCAGGGTACAGGCGATTGGCAATTGGCCGATCTGGGTCACGATCCAGAAGGTGGCCGCACGCATCCGGGTCAGGCCCATGGCCAAGTTCACCAGCGAGTACGGCACCGCCGGTTGCAAGCGCATGGCGAGTAGGTAGTAGGCACCTGCGGCGTCGAAGCCGGCCTGCACGCGGCGAAGACGCTCACCTCCCCACGATTCGACCAAGTCGCGGAAGAGGTACCGGCTGCCCAGGAACGAGAGGGTCGAACCAGCGGCTTGGGCAAAGCTCGCCATCACCAACCCCTGCCAGAAGCCGAACAACGCCCCCGCCGTCAACGCCAGCACCGGGGTGATCGGCAGCGACAAACCCGCCACGCCGAGATAGATGACAAAAAACAGGAACGTGGAACGACGCGGCTCTTGCTCGACCCAGGTCCGCAGCTCGGCCTGGCGCGCCTGCAATGCTGACAGGGAAAGCCCGAGTTCGGGCCCAAACACGACCGCGATCGCAACGGCAGCCAGAAGCCCCCCCAAGGCCAGCCAACGCCATCGCCGGCGCTGGCTGGCGCAAGGCGGTGAATCGGCCGACTCCGGCAACACAGGCATCCGCATCGCTTCCTCCTCGGCCGGACGAGGCCCCCAAAGCGGGGCATGATCTCCTCCGCGGCATGATACCAAAGATCGCCGGGCGATTCGTTTGGAATAATCGCTAAGATTGGATGCAGGATCAGGGCCGCGACCGGCTCTGAGGCGGCAAAATGGCTTGATTGGGGAAGCTGGGGCGGTAACGTATAAATGATCGCAGATGCGTTCTGCGATCGCGATCGGGGTAGTGGCTGGGTGAGGCTCGCGTGGAGCCTTTACCTCGCGCTGGGAGCCACTACCTCGAGGCATCATTCGCCGATCGGCCCGCGGCCCACTCGGCCGCGGGCCGTGTCTGTTTCAGGCGGCGGCTTGGAGGGCCAGCGCGGCGCTGAGGGGCTTAAACGCCTTGAGAACGAGCACGCGGCCACCGAGGCGTTCCAGCCAGGGGAGCGGCAGCCAACGCCACAGCGGCGGCACGTCCGAGCGACGCAGGTGCCGCTTGTAAATCCGGTGATCGACAAATTGACCGAACAAACGCCGCAGGCTGCGCCCGGTGAACGACACGAGGGGGCGAGGCGGCTGCTGGGCGGAGCGGAACCAGCGCTTCCAAGGGAACAGCGTCTGCAGCCAGTAATCGATGTCCCGCAACGCCCGGGTGACCGCCAGCACCTTGCCGCCCGGCTTAAGGACGCGGTACACCTCTGCCACAATCGCTTCGGGTTGCGCCGTGTCCTGAAGAAGGCCGTCGATGCACGCCACGTCGATCGACGCATTTTCCAACGGAAGAGAGTCGGCCGGAGCATGGTAAAAACGGCCAGTCAACCCCCGGAGTTCGAAATTGCGTCGGATCAGGGCCAGCTGATCGGCCGATGGGCTACACACCACTACCGCGGCCCCATGGCGGGCGTATTGGAGCCAGTCGGTCCCTAATCCGTTGCCCAAGCCCAGCAGGCGTTCGCCGGGGTGACGGGAGAATTCCAGCAACCGAGGGATCCAGCGCGCCTGCCGACCATGACGCTGATTCTCGATATCCAGAAACCATTGCAACGTGTACGGCTCAGCCTCCGCGGTCAGCGCCCGGCGCCACCCCGAGGGAACGAGAGATTCACTGACATACAGCCGATGGGCGAAATCGCGCGGATTGTGCGGACCATTCAAGCCGTGAACGGCCGCGCCCTCCAGGTCGGCCCGAGTTCGCGTCGCCGCCCAGCCGTCCCATAGACGCAGCCGACCGGGGTAAGAACCTTCCATGCCTGTCACCTTCGTCGCACCCGCCCTGTGACAATTCCCCCGAACGATCAGCAGGGCGGCGGGCATAGCGAATCCCCCAGGCCGTGTCAAGATGAGCCCCCGCCCCTGGGTTCCAGGGAGACCACACCCATAGGGGGTGCCTTTGGACCTCGACGGGGTGAGGGTGGAGCGGGTGGAGGCGCCGTGATCGATTGGCGCTCGCTTGCGGAGACGAGAGGCTCGCGGGGCACGCCGCGAATGCCAACCGGTGAATCGGGAGCGCGAAACGAGAAATCGGCGGCAACTGGGAAAAAACCGCTGCCTGGAGTGCTCAGCCCCGCCCCCTAACGACCAGTGCAACCGGCCCACATCCGCGGTTGACATCGACCCCCGACCTGTCTACCATGCGGCCCGATTGGAGCGAGCGGCAAGCTCGGAGCAGGACCCTGATGTGGACCCTGGTCTTGCTCACCGATCGCGACACCTTCGGGGCCCTAAGCTGATGGGCCCGGCGACCTGGGCTGCTCCCGTCCATGTCCTTTCAAGGAGGAGAGTGACACAATGAAGAACGCAGGAATGAAACGGTTGGCCGCCGCGGTCCTCCTGGGACTGGGGCTGGTGGCTGGCGGGGAGTCGGCGCGGGCCGCCATCCTCCCCTCGTTTGTGGTTCCGACCGTGCCCGAGGGGCCGAACACGCGCTACCTCTACTCGCTATACCTGTCGTCGGGGAGTCGCCTGCAGCCGGGCAATTTCTTCACCATCTACGACTTCGCTGGCTTGACGAGCGACCCCATCAGCATGCCGACCCACTGGTCGGTCACAACGCAGCTGCTGGGCGTGACCCCGAGCAAGACTAACCCGGTGGATGACCCGGCGATCATGAACCTGACCTTCACCTATTCCGGCCCGACCATCGAGGCCCCCAGCGGCACGGTGTTCTTGGGCATCTTCTCGGCGGTGTCGATCTACAGCAGCAGCGCCGATGCCGACTTCGCGTCGCAGACCGGCACTGTCGAAGGCGGCGTCGAAAAGAACGTTTATTCCACGCGCGTCCCCGCGCCGCGCGAGGTTCCCGAGCCGGCCACCTTGGCCATGCTCGGGGCTGGCCTGCCGTTGCTGGGAGCACGCCGCTTCCTCCGCCGCCGGTCGGCCACCGGTCGGTGACGACCTTCCGCTGATTGGTTGTCGGAACATCCCCGGGACTCGGGCACGTCCCTCTGTCAGGGACGTGCCCGCCCTTGTTGCCGCGCCGGGGCCGGACCCCGGACCGGATTAGCGCCCTCGCCTTGCGGCCATGGCTGGGAGCCAATGTCGGCATGATCCCGTGATCCTCGCGGACGGATACGCCAACCCATGCGACGAATCAATACCAGGTTTCTCCTCGGCTTGATCATCACCCTGGTCCTGTTGGCTGGTGGCGTGCAGCTGCTCCACGCCGTGCAGTCCGAGCGGATTGCTCGGGCCTTGAAGTGGCAGGCCGACCATGCCGCTTCTGAAGGCGACCGGCGGCGCTCCGCTCAATACTTGGCCCGCTACCTCGAATTCGCTCCCGACGACGTTGAGACCCGCATCCACTTGGGAAAGCTTCTCGAGGAGCTTTACCACGACGACCGTCACTTCCGTGACGGCTTGAGGGCCTTGCAGGTTTACGATCGGGTGGTGCGCACCGCTCCGGAGAACGAGGAGGTGCGCCGCCGTTTTGTGCCGTTGGCCCTTCGGCTGGGACGCCACGCCGACGCCCTCGATCATCTCAAGGTCCTGCTGGACGCTCATCCTGACGACGCCGAGCTGCACCGGCAACTCGCCCAGTGCCACGAAGCCCTGGGACGTTATGCAGAGGCGGCCCAAGCCTACGCCACAGCCACACGCCATGATCCGCACCAGGTTGAGACCTTCCTGGCCTGGGCCCACCTGTTGCGCCGCCGGCTGGATCGGGCCGACGAGGCCGAAGCCGTCATTAACACCCTGGTCGAGCGTAACCCCCGCTCCGCGGATGCCTTCCTGGCCCGGGCCCGCTTCCGCCTCGAATCGCTGCCGTTGGAGCAGGCGTTGGAAAAGGGCCTGCTCGCCCTGGCCGAGCAGGACGTCGCGGCCGCCCGGCAGCTGGAGCCGGAGGCCGCCAACGTCTTGTTGGCGGCCTCCGATGTCGCCCAGCTCAACGCCCTCCTCGCCCAGCGCGGGGGGGACACGACCAAGGCCCATGCCCTGACCGAACAAGCTCGGCAGTACCTGCGGCGCGGCATCGATCTCCATCCCCAGTCCGTCCGCATGTATCAGGCCCTGGCTTGGCTCGAGCTGTCGGTGCCCCGCCCGGCAGAGGCGGTCCGTTGGCTCAACCAGGGACTCAGCCGGGTCACCAACCCTCGCGAGCGCAGCGAGTTGCTTTGGACACTTGCCGAAGTCCAGATCCAGGAAGGTAGCCCCGACGACGCCCGGCAGACCATACAGCAGCTGCGGGCGGCCAATTACCCGGCGGCAGCCCTGGATTACCTCCAGGCCCGCCTCTTGCTGCGCGGCCAACAGTGGGGCGCGGCCTGCCAACTCTTCGAACAAGTCCGCCAGCATCCCGGATTGTCGAAGGAACTCCTCCAACAGATCGACCTCTGCCTCGGCGAATGTTACGACAAGCTCGACGAGCCGGATCGCCAGGTCGAGGCGTTGCAACGTGTCCTGTCGAGCGATCCGAATTCCGTGCCGGCGCGCTACGGCAAGGCCGTCGCCCTCGCTCGCCTGGGGCGGCTGGACGACGCCATCACCGAGTTGGAACAGGTATTGCCTCAAGCCGGGGCGCCGCCGGCCGGCTGGAAGACGTTGGCCCGCTTTCGCTTCGCCCAGGCCCTCCGCCAACCGGCGGCCCAGCGCGATTGGAAGGCATTCACCAAGGCCCTGGACCGGGCCCAGCGGGCGACCCCCAACGCCTGGGAAGTCACCGCTCTTCGCGTGGAATACCTGTTGGCGCTGGAACCGCCCCGGGCGGATGAAGCCCGACAGCTGCTCGACCAGGCAGAACGCCAGCACCCCGAGCGCGTGGAGGTCTGGATCGCCCGCGCGGCCATTGAGGAGCGTCTGCGCCGGCTCGAGGCCGCCCTGAATGTGCTCGACGAGGCCGAGCGAAAACTGGGCGACAGTGTGGACCTGCGTCTCGCCCGGGTGGGGCTGTGGGCCGACAGGCCCGCAGCCGAGGCCCTGCCCGCCCTGGCGGCGCTGTCCCGGGATTTGCAGACGTTCAGCGCCGACGAGCAGGCCCGACTGCTGCGGGGCCTGGCAGACGCCTTCGACAAACATGGGGCGGCCCAGGAGGCCCGCCGCCTGCGCCGCCAAGTCGTCGAACTCCAACCGCACGACGTCCGCACGCGCAGCCAACTGTTGGCTGCCGCCCTTCAGGCGGGGGACGAGGCCGATGCTCAACATTGGTTGCGCGACATCCAACGGCACGAGGGCGTCGGCCACACGGTCTCTCAGTTCTGGGAGGCGCGCCGACTCCTGGCCCAAGCCCGTCGCGGCGACCGTCAAGCCCAGTCGCTCGCGGCCCAAGTCGTGCACCAGGTGCTGGCGCAGCGCCCGAGCTGGGCGGCTGCTGTGCTCACCCGGGCGGAGCTGGAGGACCTCCAGGGAAACTCCGAGGCCGCCCTCCGAGACTATCTCCGCGCCGTCGAGCTGGGTGAGCGTAACGCCGGTGCTCTCGGCCGGCTCTTGTACCTGTTGACGCAGCGCCGCCGCTACGCCGAGGCCCTGGAGGTGGTGCGGCGTTGCTGCAACGACCAGTCGCTGCCGCGCGAGTTGTACCGAGCCGCGGCAGAAACATGTCGCCTCGCTGGCGATAAGGAGCTAGCCTTGTCGTTGGCCCGCTCCGCCGTCCCGGGCGAGAGCCGGGACCATCGCGACTGGCTGTGGCTCGGCCAAATGCTCTGGGCGTTGGAGCAACCTGCCGACGCCGTCACTGCCCTTCGCCGTGCGGTAGCCTTGAACGAATCCGAGGCGGATACCTGGGTGGCGTTGGTCCAGTGTCTCACCCAAATGGGACGTGCGACCGAAGCCGAGGAAGTCGTGCACCAGGCTCAGAGCAAACTCGGGGGGGACCGGAAGGACTTGGCTTTAGCGGCGTGTTGGGAAGCGGTCGGTCGCCGCGACTTGGCCCAACGCCTCTACCAGCAGCAGCTGGAGCGTCGTCCTCACGATCCCCTGGTCGTCCGGCCAGTGGCGGAGTTTTACTTGCGGGCCCATCAGCCAGCCCAGGCCGAGCCTCTCCTTCGCCGGCTGCTTGAGCCACAACTCCACGCCGGCCCGGAGGAGGCGAATTGGGCCCGCCGGCGGCTGGCCGTCCAGCTCGCCGGCAGCGGGTCGCTGACCCGCTGCCGCGAGGCACTCGCCCTGCTCGACCAGATCGCGGATCCCTCGGCGGACGACCTCCGGGCTCGCGCGGTTGTCCTGGCCGGGCAAAAAAGCCGACGTTTCCCCGGTCAGTCAGAGACCGCCCGCAGGCAGGCGATCCGTCTGCTGGAGGAGTTGGTGCAACGGGGCGAGGCGACGACCGCCGACCAGTTTCTCCTGGCCCAGCTCTACGAGGCAGACGGCGACTGGCCGCGGGCGCGGGCGCGGATGCAGCCGGTGCTGGCGGCCCGAGACGTGACCGCGATGCACCTCGGGACCTACGTCCGGGCACTGCTCCGCCACGGCGAGACGGAGGCAGCCGAGCCGTGGGTCAGTGCCTTGAAAAAGCTGCACGCCGGCGACCCGCAGACCCTCGACGCCGAAGCGCGGTGGTTGCACGCTCAGGGCAAAGTAAGCGAGGTTGTCCGGCTCGTGTCGGCAGGGCCTGATGCCAAACTGAGCCCCGAGCAACGCGCCGCCGACGTGGCGTTTCGCGCCGCTTTGCTCGACGAACTCGCCCAAACGACTCCAGAGCCCGCGGCCACGGCGGCCCCCCTTTCGGACGCCGCCGAGATGCTTTACCGTCGGCTGGCGGAGGTGAAGCCGCGGGAGTTCCAGGGGCTGGCCGTCCATCTCGCCCGTCGGGGACGAGTGGACGAAGCACAGGCCTGGCTCCGCAAGGCCTGGGAACAGTTGCCACCAGAGCAGGCCGGGGCGGTGAGTCTGGCCGTCCTCCGAGCGGGCATGGCGGACAGCGCCAAGCCCGCCTGGCAGGCAGCGAGCCAGTTGGTCGATGAACGGCTACGGGCGGCCTTGGCGGCCCAGCCGCAGAGTCTGGCTTTGCTGGTCTTCTGGGCCGACCTCCGCGACATTCAAGGCCGGTATGCCGACGCCGAACAGCTGTACCGCCAAGTGCTGGCACGCGATCCCAACCATGTCGTGGCGCTGAACAATCTCGCCTGGCTCCTGGCGCAGCGCGAGCGCGGCGGCGACGAGGCCCTGGCGCTCGTCAACCGGGCGATCGACCTCGTGGGGCCCATCGGCGAGCTTCTCGATACCCGCGCCGTCGTGCTCTTACGCCTGGGGCGGGTCGATGCGGAGACCGTCCACGACCTGGAAGAGGCCCTTCGTGAGGCACCGACGCCTGCCAAGTATTTCCACTTGGCCCAGGCCCGGCAGCGGCTGCGCGACCGGGCCGCCGCGGCCCAGGCCTTCGTGCAAAACAAGGGATTGGTGGTCAAGCCTAGCGATCTGCATCCGCTGGAGCTGCCCGCTTACGAGCACCTGCGGCGGGAGCTGGGAGTGAACTGAGGAAGGTGCCGCCGGGCGGCCGGCCTTGCAGGCCGGCGGCCGGCCCGCGCCCAGACATTCGTCACGGAGGACACCCATGAGCGCGAAACTGCAAACCACCCAGGCGCTGGCGCAAGAGCTGGCCCAGCGCATCGAGTTGCGCACCGCCCGCGTCGCGGTAGTCGGCCTCGGCTACGTCGGCCTGCCCTTGGCCGAAACTTTCGCCTGGGGCGGCTACCCGGTCATCGGCTTCGACATCGACGCCGGCAAGGTCGCCCGGCTGCAAGCGGGCGAAAGTTACATCGGCCACATTCCCTCCGAGCGCATCGCCGATCTGGTGAATTCGGGCCGCTTCTCCGCCACCACCAACCCCGCGTGCTTCGAGGACGCCGATGCCATTGTCATTTGCGTGCCGACGCCGCTGACCGAAGCGCGGGAGCCCGACCTCTCGTACGTGGAAGCGACGGGGCGTACTCTCGTCCCCCATCTCCGCCCCGGACAGCTCGTGGTCCTGGAAAGTTCCACCTACCCCGGCACGACCGACGACCGCCTCCGGCCGATCCTGGAAGAATCAGGCTTGCGGGCGGGTCGCGATTTCTTCCTCGCTTACAGCCCCGAGCGCGAAGACCCGGGGAACCCCGTCTATTCCACGCGGACCATCCCCAAGGTTGTGGGCGGCTACAATACCATCAGTCGCGACTTGGCCGTTGCCCTCTACGAGCCGATCGTCGAGGGGGTGGTGCCGGTGTCAAGCAACCGCGTCGCCGAGGCCTGCAAAATTCTGGAAAACACCTACCGGGCCGTTAACATCGCCCTGGTCAACGAGCTGAAAATCGTCTTCGACGCCATGGGCATCGACATCTGGGAAGTCATCGACGCCGCCCGCACCAAGCCGTTTGGCTTCCAAGCCTTCTACCCCGGGCCGGGGTTGGGCGGCCACTGCATCCCGATCGACCCCTTCTATCTCACGTGGATGGCCCGGCAGTACGGCATCAGCACCCGCTTCATCGAACTGGCCGGAGAGGTCAACACGTCGATGCCTGCCTACGTCGTGCAGCGCATCGCCGATGCCCTCAACGACGAGGGCAAGCCGATCAAGGGGAGCCGGGTCTGTATCCTCGGGGTTGCCTACAAGAAAGACGTGGACGATCCACGGGAATCGCCCGCCTTTCCCATCCTGGAAATGCTTCAGAAGCGCGGGGCACTCGTCTCGTACAACGATCCCCACATTCCCGTGTTGCCGCTGATGCGGCACCACACCATCCGGTTGGAAAGCGAGGAACTGACGGAAGAGTTCCTGGCATCGCAAGATTGCGTGGTGATTGTCACGAACCATTCGGCGTACGATTACGATTGGCTGGCGCGGCATGCGCGCCTGGTGGTGGACACGCGCAATGCCCTGGCTGGGGTGCGCCAACCGGCATGCCGCATTTGCAAGGCGTGAGTGCGCCGTCGAGGCGGACCGAAGTGGTCCCTGCGGAAGCGGATCGTCCGCTTCCGGCTAGCTTGGAGGATTTTCATGGCAGCGTGTCTAGTCACCGGCGGCGCCGGCTTCATCGGTTCGCATCTGGTGGATGCCTTGCTGGCCCAAGGGCATCGAGTTCGCGTGCTCGACAACTTCAGCACAGGGAGCCGAGCCAACCTGGAACACGTCCGGTCCCGCATCGAGCTGATCGAAGGCGATTTGACCGACCTGCCCACGGTCGAGCGGGCGACGCAGGGAATGGAGCTGGTCTTTCACCAGGGAGCGTTGGCTTCCGTGCCCCGGAGTGTCGCGGACCCGCTGGCGACGCACTGGGCATGTGCCAACGGGACGTTGCACGTACTGATGGCGGCGCGGAAGTATGGCATTCGTCGGGTCATCTATGCCGCCAGTTCCAGCGCCTACGGCGATTCCGAACGCCTCCCCAAGCGCGAAACCGACCCGACGGCGCCGCAATCGCCCTACGCCGCCGCCAAGCTCGCCGGCGAACACTATTGCAGTGTTTTCAGCCGGATCTATGGTCTGGAAACGGTCCGCTTGCGGTATTTCAACGTCTTCGGTCCCCGGCAGTCGCCGCACAGCCAATATGCCGCCGTCATTCCCCTGTTTCTCGACGCCATGCTTGCGGGTCGGAGCCCGACGATCTACGGCGACGGCCAACAATCCCGCGATTTCACCTACGTCGATGACGTGGTCCAGGCCAATCTGCTGGCCGCCGAGGCGCCGCACGTCTCGGGCAAGGTCTACAACATCGCGTGCGGGCGCCGCACTTCGCTACTGGAGCTGGTGGCGCACATCAACACCATCCTCGGGACACGCCTTCGCCCGGTGCATACCGACCCCAGGCCCGGCGACGTCCGCCACAGTCAGGCCGACATCAGCCGGGCGCGGGCCGAATTAGGGTATGTGCCGCGGACGGAGATGGTCACCGGTCTCCGTCGCTGTATCGAGGCGTGGCGCGGCCGGGGCCATTCCGAGGCGTGCCGACCATTGGTCAAGTGCGCCTGAGGCATGCTGGCGGCTGGCGCTCAGGGGCGGTCGGACAAGAGTTCGCGCTCCAAATCTTCGAGGCGGGGAAGTCCGCGGTCGCGCTCACCGCGGATGAGCAGGTAGATTCCCGGGGGCTCGAGGATTTCGCCCGGTGCCCGGCGGCACCGAGCCTGCTCGTGCCGGCTGTGATGGAACCAGGCCGACAGGCAATCAGGGCAGCTCAGGGCGTAGGTCTTCAACTCGCTGGTGATGCCGTCGCTCCAGCGGGCAGCGACCTTGTAGACGGCCGGCCGACCGCACGCGGGCGTCGTGCAGAGCACGGGATAGGGAGGCATGGGCATGGGCGCTCGCCTCAATCCGCAGCAAACGGGATGGGATCGCCGTTGATCTGGGCCAAGGCATTCTTGGCGGCTTTCTGCTCCGCCTCCTTTTTGTTACGGCCCCACGCGGCCGGGTAGGCATGGCCTTTGATCACCGCCGCCACCTTGAAGCACTTGCTGTGATCGGGGCCTTTTTCGTCCAGCAACTGATACTGCGGCGTCGTGCCGTATTTGCGTTGGGCCAGCTGTTGCAAGACTGACTTGTAATTCCCGCCGTGGGCACCGCCGGCGACGTGTTCGATCTCCGGTTCCAGCTGCCGAAGGATGAAGGTCCGAGCCGGCGCCAAGCCGCCATCCAGGTAAATGGCCGCGACGAGCGACTCGAACACGTCGGCCAGCAGGTTCGGCGGCACGTCGCTGTTCTGGTGCATGCCCTTGCCCAGGAACAGGTACTCACCGAGGTTCAACTGCCGACTGATGCGGGCGCAGGTTCGGCGGCTGACAACTACGGACTTGATCTTGGTCAACTCCCCCTCCTGGTAGTCCGGAAACCGGTGGAAGAGCTGCTCGCACGTCACCAAACCCAGGACCGCGTCTCCCAGAAACTCCAGGCGCTCGTTGCTGTGCATGCGCGTGGCCGCCACCGAGGCGTGCGTCAGAGCGGCCCGCAACAATTGAATGTCCCGAAACCGATAACCGATAGCCTTTTGGCACTCTTCCAGGACGTCGGCTTCCGTAGACGTGAGTTCCTGCGGCATGATCTTGTCGATTGGTTGTAGCCGGGACTTGATCAAGTTACCATACCTGTCAATACCGTGTCAACGGCCCGCAAGGCGGGGTATCCCTCTCGATTTCGCCGGGGTGAGGTCGCAGCGGCGGAGGGGACTCAATCGGTTCGCGCTCGCGTGAAGAGGTGACGGGCTCGCTCGGCATGCTTCAAGCGCGGAACGATAAATCGGCATTGCAAAATGAGGAATCGTGAGCGCGAAACGAGGAAGTGGCGGGGAGAGGGGAAAAACCGCCGCCTTGGAGCCCGTAACTTTATCCCAGACCCGAGTTGCCTCGGAAAGGTTGACTCGTGGACGGCCCCTTTGGCTGGCGCACTTGGGAGAGGCACGGATGAGCGTCGGCGAGCGGAGGTGTGTGAGGTTTCCGTGAGGGGGCGCGAGCGCGACACGACAAATCGGGACTCGCTGCCGCGGTAAGGTCATGGCGAACGACGCTGGCAAAGTAGTAGGAATCGACCTCGGGACGACCTATTCAGCCATCGCCACCCTCGACGAGCGCGGGCAACCGATCACCCTCCCGAACCGGGAGGGGGAGATGCTGACTCCCAGCGCCGTGCTGATCGATGGCGATACCGCCGTGGTCGGCCAAGCAGCGTTGGACGTGGCGTTGGAGCGGCCGCAGGACGTCGCCACGCTGATCAAGCGGCGGATGGGCTATGCCAGCTACGGCCGGCCGGTGGCCGGCCGGGACTTCCGCCCGGAAACCCTCTCCGCCCTCATCCTCCGCAAGCTGGTCCAGGATGCCGAGCACCGCGTCGGCCCCATCCGCCAAGCGGTCATCACCGTGCCGGCCTACTTTGACGACACCCGCCGGAAGGCGACCAAGGACGCCGGACGAATCGCGGGCCTGGACGTGCTCGACATCCTCGACGAGCCAACGGCCGCCGCCTTGGCCTACTCGTATCGCCCGCCGGAGGGAGGGGCTGCGGCGGCGTCGGAGCGCCCGTTGTCTGAGGCCCCGCAGACCGTGCTGGTCTATGATCTCGGTGGCGGCACCTTCGATGTCACCGTGGTCCGCCTCTCCCAGCAGCGCTTCCAGACCCTGGCCATCGAAGGAGACGTCCGGCTCGGCGGCAAAGATTGGGACGATCGCATCGTCGATCACGTCGCGGCGGCCTTTCGCCAGGAGTATGGCGAGGACCCACGAAGCGATCCTCAGTCGTTGGCCCTGTTGCAGGCGGCCGCCGAGCGGGCCAAGCGGACGTTGAGCAAGCTGACGCAGACGCGGATCACCTGCGCTCATGCCGGCAAAGTGCTGTCGGTCCCCTTGACACGGGCCGAATTCGAGGCCATGACCCGGGATCTGCTCACCCGCACGCGGCTGACGGTGACGCAGGTGTTGCGGCAGGCACGCCTCCGCTGGGAGCAAATCGACCGCATCCTCCTGGTGGGCGGTTCCACTCACATGCCGATGACCGGCCAAATGCTGCGGGAACTCAGCGGCAAGAACCCCGACAACAGCCTGGCGGTCAGCGAGGTCGTCGCCCGCGGAGCGGCCATCCACGGCGGCATCGTCACCGCTCGTTCCCCAGCCCCCAAAGTTCCCTTCGACGCCGACGTCCAGGACGCCCTCCGCCAAATCGTGGAGATCAACGTTATCTCCCACAGCCTCGGCATCGAAGTTCGGCACCACAACGAGCGGATCAACGATATCCTGATTGTCAAAAACACCCAGCTGCCCGCGGCGGCCAGCCGGGTCTATCGCACCTCTGTCGAAAATCAGCCGCGCGTCCGCGTTAAGGTCCTGCAGGGCGAGGCCCACCAAGCCGACGCCTGCATTAACATTGGTGAATGCTGGATCGACGATCTACCCCCCAATCTGCCGAAAGGCTCGCCAATCCAGGTTCGCTGTAGCTGCGGCAGCGATGGCCTGATCGACGTCATGGCGCTGGACATGACCAGCGGGCGCATGGCCCGTGTCGAGATCCACCGCAGCAGCGGCCTGAGCGAGGACGACCTCGCCCGCGAGCGGGCCTGGGTCGCATCGTTGACGATTTCGTGAAAGCAGGGTGCCGCCGAGGGAGTCCCTCTGGATTTTGGCGGGGCGCGGGTGCACTGGCGGAGAGGGACTGCTTGGTTCGCGCTCCCCGAAAGAGGCGAGACGCTCGCCCGGCAGGTCGCGAACGCGAAACGGTCCATCGTGAGGGCGAAGCGAGGAATCGGCGGGGAAGGAAAACCGCCGCCTGGACCGCTTCACTTCGCCCGAAACGATGGCTGCCCCTTCCCGCCGAGGGCGACTTGCGAAACCGGGGCTGAAACGGTAGCTTTAGGCCCGATCTGAGGCGCGGCCGCGGCCCAAGGGGCCGCGGCCGCCGGCGAAAGGAGGCACCCGCGTGCACGTCGTCCACCTGGCGGCGTCCACCTTTTTCGGCGGTCCCGAGCGGCAGATGCTCGAACTGGCCACACACCTGCCGGCCGACGTTCGCAGCAGCTTTGTCCTCTTCGCTGAAAACGGCGGGGCCGCGGCTTTCCGCGACGAGCTGCTCCGCCACCGCCTCGACGTTCATGTCCTGCTTCACGACACCCCCCGCCTGCTCCGGACCCGGCTCGAACTGATCGAGCGACTACGGACGCTGTCGCCCCACGTCCTCTGCTGCCATGGCTACAAAGCTGACCTCCTCGGGCTGTCGGCAGCCCGGCGCCTGGGCATCCCCGTGGTAGCCGTGTCGCGGGGTTGGACGGGCGAAAGCCTCAAAGTCCGCCTCTACGATCGGCTCGACCGCTGGGCGCTGCGCCGCATGGACCACGTCGTATGCGTCTCCTGGGGCCAGGCGCGAAAGGTCCGGGCGGCGGGCGTGCGGGCGCAACGGTTGAGCGTCATCCATAACGCCATCCGACTGGATCGCTTCGCCACCCGGGACGAGCGCTACGGCGACCACTTGCGGGGATTTTTTGCCAAACCGGTGTCACACGTGGTCCTCGCCGCTGGCCGGCTCAGCCCAGAAAAAGGCTTTGCCGTCCTGGTCAACGCGGCGCAGCGCCTGCGCGCGCGGCTGCCGGAGATGGGGCTGGTCATCTTCGGCGACGGGCCCTTACGGCCGGTCTTGCAGCGGCAGATTGACTCGCTGGGCCTGTCCGGCCAAGTTGTCCTGGCCGGTCATCGCCGCGACCTCGACGCTTTCCTGCCGCACGCCCACGTGCTGGCGCTGGCGTCGTTCACCGAGGGCTTGCCGAACGTCATCCTGGAGGCATTCGCCGCCGGCGTGCCGGTGGTGGCCACGGACGTCGGCGGCAACCGCGAGTTGGTGCACGACGGCATCAATGGCCGGCTCGTCCCGCCGGGTCGGGGCGACGCTTTGGCCGAAGCCATTGAATCCGTCTTGCAGTCAGAGCCCGGCCGTCGGCAGATGGGTGAGCGTGGCCGGCAGCTAGTGGCGGTCGAATTCACGTTCGCGGCCCAGGCCCGGGCCTACCGGCACCTGTTTGCCCGCCTGATTCGCCGGCGGGCGGTGGCCTGAAGCCGGCGCCGCCGACAGGAGCATGAGTGGTCCCGGTGGACAGCGCACCCTTGGTTCTGGTGAACGCCGTGGGCCTGACGCCCCGCCTCCTGCCGTGGGCGCCGCGGCTGCACTGCCTGGCCCAGGCCGGCTGGTGCCGGCCTCTGGCTGAGGTGCTCCCCGCAGTCACCTGCCCCGCCCAGGCGACTATCCTCACGGGCGTGACACCGGAGCGACATGGCATCGTCGCCAACGGTTGGTTCTGGCGGGAAACGGGCGAGGTGCGCTTCTGGCTTCAGTCCAACCGCCTGCTCCAAGCCGAGCCTCTGTATGTCACCTTGCGGCGCCACGCTCACGAACAGGGTCGGGCCTTCCGCTCCGCCAAGCTCTTCTGGTGGTTCAATCAAGGGGCCGCCGTGGACGTCAGCGTCACTCCCAAGCCGTGGTATGGGGCCGACGGCGACAAGGTCTTCGGCATCAGCGGCATCCCCCAAGGCCTGACGGACAAGCTGGAACGACAACTCGGCCCGTTTCCATTTGCCACGTTCTGGGGGCCCCGGGCCGGTCTGCCGTGTACCGATTGGATCGCTCGCTGTGCGGCGACGGTGCTCCGGGAACATCGCCCGGACTTGACGCTCGTGTACCTCCCGCATCTCGACTATGATCCGCAGCGCTTCGGGCCGGATGGCTGCGACCTGCCCCGGTTGGTGGGCGAACTCGATGCCGCCTGCGAGCCGTTGCTGGAAGCCGCCCGGGAACTCGGCGCCCGAGTGTGGGTGGTGAGCGAATACGGCCATGTGCCCGTCCGTCGGGTGGTTTGGCCGAATCGGGCCTTGCGGCAAGCGGGGTTACTGGCGGTACGGCCCGGGCCGTTCGGTGAAAACCTCGAAACGTTTGCGAGCCGGGCCTTGGCCGTCTGCGACCATCAGCTCGCCCATGTCTACGTGGCCCATCCCGACGACCTGGCCCGGACCCGCGAGGTGATCGGCTCGCTGCCGGGGGTGGCCCGCGTGTTCGCGGGCGATGAGCGGGCGGAGTTGGCCCTGAATCACCCTCGCGCGGGCGACCTCGTGGCCCTCGCCGAGCCCGACGCCTGGTTCGCCTACCCCTTCTGGCTCGACGACCGTCATGCCCCGGATTACGCCCGCACGGTCGACATCCACCGCAAGCCCGGCTATGACCCGTGCGAACTGTTCCTCGACCCGCAGCTATGGTGGCCCACCGCCCGAGTGCTGTATCGCCTGGTGCAGAAAAAGCTTGGCTTCCGCACCCTCTTCGACGTCATCCCGCTCGACGCCACGCTGGTCCGCGGCAGTCACGGCTTGCACGCCGCCACCCCGGACGATGGCCCGCTGCTGATCGGCGACGGCACCCCGCCGGCACGCCCGGTCCTGAGCATGACCGACGTGCACGATCTGCTACGACAACAGTTCGCGCTCGGCTGAGGCCGAGCGCGAACCGCCCGGACGTCGTCCTCAGCCCCTGAGCATCTCCAGAAGCACCGGTTTGATCGCTTCGGCCCAGATCTGGTAGCCCTTCGGCGTCAGGTGGAGGAAATCGTACATGATTTCCTTCGACAGGTTGCCGTCGGCATCCAGGAACTTGGCGCCGATGTCGAGGAAGCGGATCTGTTTGCCGTCGTCGAGCTTGGCAAGCATGGCGTTGATGGCCTTAATTCGCTCCCGGTTCTTGTCGTCGGGCTTGGCCCCGCGCGGAAAGATGCCCAGGAGGAGGACCTTGGTCTGAGGTCGCTGCCGGCCCAACTCTTTGACAATGGCGGTTACGCCCTCGGCGATCTCCTCGTTCGTGTTGTTGCTGAGGTTGTTGGTGCCGATCATCAGCACGGCCACTTTCGGCTGGATGCCTTCCAGCTCCTTGCCTTCGGTGATCCGCCACAACACATGCTGGGTGCGGTCGCCGCCGATGCCGAAGTTAACGGCCTTCAGTGGCTCGAAGTGTTCTTTCCACACTTCCTTGCCGTTTCCCTCCCACCCTTGGGTGATGGAATCGCCCAGGAAGAGGACATCCACGTCGCCCTTCTTGGCCCGTTCAAGGAACAGGGCGTGCCGCTTCATCCACTTCTCGTCCCGCGGCACTGGCTTAATGGCCGTGTTTTCCTTCTGGTCATCGGCCCGGCCGAGCGGAGCCAGGACGACCAGCCCCACGATCAGCATCCATCCGGTCAGCAGAGGTTGTCGCACGCGCATGTACACTCTCCAATTCTGAGGTAGGCGGAAAAGGCACCTCGCTCACCGCAACAAAAGCTTCGGTCGCGGACGCGTTGAGCGAGGTCAATCCTCCCGGCACAGCTTGAGCCTGCGCCACGCCCGGGTCGGGGGGGG
>JANWYO010000157.1 GCA_025055215.1 Gemmataceae bacterium
CCGCGCGGGACTTGACGCCCCCGCCGTTGGGGGGCCCCTCCGCGCGGTCGCCCAGCACCTGCGACCGCGAGAGGGCCGGCGCGTGGGCAACGCCCCGGCCCGACAGCCAGATGGCGGCCACCCATAACCTACGTGCCATGCGTTGCTCTCCCTCGGGTTACAGTCGTTCACAACAGGCGCAAGACGTTGTCTTGATCGGCCGCCCCCACCAGCAGAACGAGCACTCCGGTCAGACCGATCAGGAGTCCCCACTTGACTAACGTGACCCGACGCTGGAAGCGGCGCTCCAGCCCGGGATCTTCCATCAACTCCTCGAGGAACTCAATGCGGCGGGCGATGGTGGAGTGCAGCCACGACTGGAGCCAGCCCGGCCGATGCCGGCTCATGCCGTTCAGAGCGGCGACTTTGTCCAGGGCCCGCGTGAAGGTGCGAATGCCAGTCGGGCAGAGGCTACGACCATCGCACCGTTCCAAGTCGTCGTCGGTGTGACCCTGGCATCGGGACGCGGCACAAGACACGGCCCGGCAACCCCAGATGTCGGCTTGCCGCTCGCAGCGGCGCGACAGGAAGCCGAAAACAACGAACACATAAGCGCCCAACACCGGCACCAGCGGGAAGGTCAGCCGCCAGTCGTCCTGCAACCGTGAGGCGGTTCGCACGCCGGTCTCAGCCGTCGGCACATCGCCACCCTGAATCGCGCCCGCGAGTTCCGGCCCGACCATCTCAGCGTAGAGGAGCGACCAGCCCGTGGCGATCACCAGAATGCTTAAGAGCATGAAGCCGAGGTAATAAAGCATGTGATGGTGCTTGACGTGGCCGATCTCGTGGCCCAGGACCGCCTCCAGTTCCGTCGGTTCCAGGTCACGGAGCAGGCGATCGGTCAGGACGACATAGCGGAACCGGGGGAGCAAGCCGACCAGCAGGGCGTTGGCGATACCTCCTCGCGTCGGCCAGACCAGGATGTCGCGGCACCGGAAGCGAAGCCGGCGGGCCAAGGCCTCCAGCCGATCGCGGACCATGCCTGCGGGCAACGGTTGCCACCCGAGCAGATGCCGTAACAGTCCCGGCATTACCAGCAGCAGCCCGAAAACCGTGGACAGCCGCAACCCGGCAAACCACCACGTCCCCTCCAGGGTCGGAAAGAGGCGGGCGGTCCCTTCTTGGGCGATGAACAAACCAAGCGGAACCAAGACGAGGCTGAGGTTCTGCCGGACATGAAAGCCAACGTACGCCCATCGCCCCCAGAAGGGCTTCCCTTCGTCCCAGGGTGAAAGCGTCGCCCGATGCAGGGCGTGCTCCAGGTCCCAGAAAACCGCCCAACATGCCAGCTGAGCGATGAGGAACGGCGCCAGGATCAACAACTCCGCGCCGGGGTACAGCACGTCATCGACAGTACAAAGGTCTTGGACGGCCCGACCCCAGCCAAAGACGAGCAGGGCCGTGCCGTAGACGGCCAACAGCAGGGACAGGTGCAAGAACCGTCGGCCGCCGTAACGATGGAGGATGACATCCCGCTGGGCCGGTTCGGTCGCCAGCCGCTGACACTCCCGTTTCACCCGGGCCAATGTCGCCAGCACCACCGCGAACAACGACAGCCCCGTTAAGAGAGCACTGTCCAGCACCGACAGCCCCAGCGGCGACTCGGGCCAGCGCACCGGCATGCAGACCAGACTCAGGGCCAACAGGAGCAGGAACGGCATAGGGCGGGCCTTTCGGCTCGGTGGGCTTGATTCCCCCACATTGGACGATTTTACTCCCGCCCGGGTTCCGGACAATCATCGGGCCAGCGACCTCCCGGCGATCCGGCCCCGGCGGCTACGAATACTCGCCGCAGCCGCCTTCCTCAGCCCGTGGCCGAGCGCTTGAGCAACCACCAGGCAAACCCCAAAAACATCGCCGCGAAGCCGACCAAGGTCCCGCAGGCGCGGGCGACGATCCCAAGGTTGGGATTGGTGCTGAGCAGAAGTTCCCGGTAAGCCGCCAGCGACCAGGCGTGCGGCGTCAGCCAGCTGGCATTCTGCATCATCTCAGGCATCAGCGCCGGTGGCACCAGGCAGCCGCCGACCAGGGCGAGCACCAGTACCAGCAACGTGCCGTAGACGGCGACCTGGGTTTCGCTTCGCGCCGCGGTGGCGACGCACAGTGCCAAACCGACGGCGGCCAGTGACGTGGCCGCCGCCACCGGTACCAGTCCGAGGGGAGTGACGCCCCAGCTCATGCCGAAGACGAGCTTGCCCGCCCCCAACAAGCAGAGCGCCTGCGTGAGGGAAACCAGCAGGCTCAGCGTGAACTTGCCGAGCAACACGTCGCGGGCACGGATCGGGGCCGCATACAGCCGCAGCAGGGTTCCCTGGCGTCGCTCAGCGGTAAACAACCAGCCGACGGTCAGCACCAGGAAGAAAGCGAAAGCTACCGTGAACGCAGGCACTAACGTCTGGTACAAGACGGCACCACGGCGGAGCGGGCCGATGCCGCCTTCGTCGCGGAATTCGACGACGTTTTCGCCGCCTCCTTGCCGCGGTTCCGAACGCGTCAGGGCGGCCCAGGTCTTCCCTGTCAGCTCGTATTTCGGGAACAGGCGGCTGAGCGCCTTCTGCACCCCCACCCCCACCGCGAGTTTCTGCTCGTCCGTGGTCAAAAGCCGGTTCAGCGGCACCCTCCCTAAGACCGGCACCGGCAAGTACACCTCCTTGCCGAGCAATTCGATGAACGCTGGCTCGGAGAGCCGCTCGAACGCTCGGCCAATCATCCACGGCAGGATCACGCGCAGCAGGGTGACCTGCACGACCTGTTCGATGATGGCGGAGGCGGCCTGCTGCGTGTCGTCGCGCAAGACGTAGGCGTCGAGCAGGTCGGGGTCAAATGGCTGGTCCGCGCGGCGGAGACGAACGCCGTCGCGGAAGAAAGGATTGATGCCATCTTCCAGGAACGAGCACCGCTGCACGGTCTCACTGAAGCGCGGCCCAAAGACCAGGATGGCGGCCCGGCGACGTTCCCGGATGAGGTATTCCGCTTCAGCCAGGGTACCGATGCGCTCCACGCGAATGCCAGCGGTCTGCGACAAGTCGTCCTGGACCCATTCCGACCATTTCTTGAAGTGGCTCAATCCCACGTCGAAGGCCAACGGCATCGCGGGGTGGGTTGCCGTTCCCGGGCACAGACTCAGCCAGGCAACGGCCCGACGCTGTTCGATGGGGCCCAGGAAGCCTTCATCGAGATCGACGAACGACACCCGCAGCCGATCATCGGGCTTTTGACCAAAACCTTCCCCTAGGATCAGGCCCAGGACGAGGATCAGCACGAGGGGAGTGGCCAGCAAAATCACGACCGACCTTGGGTCGCGGAGGAGCAGGCGCAAGTCCTTGGCGGCGAGGACCCAGACCATCAGCATTACCCGGCGCGGCGGGGGATCGATGCAGGCGCAGTCCCGCGAACCTTACGGTCGGGCACCGCTCCCGAAGTAAATCTGGTAGATTTCTTCGATTCGCTCGACAACGCTGCGAAGCTCCCAGGTCAGACCACCGACTACGAAGGCAGCCGTGGCCACCAGGGTAAGAGCCCACAGGACCAGACAAACGGGTGGTCCCGTTTCCGGAAGGCGGCGGACGGTCAGCAGCCAGACGCGCGGCAAAAAGAGATCCCGGGCCCCCAGGCGATCATCCAGCCGGCACCCGATGACCACGGCCCAAATCTGCGCTCCGCACAAGGCCACCAGGCCCAGGACAAATTGCAAAGCGCTCCATCGAGCGCGTTCGGGTCCAGTCTCAGGCAGGCGGTAGTGAGCGTAGATCGAGACGCCCACCATGACGCCGATGCCGAAAAGGCAGACCGCGATTTCCGACACCCAGGGGAGCCAAGGTCGTGGCGGCCGCGGCACATGGCGCCACGGCTCGGGTTCTTCGGATGACTTCGCCGTCGGCAAGGGAGCCTCCGCCAGCGACCGGCAATAGCCACACTGCGAGCACAGCCCCAGGCCATGGGGATCGATCAAGCGGGCACCGCATCGGGGGCAGGGGATAACCGGTTCCCCGGTCTCTGGTCGCAGCGGAAAGGGAGACTCCTGCGCGACGTCGCTAGCCGTAATGGGCCGCGGCAACCCCGTGGGCGTAGTCCCCGGCGCAGAAGCTGCGTCGCGCTCCTCAACTTCGGGAGGTGCTTCCCGTCGTCCTGCTCGGTCCAAGGAAAGGGCCATCCCCGGCCGCGGGGCAGTCGAATCGGGTTGTTCCCTCTCCTGAAAACTTGGCCCGGGGATTTCTGATGCCTCGGTGCTTGGTTTATCAGCAGCCTCGGCGGGTTTTCGCACGCCTCTCAACGACAGGGTCGGCACTTGCAAGTCGCCAGCAGGCGGCTCCTCTGGCGGCGGTGGTGACCGGGGCGGGCGAGGGCCGCGGATTGGCACGGTTTTCGACTCCGGCGTCTCGTGCTGTCCGCCTCCCAAGTCCCACCGCCTTTCCGAGATGATGCTCCGCCGAACCGCCAGGACGCATGAAATTATAGGTCACAATCATGAGCCGTGTCGAGAAGCCGCCAACCCGTACTGGCTCTCGAACACTCTGGGGGAACCGACCCAGCCCCGCACCCCCGAGCAACTCGCCCGATGACAGCGACACGAGGGCGGCGGCAGCACTCGGCGGATGTCAAGCCGAGGCATGTCGGCTGAACTTACCGATCGTTCCAGAACGACATCTTGGGTAAGAGAATCTCGCCAGGCTAGCGGCGCGACCTGCCTGCTGCGAAACCGCCGTGCCACACCCCTCCCCCCTCACGGTGGGCACGAAAAACGTGACACCAACGACGCGGTGGAACTGGACAATCTCGCTGAGGACGTCGGAGAACGGGACGATCTCGCGAATATCAACCCCACTGAGCGCGATGAACTGCTTGACGACTTGCTCGCCTGGATCAAAGCGACTGGCGCCTCGATGGCAAGCGAGCCGAACCCGAAATACAATCCAGCCGCCAAGGTAAGGAGAAAACAAGACCGGGGGGCGTGACGGGTCAGCGCTGAACCTCAAGGATACCTCCGGAGGCGAGTATTCAAGGCTCTTTCTGTCCTGAAAGGACCAGAGTACACTCAGGTCGGGCTCGGCCTACACTGCGTTGCCGCGGGTGCCTCCAGCGGGTATTCGATTTCATACCCAAAGGACCGACAGCCGTCACTGCAAAGTCAGTCCCGGATGACGCCCACCTTTCCGCGTACGGGTGCAAGGCGCAGCCACAACTACAGGAATGACCTATCCGCGGCCAGAGTGCCCGTCTTTGCCCCATTCCACCAACCGCGCCGGTCCCACTTGGGAGGATCGGAGGCATCTGCCATCGTTCCGCCTCCCTTGCCGCCGAAGAGTGCACTTACGTTCAAAGCCCCCTGCGACGGCATGGTGTCGTGCGACACCGAAAGTGCGGCGCGGTTGATTGCAGCGCATGCTGCTGTCTCATTTCGCAGCAAATTCCTTTACAAGTTGTTGCACGCACGGTTGCGAGCGATGATAGCTGACAATGGCGACATCTAATCCGCAATCATGGTACAGAGACAATGCGCGCCGAATGGCCCCAGTAATCCAATTGAGGTCGTTACCAAACGCGCCGGCGCCAAGAAGTGTCAGGAACAGCGTGTTATTCCCTGTCCGATTCGCATTGATGATGGCCGCACAGATCGTGGCCTCGTAGGACGCCTCGAGGACGAGCGTGGCAAAACGGGCCCACAATTCTGGTGGATGCTTGGTGTAGGCCACGGGCAGCGCGGAACAGTAAGCTTGCGATACGACATGAGATGAGCCTTCAAGCGTGACTTCTGTCTCCCATTGGAGGCCAATCTGAAGTGCTTGCCGCAGTCGATCGCGCTCGGATTCGTCCATGGCCTTCAGCCGGTCGTCGATTTCCCTGAGGCCCTCGGCGGACGGCAGCGCGTAGCCATTGGCCATCCGCCAGAGTCTCGAGTCGGTGTTTCCGAGGACCGCTCCGACGCCAGCGAGGCAGTCGATTTGATTGTCAGCGGATTGTCCGACCTGTCCATTGACGACCACGAAATAATTGCGGTAAATGGTGCCCGCCCCCGCGGCGATGGCGCACGCCGGACCCTGCGTCTGGTCCGTTTCGTAGATGCCAACCCCGCATTCCGGGGTCACTTCCGGACCGATCATTTCCAAGAGATTAAACTGGGACGCCACCTGAAACAGGGCGTTTGCATTCCGATGGTCGGCATGAAGGTCCTGCACGTTCGCGACCACCTCGCGAACAGAGATGGCTCGAGGTTCGCGTGACGGACTGCGGGCACGGTCACGGAGTTGCGCCAGGGTGGGCGTTTCCAGCTTACCGTACTGCCACGACCGGCCGTTCGCATCGGAACGTAATCGTGGCCCCTCCACATGGAGCTGGGATCGTACCTGGGCCGGAGATTCTTCGGAACAGCCGGTCAGCCTCTCAAACCACGTCATGCCTGCCATTGCGAGAGAACGTCCGAGTCAGCAACGTCAGTTGGGTCGTCAAACTCCGAGAAAACCGGTCCACTCGAGCATTGACTTCACGAAGGCCTCGCGCTCTCACCATCGACCCAGCGTTGCATTTCTTCATTGGCCGCGCGAATCGCTCGAATCGCATCTTCGTCTGGCTTATCGTCGCCAGTTTTCAGTGCGCGCCGACGTACAGCATTTTTCAGATAAGCCCCACAGAGGTGGTAGCCCACACACCCCGAAACCTCACGGAGGGCTTCACACATTTTTGCGTAACCCCGACCGTCATGGCTTTGCGATCCGTCATTATGCTTCACGATGGATGCATGGTCGGCCAGGAGGACGGGCTTGCCAGTGAACTCGTGCCAGCGCCTCAGGTTGGCTGTTACCTTGTCCGGTGTAGCAAAGTGCTGAAAGCTGAACACATCCACAAAAGGCATCGCGGCCCGAATCACTTCTTCGGCGATGGGTTGGCTGGCCTCGTAACGATCTCCAAAAATCAGGTGATTCTTGTCGTAGCGACGGATCGCTTCGTAGGTCGTCCGATAGTATCGCGTGGCTAACTCGAACAATGCCTTGCGGCCTGTATCGGTATCGAGCTTCTTCGGGTCGAAGAGTGGGCCTTTCCATTGGTTAGCCGGCCTTGTGTGTATCCATGTCGGGCAGTCGACGAGAAAGTACCCGACAAGTTTTGGGTCGTCCTTCATGCGGGCGCAATGCTCCCGTGCGACGTAGTCGCACCACTCGATCCATTCGCTCGACGCGAAATTGGGATGGCGAGTTTCCACGTCCCACTGATGGAAATCCGCAAACGGAAGGAGATGGAAATACGGAAGTCCCAGCCACTGATACTCCTCAAAAATCCAAGCCCGCGAGTGACGCTGGTTGGTCGCACCACGAGTCACCACCTCCTGTGTCCAGCCAATCCCGTTGAACGACCAATCTCGGAGGTCACGAGCGACGGATTCCTTCAACCAACGTTCCATCGAATTACCGTACTTGCGGTTCCACAGGTCCCCGTTTTCAAGGTTACGCAACGGAGTGGGATCGATGTGATTCAGGGCGAGTGAAAAATAACTCTTGCCCTCAGGCGTAATTAACCACCATCGGCCCTTTCTCCGCTCGACGGTAAAAAAACGACTCGGCGATCCAGCCGACCGAACGATCTGGACAGGCGCGGCAAAAGAGCCGAACGAAACTGCCAGAAATTCTCTGCGATCCATGACGTTTGTTCCTGGTCCCAAACTTAACCCAGTCAATCACTCACCGCGGAAAAGAATCCTCCCAAACCGCGGGGAGCAGCGACAACCTGAGAGGATCCAGGCGCCGTGGTCCCGCCAACCTGGCAGCGGAAGGGTGTCATGACTGCCATGACCACCGCACCCACCTGCCCGATTGTCGCTCTCGACCTGCGCATACACACCGGGGGCCCCTGAATCTCGGCCGGGGATCCGCGCACCACACGCTTCACCTTCTTCTCTGTCCACCACGCACACCTCCTGCGGCTGCTCCGCCGCCGCCGGCTCGCCGTCGGCGGCGGGAAGGCATCCGCAACCGCATGCGCCTTCATCAAATCCCCTTTTCATCCGACCCAAGCGACGCCTTTTGCTTCCCTTGGCAGCTTTTCTTCATTGCCATGCCGCTCGCGCATGAATCAAGCCGAATCCGAGCCTCCAGACAGCCTGCTGCCGAGAAACGCGGCAAGGAACACGCCTGCGGCGACGAGGAGACCGCCCACCACAACCTTGCCAACGGTGTCTGCTGTCTCGGGTGAAACTTGCGTCTCAATTCGACCGAAGTTGTGCGGCAAGTTGATGCCGATCGGTACCACGGTCTGTGGCGTGACGGGCGGCGACATGGGAACTGGATGCTGCGCAAAATATGACTCCACATTTCCAACGATGATACTGGCTGATTGTGCATCGATCCCCAATTCCGCAAGTTTGCGAAACACATCGAGCCGGGAGGCACCTGCGACTATCAGATCGGCGGCGTAACAGTGAAGGGCGTAGATTACTTCTTCCTTGGTCATTTGGGGTGGCTGGCTACAAACACTCCGCGAGTGCTCAACTGGGGGCTGTGCTGTCACAGGGTCACAAACGTTCGTTTGAGGCTCGATTCGCTCAGCGAGCGAATTCGGGATACGAATTCTCGTACGGCAACCACTGCACTTACCGACCTTGCCAGCGGCGCTGTCAGGTGCCTTCAGGGATTTCTTACAGCGTGGGCACTTAATTCGGATCATCTCGTCCCTCCTGGTTGACGTCCCCGCTCAGCCGCAACGGCCGCGCTGCGAGCCTTCAACGGCGTTGATGCGGCTGGCACCGGCCCGGTGAGTAAGAAAGGCATTTATTTCCGCGCTGCCGATGTCGGCGGGTTGTCGGATAACGTGGAGCCAAACGTAGCGTTTGATCCGGGGAAGGCGAGCCTTTTCGCTTCGGCCGCTGCAATATCTAAGGCGCAGGGTGTGGTAAACCCGGTCGCGGAGCCTCCGCGGTCGAGCTGGGCCTGAGCGTGGGGGGAAAGCAGAAACGGGACCCACGAGCGACATTTCACGAAGCCTTCGCGGGGTTCGGGCGCCTGCGATCGAGGCGAAGCCTCGCAACCTAGGCCGCGTCGGGCCGATGGCCCGAAGCGGTCGGGGCTATCCACCCCACCAAGCGTGAGATGTTACCAGAGGCAAAGCGGCTGGTCCAGGAATAATCTAAGAGTCCTCAACGAGGCCTAGCCATGAGTGACTTCCGAAACTCGGGGGTTGGAAATGCACCCGTCGCATGTGGACGGTCGTTAAGAGGGCCGAAAAATGCGTTCGTAGTGATCGGTTTCCGCAACCGGTCATGAGAGGGACAGTCGTTGGGTGTCCGTATGATGCTGGGACTTGAAGCACGAGGCGTTGATGGATGGCGGCCCAACAAATGGGTGTTTTTTCCGTCGGGACGTGGGGACGAAACGACAGGAGCCCGCCGGGGCCAAGCCGGCAGGCTCCCGCCGCGACATGCCCAGAGTTAGGGTAAGGTTCGGCTCAGTAGCGGATCGCCAAGCCGCAATTGAGGCCGTGGACCCACAAGTCCGAATTGTTAGCTGGCAAGCTGCCGATCGGCGCCTGGCCGGGGACAAATGTCAGGCTCGACGGGATCCGAGAGCCATCGAGGAAGCGCGAGATGTGGTCGGCGGAGCGGACGACATCGCTCCAGTAGAGGAACGTATAACCAACGCTGAGGCGTGCCCAGGGGGTGACATTGTAGCCAACGTTGACGCCGACCTCGGGGACGACAGCGAAGCGGTCTTCCACCGTGCGCGGCGCGACGCCCTGGACGACGTAGAAACCGCCCGGGACGGTGGCAGGAGGTCCGCCGACCCCTCGAAGCGATAGCGAGGTGTTTCCCTGGGCCGTGATCGTCTGGTGGGAGCAGCCCAAGGCCACCTTGCCGAGCAGGTCGGCATACCAGCGGCCCCAGACCACGGCGAGCCGGGCTCCCAGTTGGCCGCCATAAAACTGGCTGCGGGTATTGAGGGTATCGCGGATGTCGATCACCGCACCGGGGCCGGTGATGATCGAGCCATTGAAACCACTCGCACCCTGGCCGGTGGTGATTTCGGTGTTGGTTGTCGCGTGGAACTTGTCAATCAAGTCCAGGTAGCGGAACCCGGCCAGGCCGTCGAGGCGGACACCGGACAGGCGGAGGACGTTGACCAGGCCGTTGGCCTCGGCACCCCACAGCTGGGTAGAAGCGGAGACGAGGGCCGTACCGGCGAAGGCATTGGGCAAGTTGATCAACGATGCCGACTCGGGTCCATTCGGGAGATTGAAAAACGGGCGGGCAAAGATCGGGGGATTCCCCGGGGCACCGTTGGTATAGCTATCGCCTCGCTGTTCCAGGAGGAACACGCTCCCTTCGAGGCCGAAGCGGCGTTCCCTGTCGATCCAGGCTCCGGCCGTCATCCGCGCTCCGGAGAATCCGGCATTGTTGAAAATGCCATCACCCAACAGCGTCACGGTTCCCGGATTGCCGATGATGCCCAAGGACGCGGGCGTACCGGTCGTGAGGATGGGAACACTCGTTTGGGCGTCTTTAAGCCACCAGAGGAGATACTCACCCCGGAACCAGATCTTCGAGGAAGGATCGGCCGGGCAGGAGCTGCAAGCTACCACGTCAGGCTCGGCCACCACGACGGGAGCTGCCAAACTCATCGCGGGAGGGGATTCGGTCTTTGAACCGGGTGGCGCCCCTTCCCGCGGCGCCGGGATCGGCTCTGGCGCCATCGGCATCGGCAGGACGGCTTGCGCCAGGCCCAGCCCCGCATGAGTCAACACCGCGCCGATTGATGCGATCAATCCCTTTCGCACGACTTACCTCCTTGTTGCTGAGCACCGCTTCCATGCAGCCGTCAAGAAGCGGCGCGCAAAGAATACCGTGCAGGGCGTACCCTACCGACCCAGCCCGTCAGGGCGTTGCCAGGGGAACCGTCGGCCTGCATCACGACTCACACCTCGTCCCCCGCCGGCAGGTTTCCTGTCGGAGTATCGGTCGAAAAGGTGCTCTCGATATGGGGTAAGCGCTGGCAATCGCGGGCTGGTTGCGGACCGCCATTGAGCGATTCGCAGGCACGGCAAAGGCAGGACAATCGGTGCGCCTGCCATTGGCTCGGCCCTCACTCGTCGGTCGAGCGGAACGGTCAGGGAGTGGGAATCGCCTTGCCGTCGGCGGTGGCGTGGCGACGAAACTCCTCCAGATGTTTCTGCCACACCTGTGCCAGTTCGCGAACCTTGTCGGGATGGCGCTCGGCGAGGTTGGTGGTTTCGCTCCGGTCGTTCGCCAGGTCGTATAGCTCCCAAGGGCCTTTCTCGCCGACGCTGACGAGCTTCCAATCTCCCATGCGGATGGCCCGGTTGCCGCTGTGATACCACCACAGCACGTCATGTCGGACACTATTGTCGCGGTCGAAGACGGGAACGAGGTTCTTGCCGGGGGGCGGTGGGGCCGCCGGGGCCAAGTTGGCTGGCGGCCACTGGCCGCCAGCCAAGGCCATCAGTGTCGGGGGCACGTCGATCAGATGGCACGGGTTGTGCCGCAGCTCTCCGCGACCACGAATGCCTTTGGGCCAATGGACGATCAGCGGGGTGGAGATGCCTCCTTCGTGAACGTAAATCTTGGAGTAGCGCAGCGGCGCATTGGCCAGATTGGCCCAGCCGGGCTCCAGACAGCGATACCAGCGCGCCGACCCGGGTGGCGCCTGCGGATCGTGGCCGTCACCGCGCACAATCCGCTCCGCACTCGCCCCATTGTCGCTCAAGAACAGGACCAGCGTGTCATCCCACGCTCCCATCGTCTTCACTTGTTGCAGTACCCGACCAATCTCACGGTCCATCCGATCGACCATTGCGGCATGCACGGCCATTCGCACTTCCCATTCGTCCCGTTCGGTTTCGGAAAGCATCTCCCAGGCCGGGACACCGTCCGTCCGCGGCGACAATGAACAACGCACCAGCCCCAGCGCCTGCTGCCGCTCGTGCCGCTGCCGGCGCAAGGCGTCCCAGCCGGCGCGATACTTACCGCGATATTTCTGGATGTCTTCGGGGAGGGCCTGCAAGGGGAAGTGCGGACAGGTGAAGCACAAGTAGACGAAAAAGGGTTTGCCCGCGTGGTGTTCCGCGTGGTCCCGAAGACATTTCACCGCGTGGTTGGCAATCGCCACGGTGGCATAGTAACCACTGTCCATTTTCGGCTGCGGCAGTTTGATGTCATCCTCCCAATGCAGTCGCGGCGCGAAATAGCGGTCCTGGTCGTCAACCCGGTAGGAGCGGTCGAAGCCATTTTGCAAAGGGGTGCCGTCGATATGCCATTTCCCGGAATGGTACGATCGATAGCCCAACGGCTTGAGGTATTCGGTCAGGAGTTTGGCCCATGCCGGCCGCCGGCCGCGACCGCCGCTGACAATGCCGGGGACGGAATCGCGCCGGACCTGCTGAGCGTAATAGCCCGTCAGCAGTGCCGCGCGAGAAGGCCAACAGCGCGCGGTGTTGTAGAATTGGGTGAAGCGCAGCCCGCCGGCCGCCAGTCGATCCAACTCCGGCGTGTCAATCTCGCCACCATAACACCCCAAGTCGCTGAAGCCGAGATCGTCCGCCACGATCACCAGAAAGTTCGGCCGACCCGTGGCGTTCTCGGCGGCACTCACGCGCCCTACGGACAGCCCGGCGACCAGTCCAACCATCACGCCCCACGCCGGCAGAACAGGCAGCATCCACCCCCGGACAGCCATTGGATGACCTCCAACAAACCATCCCCACGACAGCCAACCCCCATCTTGGCCGCGGCCACCGGCCATGTCAAACGGTCCCGCCGGGGTGGCCCCACGGACTTCGACGGGTCGAGAGTGCAATGGCGAAGAGGGAATGGTCAGTTGGAGCTTGCGCGGGGATGCGGCACGTTCGCGGGGCGCGCAGCGAGCGCGAAGCGATCAATCGTGGGCGCGCAAGGAGGACTCGGCGGTGAGGTAAAAACCGCCGTCTGAAGCGCCCTACTCGGCCGAAGGAGAAAGGTGCACCCACGCCGGGGAGAGACTTACTTCCATTACGGCGTTGCATCGCGGAGGACTGGCGCGACCCTCTGCGCCACTAGAGGACTTGCGACAGGCCAGCCGCGGTCCCATTCCGCTGGCGGTGGACGCTCACTGGACCGTGTGTTTGGTAGCTGGCTGGAACCTATTTACCAAGGGAACAAGTGGAGGCGGGGGGAATCGAACCCCCGTCCCAAGGTACTTCGGCGCCGGCTTCTACGTGTGTAGCTGGTCTAGGCTGGCGGCCACGGCCTTGCGGCCGTGCCAGCCATGTTCGCCATTCCGCTCCCCGGCCAGCAGGGTCTCGAAACGGCTAACCGGTTGTCGATTCTGGCGAGCGCCGCCACCGGTGCGGCCATGCCCTTGCGGGATGGCCTCTGGCACCCGCGAGCCTGATTTCACGACCAGACTTGGAACCTCTCAGGCAAAGATCCCAGGTCCGGGGCAGCCGGTTAATTAAGCCGCCATAGCGAACTGCGGTTCAGCAGTTATTTGTGTGATCAGATTTTTACGTGGCCCTCTGATCAACCACGACACGCCACCAACGCCTCTCGTGACCCGGTCGAAACCAGATCGCCCCCAGGCGTGTTGAGGACTCTTGTCCTCATCGGATTATACGGGCTGCCGGCTCGGGAGTAAACCCTGGTCGCAAAATCGGCAAAAGCTCGTTGCGATTGCAGCGAAAAACACCTAGGATGGCGCCCACGCCAGGGTAGAAGGAATACCATCTTGGGGCCTTGGGAAAATACGAGTCGTTGAGAAACCAGTAGGAGGTGAGCCAACAACCGTGGCGCTTCAAGTGTCGTGTCCTGGTTGCCAGACGGTATGTCTGGTAGCGGAGGAATTGATTGGCACGGCGGTGTATTGCTCGGAATGCGGCATGGCGTTTACGGTGCGGCCGGAACCGGCGCCGACGCCGGCTCCGGCGGTGGAGGCGCCGCCGGCCGGCGCCGGCATCGCCCGTTTGGAAATCGGCTGGGCCACCTCCCGCGGGCGGGTTCGAGACCGCAACGAGGACAGCTTCCTGGTCCAGCATCACTGCTGGTGCAACCGCGATCTGCGCCAGGAAGTCGCCCTTATCGTGGTCGCCGATGGGATGGGAAGTTACGGCAACGGCGAAAAGGCCAGCGGCATGGTCATCCGCAACTTGGGCCAGGAATTGCTCCCGCTGCTCAACGCCGTCCTGCTCATGGAAAGTCCCGACCCGGCGGCCCTGAACCTCGGCGGCAAGCTGCTGTCGGCCGTGCGGGAGGTCAACCGCCTGGTCTACGAACATGCGACGCGCGGCGACCCCAATTGCCGGGGAATGGGCGCCACCGCGGAAGTCGTCGTCGTCTGGAACGGCAGGGTGTGGATCACCCACGTCGGCGATTGTCGGGTCTACCACCTCCGGGGCGACCGGCTCGCTCAGATCACCGAAGATCAGACGTTGGTGGCTCGGATGGTCGCCTTGGGCCAACTGTCGCCCCGCGAAGCCCGCACGCACCCGGTCCGCAATGAGGTGACCCAGGGGATCGGCAAGCGATCGGACATCGAGCCAAACTCGTATGAACTGGTGCTGACACCGCGCGACTGGTTGGTCATTGCTTGCGACGGTTTACACGCCCATGTCGATGAAGGACAGCTGCTCGAGACCGTCCGCAAAGCGCCGCCAGTGGCCCCCTTCGTGGCCCAGCGGCTCGTGCAACTCGCCGACCAGGGCGGCGGTAGCGACAACTGCACGGTGGTGGCGGTGCGTGCCTACTGAGCCGACGCAAACCGCGGCTGGCTCTGGCCCCATCCAGATCCAGCCCTCGTTGGAGGGAGGGAAGTCCCGTGGCCCGACCCGAGCTGGTTCCGGCTGTGGTGAGCAGCTCTTTTCTGGTGGGCTTGCTCCTGACGCTGCTGGGAAGCATCCGCGGGGCCCTGGCCGAGCGGCTGTCAATCAGCGAACTGCGCGCCGGCGGCATGCTGGCCCCGATGTTCATCGCCCTCATCCCGCTGATGCTGGTAAGTGGTTACCTGATCGACCGTTGGGGCCCCCAATGGGTACTGCTCGGCGGGTCGTTCGTCTCGGCCTTGGGGCTGTCGGCCTTGGCCCTGGCCCGTCGCTATTTGGCCGCCTGGGGTGCCGCCTCCTTGATCGGCGCAGGCACGGCGGGGCTGAGCAGCAGCTGCATGGTCCTCATGCCATGGGCCTTTTTTCCGGAAGACAACGCAGGCTCCGCCAACCTCGGTACGGTCTTCTTCGGCATCGGGGCCTTGGTGACACCGTCGGTGGCCGGCGGTCTAGTGCGGTGGCTGGGGCTGCAACGGACCTTGGGAATTTTCGGCCTGGTCGCCTTGGTGCCGGCGTTGTCCGCCAGCTTCGGCACCCAGGCAGCCTTTCAAGTTGGTGCCGCGGGCAATCCGCAGACCGACGTCTTCCATCAGCCGTTGACTTGGCTCCTGGGGGCGGCCCTGCTGCTATACATGCCGCTGGAGACAACCCTGGGGACGAAGACGGCGGCACTGATGGGGGAGTTGGCGGCAGGGGAACGCTATCAATCGCTGTGCCTTCCTCTGTTCTGGACGGCATTCCTGACGTCGCGCCTCGGGGCGGCGTTTCTCGATCTCCCGGCCGGCGTCAACCCTTGGGAGGTGCTCATCTTAGCCACAGTCTCGGCCGTGGCGCTGGGCAACTTGGCGGGTGCGGTCGGGCAGGGATACGTCTTTCTCGGCGTGGTGGTTCTCGGCGCTGCCCTGGGTCCGATCTTCCCGACCCTGATCGGCATCCTCTTTGACCATACGGCCATGAGCCAGCGCGGCATGGCGTATGGCGCGATCTTCGCCATTGGCACCGTGGGTAATCTGCTGCTAACGCCGCTGATAGGTGTCTTGGCCCGCAACTACGGCGTGCGCCCGTCGCTGTGGGTGGCCATGCTGTTGGCCTTACTTTTGGCCGCCGCCTCCTTGCTGCTGGGGCTTTGGTTGCAGATGGCCTGGAGACAAGCCCACTGACCGCCGCGAGGTGTGGCCGCTGCCACCTCAGCCGCGTCGCCCGCTTCAGCCGCTGACGAAACCGCACTGGGTCCTATTTCGGGGTGCTCTTGACCTGCACCTGCGTCACCGTCTCCAGGCCGTTCGTCCTGGTTTCGGTGACTGTCAGGACGACCGTTGCGCCCGGTTTGATGCCGCGTAGCCCACCGGGCACGTCTTTGGACTGGAACCTCTTGCCCTTGGTGACGCCGGAGTAGATGCGGGCATCCTTGGCAACGAAGAACGTCAAATCCTTTTCGGACACAGTGACAGTGATCGTGCTCTTTTCTGCATCGACGCTCTTGACCTCGCCTTGCACCACGTCGGCCCAGAGCGTGCCAGCCGCCAGCAGCAGGCCGGCGGCGGCCAACAAGGATCGGCGGTCCATGGCATTCCTCCACCGGAAGAAAAGACCGCGGCGCGGAAGGCAGCGTCGGTTCCGGCCGCGGCGCCACATCGACCTCGACTGGCAGCAAATTGCCCGTGGATCACTGCTTGTTCTTCCGTGGGCGGATTTCCACTTTCTCCGCCACGTTTGCCTTGTTCAGGGTGATGGTCACACTGGCACCCGTGGTCAGGTCGGCAATCGTCCCCGGCCGGACCACTTTGTCCTTCTTGCCCACCACCTCAAAGCGCGTGTCCTTGGTGACGTGTACTTTCGTTTCCTGGCCGCCGGGGGCCGCCTCTGCTTTCTTGACCGCCCCGGGCCGAACGACGATGGTCGCCGAACTGGGGTTATTGCCGGGTGTTACGGTAACGATGATACCGATCAGGGTGTTTCCGTCCGGCTTGGCCGCCAGAAGTCGTTGCGGGACAGCCACGAACAGCACCGCCAGCACGAGGCCTGGCAAGAGCCCAAAGCGTCTCAAGGGTATCACGAGCAATCACCTCCGAAGGGCCGGAATGGAGGCCGGATGCGAGAACCGAACGGCCTTGACTCGCTCCCAAAATCTTAAACCCAGATTGATGAGCAAAGTTTCGCTCCGACCAGGCGGATCATGACGGATTGGGCTTTCGGAGCATCGTCGCTAACGCCATGCCGAGTTGCTCGGCAGCGTACCGGCTGGCACGTTCCAACCGCAGGAGGGGGCCGAGCAGGCCGGGTGAGCGCAGCAACGCAATCATCAGGCGAGGCCAAGAGATGCGACCACCGGCGACGACGTCGGCCAGCTCGGCCGGCACCGACGTGGCGAGGTCGTCCGACACGGCTCGGAGGCAGGCGAAAGGAACTTTGTGGGCCGAGCAGAAGTCCGCGACGGCGGCACTTTCCATGTCTGCGGCCAAGGCGTCATATTGCTGCCCCAGGCGGCATTTGTCGGCGGGATTGCCGAGGACGTGGGGCACCGAGAGGAGGCGGCCGACCCCCCCCTGGGGGGGGGGGGGCGGCCGCCCCGTGGGAGGGCCGCCTCGGCCGGTGGGAGACACCAACACCCGGGCCCCCACAAAGTGCCCCGACCCGAGGGGGGGGC
>JANWYO010000169.1 GCA_025055215.1 Gemmataceae bacterium
GCTCGCGGCCTTCCTGTCACCATCGAAGTCACGCCCCAACACCTCTTCTTCGACTCGACCCACTTCACCCCCGAGCGCCGCCCGTGGCTGCAAATGAATCCGCCCATTCGTACACCCGGCGATCGCGCGGCGTTGCTCCAAGCGCTGCGCGACGGCACCGCCGATTACCTCGCCACCGACCACGCCCCCCACACCCTTGCCGAGAAGTCCGGCGACCACGGCCCGCCTCATTCCGGCATGCCGCAGCTGGATACCTACGGTCCATTCGTTACCTGGCTGCTCGTCGAACAGCGGTTCCCTCCCGAACGGATCGCCCAGCTGTGTTGCGCCAATCCGGGGCAATTTGTGGCGCCGTACCAAACCGAGCGCTTCGGCCGCTTGGCGCCAGGCTACGCCGCTTCGTTGACGGTACTCGACCTGGCACGACCGATCACCATTCGCCGCGACGATCTCCGCACCAAATGCGGCTGGAGTCCTTTCGAGGGAGTCACGTTCCCCGGCAGCGTCGCCGCAGTATACCTGCGAGGCTGCCGCTACTGATCCCCTAGGCTCCAATCGCTTCCCTACCGGTAGGGGCGACCAACGTCGCCGCCCCGGGCACTGTCAGAGGACAGTGAACATACGAATACATAATGGTGGGGCGATCTTCGAGAATATGAATAGTCTGGGGAAAATTTGACTGGTCGAAACGGTTGCGATCCATACAACAGTCCGCGGCAAGCCCTCTTCTTCAAGAGGGCTTTTTTGTTTACCGGTGTTCCACATGGAGGATCCTTGCATGAGCACCACGATGTTGGCCTTCACCCTCCTCGCCGGCCTATGTGCCGGCTCCGGTGCGCCCGCCTGGCACCACGATTACTATCGTTGCCAACAGCTGTCCATGCGTCAGCAAAAACCGTTGGCCATCGTGCTGGGCAAGGGGGCCGGCGGGTGGGACCAGATCGCCCTCGAAGGCAAACTCAGCGCGGCGGTACTGAAGCTGCTGGCCGACAACTATCTATGTGTTTACGTCGACACGACTCTCGATCACAACCAGGAGTTGGCGGCGGCGCTCAACCTCCGCGATGGCGTCGGTCTGGTCTTGGGCGACCGGACCGGCGAACGGCAAGCGTTTTGGCACGCCGGGCAGCTGGCTCAGCGCGACCTGGCTCGTTACCTGCAAAAGTACGCCGATCCCAAGCTCGTGGTCACCTACACCGAGCGGCACGGCGCGACGCGCACCAGCTTGTACCCCAGCGGCGACAGCGTCGGTCGGGAAACGGGCGGCACCGGTGCGCTGCTCGAGGCGTATTGTCCGACGTGACGGCCCCGCCGCTAACGCCGTGTCGGTGCGACATGGCCCGTGCCACGGTCGCTCGCGGCCGCTAGGCTAATGGCATGCGACGCCTTCTCGTCATCGTTTTGATTGCTGCTTTCCAGGTCTGGCCGGTGCCAGTGGTCCAGGCCTGGAACAGCATCGGCCACATGGCGATCGCCAAACTGGCCTACGATCGTTTGTCCGACGCGGAGCAAGCCCGGCTCTTCGTCCTGTTGAAGCAGCACCCGCACTACGAGCGGTACCTGGCCGCGGGGCGGCCGGCCGATATTTCCGAAGCGGAATGGGTGGTGGCCCGCTGCGCTGTCTGGCCCGATTGGGTACGGCCGCGCGGTGCCAAGGATCCCCGCGGTCCGGAGGTCACCAAGTACAACCGTCCCGAAGATCACTACATCAACCTTCCCTTCATCGACCCCAAGGACGCGGAGGCGTTTGCCGGCAAGGTCCTGATCGACCCCGACCAGACAAACATCCTCGATGCTCTCAAACAACGCAGCAACGAGCTGCGGACCAAGACCGCCGACCCCGCCGACAAGGCGGTCGCCGTCTGCTGGCTCTTCCACCTGATCGGCGACATCCATCAGCCGTTGCACAACGTCGCCTATTTTTCCGACACGGCCGAGTTCCGCCGCGGTGACCAGGGAGGCAACCTGTTCGGCGTCAAGGTCAATGGGGAGCGGACGAAGCTGCACATGTACTGGGACGACCTCCTCGGCCGCGATCCCGATTACGCCGACGATTCCCCCGCCCACCAGGCCAAAATCTTCCGCCAGGCGCTCGACGCGGCCGCGGCCCTGCGCGACCTGGCCTTGTCGCCGGCCGACGAAGCCCGCCTGCGGGACAACACCACCTACGAAAGTTGGTCGCGCGAGGGGTTCGAGTTGGCCAAGAGCGTGGCCTATCAGAAGACCGACGGCAGCGGTCTGTTGCCCGGCGTCTTGGTGCCGTTCAAGGGACCGATTCCGGAGACGGCGCCGGAAGTGGGCGAGGCCTACGTCAGGCTGGCGCGGGCCACGGCGGAGGTGCGGGTCGTGCTCGCGGCCCGGCGCCTGGCGGCGCGGCTGAAAAAGCAATTTTGACGGCAATTAGACTTGGACGGCGGCCGACGGCGCGGGTACAATCGGCCGACATGAGCCAACTTTCTTACGATCACGGGGCCTGCGACGTGCCGCTGTTGGGCGAAACCATCGGCGCCAATTTGCGCCGCACGGTGGAGCGCTGGGCCGACCGCGAGGCCGTCGTCATTCGCCACCAGAATTATCGGGCCACTTATCGCCAGCTCTGGTCGCAGGTCGAACAAGCGGCGCGGGCTCTGCTGGCCCTTGGGGTCGAAGCGGGCCAGCGCGTCGGCATCTGGTCGCCCAATCGGTTCGAGTGGGTCGTGATTCAATATGCCACGGCCCGGGTCGGCGCCATTCTCGTCAACATCAATCCGGCGTACAAGGCCCAGGAGCTGG
>JANWYO010000194.1 GCA_025055215.1 Gemmataceae bacterium
GGGGGTGGCGTGTACCCTTGCGGCTCCCCCACACCCCCCTTGGCCCGCCGCGGGGTGTTCGCGGGGGGTGTTGGCCCTGCGGGCCGACGACCCGCCCCAACACCGTCGGCGGCCCTCCCCGCTCTGTCATCCTACGGACCATCCCCGATGCGGCCGCCCCCGAGGCCCCGTCCTGAGGCACCCCACGGTTGCAATCCTCGGCCGCTCCCCAGCTCGGGGACAAGGCCTATGCTAAGGGCGCCGAGGAAGACACGGCACGGGCCGGCGACGCCCCCTGGCCCGGTGCCTTCCCGCAGGTAACAAATGCTCAGAGAAGCAGCGAAAGGTCCGATGGCCCGGCCGACCGTCGCCCGAGCGGAGAGCCACGGGAGAGAGGACATGTCTAGGGATGATGATGCGTTTATCCCACCCGGGCAGCGGGACCGACGACGTGAGTTCGCCCGTCGATCAGTGAGCTGATAGCCACCCCGAGCCCAAGCCGTGTGTGCTTTTGGACGGCGGCCGACGTGGGGCAATAGAACACCGGGCAATTCCAGCCTTGACACATGCGAAGGGTGTCGTTATCCGCCGGCTTAAGCCTTTCCCAGCGATCGGGAAACGGGTGCATTTGACCGGGGCACGGGTGCATTCCAAAACCGCCGGGGCACCAGACCCGCGCCCGATCCCAAATCGCCAGCCAATTTCGGTCGATGCTTCGCTTATAGCGTGGGAGGTTCTGCGTAAGTTTCCGGGATTCCCCGGCATCAGTCGTTGCCCGATTGAGGGCTAGGACCGTAAGCATGACCTCCGAGCGTGGATGGCCGCGCTCCAGAAGCCAATCGGCGTAAGCTACAAAATCTCCTCATGCGGTCTTCTCCGAATGGCCGCTAGAAATAGTTGATCGTCATCCATCGCCCATTCTCCTTTTCACCATAACAAGCCTGCTCGGCCTCGCGTCCACCCGGCACCAGTTAGAGGAATGGATTACCTCCCGCCGAGTCGCTGCGGGCGACCGCTAAAAACCTGTTCTCGAACATGCGCAGATTACAAACGCTCATCGAGAACAGGTCAGACAACGTGCGACACCGATTCTCTGCTAAATCGGCGACCACCAGAAACGCATGGTCTTCGTCCAAGCGCAGAAACCGGGCAAATTTCGAATACTTCAACACGTGCTGCTGAAACTCCGCGGTCTTAGCCTCGACCCAATACACGGACGAACCGATGAGGGCGAGAACGTCCAGCTCAAAGTCAGCGCCGTTGGGAAGCTCTATCTGGGGGTTGATGAGAAACTCGAAAGCAAGTTCCCCCGCCACCTCCCGAGCGACCTGGGCGTGAGCCCCCCGGATTTTCTGAAGCACGTAACGTTCCAGCCACTGGCCGCCGAAAAAGCGCTGAGCCATGGGCAGCGTCGTCGTCTTGGCATGGATGACGCACCTCGGTGCTCGGAGGTAGTGATACTCCTCCAAGAATGCGAATTCGTGCAGCAACGTACAAAACTGACACACCGAGTTGATGTCCTCCGGGCGTCGGCCTGCCAGGTCCTCCGAAATCGGCAACCCACGTTGCATGGCCCGCTTAATCTTGCTCAGCAGGCTGGAGAGTGCCTCATACCGCTCTCCAAGAAACAGGGCCAGCCGGTCGATGGTCTCGTCGATGCCGTTGAGCCGGGGCAGGTTCTTGATCCGGATGTTCCGTTGATTCAGGAACTCCACCAATCGGCCCACGGGGGCACTATCGCGGGCCGATAGCACAGGTTGGTCAGACCGCCCGCAAACGCCCGGCGGCACGCGGCCGTCAAGCGTCACTTCCTGCGCCGAAGGCGACGAGCTGCCGGAGCCTTCCCCGCCCGCCGGCAGCGATGGTGCGGCCGGCCCTAACCCCTGCCCGGGCTGCGGGGGGCCGACCGCACCTTCCAACGCTCTCACGAGACGTTCCAGCAGGTTCACCATCTCCTGGCGGTCAGAGTGCTCGAGCAAGCGCTCGAGCACATTCAGGAATCGCTCTAACACACGAGAAAGATTGGCGTCCATCATCATTGTGTACTCCTTAATTACTCGCCCAGAATACGCAAATAGATCGCAGTCGCTGACAACTCTCGTCAGCAGAGGAGTTGCCTCCTGCGACAATTGAGGGCAGGAAGTGGCGGGCGCGCAGCCCATCCGCCGCGGGAGGCGAGTGGTCCCGCGCCGCGGCGGTGCTCCGGCAGACGGTAGACCTCACGCCAGCTGGTAGCGCACGTCGAGATGTGGCGTTTCGATGCGGCGGTGCTTGGTGGCCTTGCTTTCCACCAGCGCGGCCAGCATGCCGGTCGTCAACAAGGTCCGTTCAACCGGGTAGGCAGGCTTGCCGGTAAGTATCATCTGCGCGATATGCTGCACCAGGAAGCTGAAGTGGTCGCGCTGCGGCTTGGGCAACTCGTACCAACAGGCCGCCGGCTGAGCTTGGCCCTTGATCTTGCCGGCGAAGGCGAATTCCCGGCAGCGGCGCGGCGAGATGAAAGCCGCCGCCTTCAACCCATCGCGGTACTCGATCAGGTAGACGATGCCGTCGTGGTCCACCTCTTCAACCTTGCCTTCGCGGGTGGTGGGGCATTGCCCCTGGGCTGCTTCCAGGAGTGCTTGACTCCAACGGCCCGCGGCGGCCGCCTCCCAGGCCTCACGCCCTTCGAGGCATTGGACGGCCCGGACGCCCGTCTCGCCCCCGGGACGACGCTCCAGCATCACCTGAAGCCCTTCGAGCGTGTGGAAGCCGTAGACCTCGAAGTGACCGTAGCCATTGGCCACCGCGTCTTCCCAAGCGACGCCGAGCGGCGGGCGCAGGTCCGGCCGCCGCCAGCTCACCGGCACGGAAGAGCCCGCCATCATCGCGAAGCCCAGCTCCTTCGACTGCTCGTACATCCACCGGGCGTTCTCCCAGCTGTACGACAGGTGCTTGTCCACGAACACCGGCACGGAGCGACCGCTGTCGCGAAAGACGCGGACGATTTCCTCGAAAAACTTGCGGCGGGGATACAGAATCTGACCGCGCTCGTTGACGGGGTAGTCTCCCTGCTCGGCAATGAGCAGCACGCCATCGACCGCCAATCGGCCGGTGCCCAGGGTCAAGGCGTCGGCAATCGTCGGGACGACGGGGACGTTCCACCGCTTGGCCAGCGGCCGGCCGATGTCGGTTTCGGGGTATTGGTCGATGTACAGCGACGCCACCCGGCACGGCGGTGGGTAGCTCTTACCCACGATGCTGTAGCCTTCCATGAAGCGGGTGACGATGTTGTCGGCGTGGCTGTAGCGGTAGTAGCAGGTGACGACGGCGGCGACTTTCTTGTCCGAGGCAGGCGCCTGGGCGCGGCCGACGGCCGGCCACCACGCGGCGGTGGCGGCCAGGGCACCATGGCGGAGGAAATCCCGACGGTGGCAGGTGGGAATGGGATCCCGACGGTGGCAGGTGGGAATCATGGGAGCAGTCTCCGGGTGGGAGGGCGGGGTTGGCCGGAGCCGCCGGCACCAGCCGGCGGCTCGTGCATGCGCCGCTCAGGGCTCCGGCGGCGCACCCATGATATTAAATCCACAATCAACGAAAATCACCTCTCCGGTGATGGCCGACGCCAGCGGACTGCACAAGAAAGCCGTCGTGTTGGCCACTTCCTCCGGCGTGATCGGCCGGCGGAGCGGGGAATTCTGGGCCGCCTGCTGGATGGCCTTGTCGATGTCGGTGATGGCCCGGGCTGCCCGCGAGGCGTACGGCCCGGCCGAGATCAGGTTGACCCGGATGTTCTTCGGGCCGAGGTTGGCGGCCAACTGCTTGGCGTCGATCTGGAGCGCCGCTTTGGCCGACGACATCCCCCCGCCGTAATGCTCCACCACTCGCTCCCCGCCCAGGTACGTCAGCCCCACCGCGGCGGCGCCCCCCGGCCGATGCTCCATCATCGGCAGGGCCGCCCGCAGCAGGGCCGTCAGCGAGTAAGCACTCACGCTCAAGGCCGTCAGGTACGCCGACCGGCTGGTGGCAATCGCCTTGTTCTTGATCTCCGGGCTGAAGGCGATGCTGTGGATCAGAATGTCGATGACCCCATAATCTCGCAGCATCGTGTCCATCAACCCCTGAATGGAAAAGTCCCCGTGCTTGGCGTACCGCCGGTCATTACGGGTCTTCTCGTCCACGTCGGCGAGGGTGTCGTAGCTGACGTCACAGGCCAACACTTTTTCGACCTTGAGGGTGCCGGCATTGAACGGCAGCTGTCGCGAGGCTACGTCATCCGGGTGGTCCCGGGTCAGGATGTTTTCCACGATGCCGACCAGGCGCGGATGACAAGCAAAGACCAGCTTGGCACCGGCAGCCTGAAGGGCCTTGGCGATGTACCAGGCAAAGCTCATGTTGTCGCCGACGCCTGTCACCAGCGCCAGCTTGCCGCTCAGGTCGATGGGAATCATACGCTTCCTCGCGGGAAGAAAGGTTCGGCTGCACTCCGTGCCGCACCGGAGCCTCGATGGACCTGGGCCACGCCGGCGTCCTTGGCGCCGTCCGGCGGCACATCCGGCCTCCGGGATGGCGCTGGTTGAAGCGGCGTGTCCGTGCCCGGAGATTTAGCAGATTGGGGAAGTGGCAGCAAGAGCAAGGGACCGCACGGTGCAAGTATCATTCGGGGCGCGGATGAGGGCTGGAGGCGGCGGGTTTTCCCACTCGCCGCGCCGATTCACCGTTCCGCTCTCGCCGGGCACGCAGCAAGCGCGAAACGGTAAATCTTGCTGCATACCCGGCACGGCTCGCTTATCCTCTTGGTGCGAGCGCGAACCGATCCATCGCTGTCCGCTGCTGCACCGTCGCCGCGCCGAAATCCAGAGCGACATCCAGAGCGCAACCGGAACCCCGCTCGCCTCAA
>JANWYO010000201.1 GCA_025055215.1 Gemmataceae bacterium
TCCGCCTTGCGGCTGCGATGAACTCTTGCACGGGGCCAACGGAGAGAGCAAGAAGGTGACTCATGTTATACACTCGTGAAGCCCTTTCCTCGCGCAAAGGCAAGAAACGCCTCCAGGGCGGAACCCCGGGCGGATCGCTTATGCATTGGCGAATTCTTATATGAGGCCAAAAGGGGATCCTCGATGACCGTCGAGGCGGGCAGTGACAGCGATTTGTCGCCACAACGAAGATCGACCCCGGTAAGGCGCGGCGTGTTGAGCAGCACAATGACGGGCACGACTCGGTCGTTGGCCAACGCCACCGGGCGAAGGATCAGCGGACTAGCCATCCGCTCGCGCCGCTCGCCCCTGAGGCCCTTGTCTGGGTAAAGGACGGTGTCGTCCGGTTCGCCGTGATCCTTGAAATGGAAGACGATCGGCAAACCGATTTCGGCTCGAGGAAAGGCATTGTCGGGGATGTGCGTCAACCGCGCATGGCGATTGGATCGCTTCCCCGTCACCCGGCGAATTGTCTCCGGCTCCGGCCAGCGGGACCGGCCAGGCCGGTTAGGCATGTCGCCGGGGTTGCGTCCGACGCTGACACCTTGGCGAAAATCCCGGAGGACACGGATCGCCTCGCTCCAAGCTTTGATCGCCTGTTTCAACTCCCGCCCCACGAGGATGGACGCCGCCAAGGTCGGCCACTCATGGACACGGTCGGACAGGTAGCCCCGCAGCCGAGTTATCAATTGGTCACGGTCCTTGGCCATGAACTCTGGACACCGAAGGGCCCCACAACCGCGGCGCGTTCGGCTCCCCAACCCGCCAAGGAGCAACCATGCCTCCAGAGCGGGCTTGACCTCCTTGTCAAAGTCGATGGGTGGATCGCAGACGATGATCAGGCGAAAGGACGCTTTCTGGATGCACGAAGCGGGCGGAACCTCGATCTGACTCCGGCCTTGCCCCAACTGGCCTTGGAAGGGGAAGAGAGCGTACGGCAGGGCGGTGTAGCGAAAGGGGGGCTTCCACGTCGGCATCGAGTGATAGCGCTGTTTGTCTTTGAGATCTCGCTCATATCCCGCGCACGGTGCGGGGGCCTGACTTGTTAACACCTCGACCCGAACCCGAACCCGGCTGGCGTGTTTGGTGTCTCCCCAGACTCGGGATTGCGCCTCTCTCAGGTCCGCTATGGTGGCGCAACCCGCCCCCACGGTGGCCCGCCACCAAAATTGCAGCTGCCCTCGAACGCTCGTGGGGCGAATGGGAAACGAGGGGTCGTTCTCTCGCGTGACGACACCGCCGCCGAATAGCGGTGTCAGCAAATGAATTTCGTAGCAACGCTCACCCGTTGCGGCCGGTCGGGGTGGGGACGTCAAATCGGGTATCTCGCGTGGCATGGAATACCTCCTACCGCGTTGGCTTGCCGCGCAGCGGCCCTGCTTTTGGGCCTCATCAGAGATACGATGTCAATCTCCGATCAATGACAAAACAGGCCATGTTACGCAAACAATTTCTACCCGGCCTGCGATTTTTCATTCCTTGGGGGCCAAGCCGCCGACGAATGCCCATGACTGCTGAACACTTGGGAAGAGCTTATTTTCCGCCGCCGCAGTCATGGCACGTAAGTGATGGGCCTCTTCACTGCCGGCGGGGCACGACTCGGCTCCTTGATCCCCGACTGTGAAGACGCCGCCATGGCCGACATGGCTGAGGCAAGCGGAGGGTTATTGCCGAGGTGCCGACTTCATCTACCGGCGTTTGAGGGTCAGAGGGAGAGGGAGAAGGAACGCCAAGAAGCCCACGACGATGCCGGTCGATGGTCACAAACAGACGTTTTTCGCCTGCGCTAGCAGGTTAACGATGTCGGAGAGGGTGAACGAGCTCTGGGAGGAGGCGGGAGTAGTCAAGTCGCGGTCGTTATGGCCCTTGCTGACTCGGTGACATTTCGGACAGGGCGGCCGGCAATGTCGGCAGGCCGGCGGAGGGGCGGTCGGGGACCGGGGCCGGCATCGCCGGCGTCGAGGACAGCGGCCGTGGCTTCGGCAGTATGTCCGGACCGGCGGGCAACGATGACGGCACCTCCGGTTTGGTTTCCAACAGCGCTGGCAGCGGTAACGCCCCTTCTCCACCCAGCCGCGGCACCGGGATCGAGGCCGCGCCCGGCTCGCTGGTCTGGGCGTGATCGATAGGAGCGGGATACTCTCGCAATTTCAGGGCCTTTTCGGTCCGTTGCCGGAAATGTTCCACGGCCCGCACCTGGGCCGTTCCGGGCAACGGTCCCTCCGCGATGGTCACGTTGTCGTAGCGGAGGATGGTCCCCTTGGCGAATTGGAAGGCGGCCAGGGCGTTGTTGTATTGCACGATGAAGTCGTACTCACTGCGCAGGGCCTCGGCCCAGACCCGCTGGGCTTCGAGGAGGAAGTCGAGGGTTCCACGACCGGCGAGGAATTCCTTGAAGCGTGCCTCAAGCTGCTGGGCCGCCGCCTCGCGGACGGCCCGTTGGGCCTGGATCTGCGCGTGCGTTTCCTCCAGACGGCGGAATTGCAGGGCCAGATACCGCTGGGCTTTCATTTCCTGGTCGCGGAGCGTCAGGTAGCTCTGCGTCAGGCGGAGCCGGGCCGCTCGGACCAAGGCGTGGGCATCACGGAAGCCCAGCGGGACTTCCAGCGACAGGCCCAACGTCCAGTTGTGGAACTTGTTGGACGCGATGCTCCGCAAGGCGTTTTCCGGAGCGGAGCCATCCAAATCGGTGCCAATGCCATTCAGATTATACGACGACAGGAAGCGGAGATCGGGCAACAGACGGTTCTTGACCTCGATCAGTCGCAGCTGTTGGAACTTGAGGTCTTGCCGGGCGATGACCAGCTCCGGGCGCAGCGTCAAGGCCTCCTGCAAGGAGGCCTCCCAATCGGGATGATACGGGGCGAGCGTCGGGGTATCGACGGGGACGAGGCGGTAGCCATCCTCCACCGGGAGGTTGAGCAAGGCCCGCAGTTGCCGCTCCCGCTCCAGGATGTCGCCCAGGGCCTGGATGCGTTGGCTGCGGAAGATTTCGTACTGCTGGCGGGTTTGGGCGAAGTCCTGGATCGGGATCCGGCCGGCCTCGTAACGGGCCTTGTTGATTTTCCAGGCTTCGTAGGCCTGGCGCATGGCGGCTTCCCGGGCGTACAAGGTCCAATAAGCGCCGTAAAGGTTCCAATAGGCCGTCTCCACGTTCAAGAGCATGTGGGCGACGAGGCGTTCGAAGTCGGCCCGCGACTGGTCGAAGCGCAGGCGGGCGATGACCACGCCGTCGCCGGAGCTGATGTCGAAGAGTTGCGGCAAGGTCCGAGGGCCGGGGTGGATGCCGCGGATCTGGTTGATTTCCACGCCGAAGCCGCGGAGTAGAGGTTGTTCAAACACGAAGGTCAACGTCGGCCGGTAAAACGGGTTAGTGCCTGCCTGGTTGAGGTTGGACAGCTGGTAGTCGGTTTCAAAGGTGATGCCGGCCACACCGCCGGTGGGGAGGGGCTTGACCATGCCGGTGGTGAAGTTGGCGGCCTGGGTGTAGATGGTTCCGGAGATCCGCCCCGTCTGGAGCGTGTCGAGGACCGTGCTGACGGGCCGGTCGATGGTGTTCCAGGTCAGGGCCGTCCGCCAGCGGACATCGAAGCGGGACAGGGCTTGCTCGATTTCCGTGGCCACGGTGGCCGGCTCCAGGGCGAGCACGCGGACGGCGTCGGTGGCGATGGACAAGCCGGTGTTCTGGCGAATGCCGGCGCCGACGCGGACCAATTCGGGGGCAGCGAACCCGGGGTTGAGGGAACTTTCGCTGCCGATGTTGCCTTGTTCGAGGGCGATGGCGATCGCCTCGGCCAACGACAGGTAGCGGGGGGTTCGCTCGGGATCGTTGATGGTCGTGGGCCGGGGACAAAAGCCGACATCCGGCAAGATGGGGTTGGGGTCAGCTTCGATGCGGGGTGGCAGGCCGTGGGCATGATAAGTGGCGAAGTCGTCGGCCGAGATGAACAGGCGCTGCTTACAGCCGAGGCCGCTGGCCAGTGCCAGGCTCAATCCCAGGAGAAAGGCGGTCCGGCGCATAAACGGTGTACCCCGTCGGAACGAATGGCCCGGCCTAATGGCCGGCAGGAACCTCCGGATGGGGCGCGGTCCCTGCGACGTCATGCATGCAGAGATGCTGCCAGATGAATATCGGCGATCCGAGGCCGAGAATTGAGGCGAAGTTTGCCGACCGTAGCGGTTCGACCGTTCTGGGTGATGACTGCCCCGCTCGGAGGCCGAATTTTCCCTCAAGCCGGCGGCCGGGATGGTTGGGAAAAGGGAGGGGCTTGGGAGAGCGGACCCGCAGTCTGCCAACGGGGCGAAATCGGAACACACGGCCAGCCGAGGACCCACTTAATCAACGCCCACTCTCCGAGGTCATTCCCTTCGACAAGGTGGCCCAGGAATTGCAATCCGTAGCCCGCGACAAGCAACGTCACGCCGAGGTCCCATCTCCCCTGGCAGCACTTGAGTACCCCGTAAGCTGCCAGAGGGATCCCCAGGACGTGCATCCAGTAGTTGAAGGGATGGCGGTGGCGTTCCTGCCATCGCCTGAGGCGATGGCGGATGACTTGGCGAAACCCACGCCGGGGCGTTGTGTCCATCATCTGTCACTCGGTTGCCTTGGGCTTCGCCTCCGCCAGCCAAGCGGGTGGAAAGCGCGCCAGGGTGATTTTCTCATAGGGATGCTGGCTGCCGCGCTCGTACAAACAGCCGACGTCACCACCGGGGAGTTCGGCGAGGCAGGAGTAAGCCGCGGGGCCGGGTTCCAGGACACGTTCATGCGGCCAGGAGCGACCCCCATCACGGCTGAGGCGCAGCGTCAGGCGATGACGCTGCGTGGTCGAGGCCGGGTTGCTGAAAATCAGCCAATCCTGGTTCTCGGGCCCTGCCACGCCAAGCAAGCCGGCTTGGCAGACCGGCTCGATCAGGGTCGCGTCGAAGCGGAGGTCGGTCCAGCTGAGTCCGCCGTCGCGGCTCAACGCCACCGCACGCCGGTTTCCCTTGGCCGGCTCCTTGCCGTCACGTCCCCAATAGTTCCGCATGTTGATCACCAGGGTGCCGTCGCTTAGCTCGGCCACCTGACATTCGTTGGTGTGCGGCGCGACCACGCCTCCGAGCTTCCACGTCTGGCCGTGGTCGTCGCTATAGATGACGTGTGAATACGTGGCCGACCGCTCCCCTTCCAGCGGCCCGCGGTGGTCGCAGGGGATGAGGAGCCGGCCGCGGTGCGCTCCGTGTCGCAATTGGATGCCGATCCCGGGACCCGTGGCGTACCAGGTCCAACCCGGCTTCTTGACGCTTGCCGTGATGACCACTGGCTTCGCCCACGTTTGGCCGTCGTCGCGGCTGTGTGTCACCAGGACGTCATCATTGTCCCGGGTGAAGGGCAGCCAGATCGTTCCCGTCTCCCGATCGACGACGGGACAGGGGTTGCCGATGGTGATCTTGGCCGTCCCTCCCTCCTCGTAGACCAATTGGAGCGGCCCCCAGGTCTTGCCGCCGTCGTGGCTCCGCTTGAGCACGAGATCGACGTCGCCGTGGTCGGCGCGGCTGGTCTTCCGCCCTTCGCAAAACGCCAGCAGCGTTCCTTTCGGCGACGCCAGCAGGGCGGGGATGCGGAAGGTGTGATACCCTTCGGTGCCGCTGACGAAGACATCCACCTGCATCGGCGTGGGGGGGGGGCC
>JANWYO010000208.1 GCA_025055215.1 Gemmataceae bacterium
CCGGGGGGAGTTGTCAGCGTTAACCTGCGGGCGGGATCCACCGGAAGTTACCTGCTATGACGGTCGCCGGCCGACGTAGAGCGTGGCAATGCCGAGGGTCAACGGATACCAGCGGACCTCGACCAAGCCGTGGTGGCGCAAGCGCTCGGCCAAGGCGGCGCCATTGGGAAATTCCTGCACGCTGGCCGGTAAGTAATGGTACGCCTGGTCCGGACTGCGGGAGATCGACTGGCCGACCCGCGGCAGGATGTGCGTGAAGTAGAAGCGGTACAAGCGGCCGAGGATCGAGCCGCTCGGCTGGGAAAACTCGAGGATGGCCACGGTGCCCCCCGGGCGGGTGACGCGCACCATCTCGGCCAGGCCGCGGTCGGTGTCGGTGACGTTCCGCAGGCCGAAGGCCACAGTCGTCAGCTGAAACACCCCATCGGGGAAGGGGAGGCGCTGAGCGTCGGCCTCGGCGAAGTGGATGCGGCCGCCCGCCGCGCGGCGGGCGGCCTTTTGGCCGGCCCGCACCAGCATCTCGTGACAGAAGTCAACGCCGACGATCGGCACGGCGCCGCGGGCGGCGCGGTGGTAGGCAAACGCCAGGTCGCCGGTCCCGGTGCACACGTCCAGGATCGGCCCGGTGCCCGTCGGCGGCGCCAGACGGGTCGTGCGCCAGCGCCAGTAGCGATCAGCGTTGAGGCTGAGCAGGTGATTGAGCAGGTCGTAGCGCGGCGCGATGGCACCGAACATCTGCCGAATGCGAGTTTCCCGTTTGTCGAGCAACGACGTACTCATCAAACCACGACCCATATCGGAATCACGCCTTTGCCTCGCACGGGCCGCGGCCGCGGGCGGGGCTTTTCCCAGCGAACCAGCCGATCTGTCCGTAGAATGCCCTCGTCTGTTGTACGTTTCCAGGCCCGACTTTTCGAGGACGTCATGCTCACCGCGGCGGGATGCTTGCAGCGCCGGCAACGTCTATGGCAACGGCTCGACCCCAAACCGGAGACGGACCACCTCCGCTTGGCGGATCCGATCCACCTGATGTACCTCGCCGGCTTCCATGTTGATCCCTTCAGCCTCGGCGGCGGCTTCGGCGGCATCCTGTTGCTGCGGCCCGATGGCCAAGCCAAACTCATCCACGACAACCGTTTGCCAAGATCGGTTGAGCAGGCCCACGTCGAGGAGCGGCGGGTAGTCCCGTGGTACGATGGGCAGTCGCCAGCGGCCGGGCCCCGGCAGCTGGCGCTGCTCGGGGCCGTCAATCCCACCCGCGGCGGCCTTCGCATCCACGACCGCCTCGGCGATCCCTACGGTCCCGTGCTGGTCGGTACCCTCGCCGACCTGCGCCGCCAAAAAGACCCCGACGAAATCGCCCTCCTCCGCCGCTGCATGCAGGCCACCGCTGCCGGCCACGCCTGGGCCCGGGCGCATCTCCGCCCCGGCATGACGGAGCTGGACGTCTGGTGCGGCGTCAGCACCGCCTGCGTCCAGGCTGCCGGTCAGGCCGTCATCGTGTACGGCGATTTCGCCGTCTCCATCGGCCCGGAGCGGCGCGGCGGCCCGCCCACCGACCGGATCCTGGAACCAGGCGACATGCTGATCCTCGATTATTCTGTGGTGATCGGCGGCTATCGCAGCGATTTCACCAACACGCTCGTCGTCGGCCGCGAGCCGACCGCTGACCAGCGCCGGCTGTTTGATCTCTGCGTCGCGGCCTTGGCCGCCGGCGAGGCGGAGCTGCGCGCCGGCCAAGCCTGCCGCACCGTCTATGAGGCAGTCCGCGACGTGTTCGATCGCGCGGGGGTGGCCGAGCATTTTCCGCACCATGCCGGCCACGGCCTGGGGCTGACGCATCCCGAGGCGCCGTACTTCGTCCGTCACGCCGACGAAACCCTCCGCGCCGGCGACGTCGTCACCCTCGAGCCGGGACTGTATATCTCCGGCGTCGGTGGCATCCGCATCGAACACAACTACCTGATTACTCCAGATGGCTTCGAGCGGCTGAGCGGCCACGAGGTCACCTTGCGCTGAGCGATGTCGGCGGTCTCGGCCGAGGTCTGCTGCTCCGCCCTCATCAAACGTGAAATAACCGTCATCCTGATTCGGGTGCCGGCCGCCTCGGCCGGGGTCCGCCGCCCCGCCGCAGGGGGGGGGGCGGACGGCGGGCGTTCTCAGGCTCCGCGAGCCTCCTGACATTTCTCAGGTGCATCCAGCTCAAACTTGGTGAGCTTGGCCCGCGCGGGCCCTCAGGGAGTGCGGTTTTCCTGCGACTTCTCGCGGCTGCCGGACCAGGCGCGGCGAACGGCTTCCTCATCCGCTTCCAGCTGGGCATGGTGGATGACGATCTCGATATGCGTGTTGCCGTCCTTCTCCGTGGTACTGACGGTAAACCAGCCGCGATACAGGCCGACGCCCGCCACGGTCAGCAAGACAATAAAAATCAGCCCGAACAGGCGCATGCGTGGTTCCCCCAGGACGACGGCGTCACCGCTCCGGGAATGGCCGCGACCGTCGCAGCACACTCGCACTAGGTGCCGACGCGGGTAGGTGAAATGGCCGCGGCCGAGACGGTGGGATCGGACGCGCCTTTCATTCTAACCGGGTCGCGGGGTGGAACAATGCGAGTTCAGTGGCCCTCCGCCTCGCTCCAGGCGAGGCGGAGCGCCAACTGGTAGTCCTCCGGCGTGTTCAAGTTGCGGAACGACAGCAACTCGGGGTCCACCTCGGCCAGCTCCCCCGCTTCCACGATCCGCGTCGGCACCCGCTCGAAGAGGAAAGCCGGCCGAAGACGGTCGCTGGCCAACAGCTCCTCGACCGCGGCACCCACTTCCTGCCGATAAACAGCGGCCAGGGGATGAAAACGGCCCTCGACCCGGGGCACGCAGACGTGATGACGACCCGCCAGCTCGATCAGGCGCTCGACCAGGGCCGGGCGGAGAAAGGGCACATCGCAGGACGAGACGAAGGCTGCCTCGGCCTGGCCGCGGAGAGCGGCCAGGCCGGCGGCGAGGCCCTGGAGCGGCCCGCGGCCCTCTCGGGCGTCGCGGACAATCGCCACCTCGGCCGGCAGCGGCGGCACGTCCTGCCCCGGTGCCGCCACCACCACGATCGGCCGAACCACGCCCCCCAGCCGGCGGACGACCCGGGCCAGCATCGGCTCTCCGGCGAAGGGCAGCCACGCTTTCGGCTGACCCATGCGGGAGCTACGGCCGCCGCAGAGGACAATCCCGCCTACTCGATCCCGACTCATGGTTCATGCCCCGAGGCAAGCTCTTCCAGCCCCAACTCCCCACAAAGCCTTGCGGGGACGAGGCCGTCGTCGGTCCAGCCGCGCGCCTGGTAGTAGGCGCGGATCATGGCTTGCAGGCGCTCGCGGCTAAGGGCCACCCCGTCGGTCCCCGGCTCGCTCAAGAAGCGCTTCGGCAGCGTGTCTTCGGCGGCCGTCCACCCCTCCCGGATGTTGTACAGCTTCTTGGCGGTGACGATCCGCCGGGCGGTGGTCCGCAGTTCCTCGGGCGAGACGTTCCAGCCGGTGACGCGGGCCAGCAGGTCGGCCGTTTCAGCGAACAGGTCGGTGAAGGCACCGCGGAGGAACTTGCAGAGGATCAGCGAGTCGATCAAGGCGGCCCGGTCTTCGGTTTCGACGGCGAGGCGGGCGGCCTCGGGCGAGCCGTGTCGGCGGTCGGCATGAGGGGAGAAATCGACTTCGTAGGCGCCGGAGCGGTTGTGATCGGCGCCGCGGGTGCCGACGGCGAAGCCGAGGGCCATGGTCTGAAGGGCACGAGGCTCGTAGCCCGGAATCTCCAGGCCCTTGACGTGGGGAGCGAAGTCAGCGGCGTCGCCGCCGAGGGCGGCGGCGACGCGGCGAGTGCCCTCCGCCAGCAAGTCCCCCAGCCCCTCGCGGCGGGCGATGCGCTCCAGCAGTGATAGGAGGATGTCGCCGTTGCCGAAGTGGAGCCCCGGCTCGTGCAACAGGCCGCGCTCGGCACATTCCATGGCAAAGGCGATCGTCGCGCCGGCCGAGATGGTATCCAGGCCGAGGGCGTCACAGCGCTGGGCGGCGCGGAGCACCACGGCACGGTCGCCGATGCCGCACAACGGCCCCAGGGCAAAGAGCGTTTCGTACTCCAGGCGGACGCTGGCGGCGGGGGGGGGG
>JANWYO010000217.1 GCA_025055215.1 Gemmataceae bacterium
GCCATGGCAGAACCCAAAGTAAGCGACCTGCTCATCATCGGGGCCGGCCCCGGCGGGTATGCCGCGGCCTTCCTGGCGGCCGACAAGGGCATGAGCGTAACCCTCGTCGATGCCGGCGAGCGGCCCGGCGGCACCTGCCTGCACGTTGGCTGCATCCCGTCCAAGGCCCTGCTGCACGCCGCCAAGCTCATCACCGACAGCCGGGAAGCCCATACCTGGGGCCTGAAGTTCACCCCACCGCAAATCGACCTGCTCGCTTTAAGAAAGCAGGAATTCGCCATCATCGACACGCTCGGCAAGAACCTCGCCGAGCTTTGCCAGCGCCGGAAAGTCGAGTACCTCGCCCGCCGAGCTAGCTTCGTCGATTCGCGCACCGTGCAACTGGACGACGGCAGCCGCCGATCGTTTCGGTACTGCATCCTGGCCACAGGATCGCTTCCGGCGCGGCCCGCCGCCCTGGCCCTCGACCACCCGCGGGTCATGGATTCCACGGCCGCACTGCGCCTCGACGAGGTTCCCGGGTCGCTGCTGGTAGTCGGCGGGGGTTACATCGGTTTGGAGCTGGGGTATGTCTACGCCGCCCTTGGCAGCCAAGTCACGGTCGTGGAGCTGACCGATGGCCTTTTGCCGGGAGTGGATCGCGACCTGGTCCGCCCCCTGCAAGCGCGGCTGGCGACGCTATGTCACCGCATCTGGCTGAACACGAAGGTGGTGCGGATGGAGCCGGCCGGCGCTCAGGTTCGGGTGACGCTCGAAGGTGCCGAGGTATCGGAGCAGACGCCGACTTATGACCGCGTGTTGGTGGCCGTCGGCCGACGTCCGAACACGGAGGGGCTGGGTCTGGAGAGGACGCGGGTACAGCTGGACGCCAGGGGATTTGTCTGCGTCGATGAGCGGCGGCGAACCACCGAGGAGCACATCTACGCCATCGGCGACGTGGCGGGCGAGCCGATGCTGGCCCACAAGGCCACTTTCGAGGCCAAGGTGGCGGTGCGGGCCATCGCCGGCGAGGCAGCGGTCTTTGATGCCCAGGCCATTCCGGCCGTGGTCTTTACCGATCCCGAAATCGCCTGGTGCGGCCTGACGGAAACCGAGGCGAAACGACAGCAGCGCGAGGTCCGCGTGAGTCGTTTCCCCTGGGCGGCCTCAGGTCGGGCGCTGACCCTGGGACGGCCGGAAGGATTGACCAAGCTGATTGTGGATCCGGACACCGAGCGACTGTTGGGTGTCGGCATCGTCGGGCCGGGGGCCGGCGAAATGATCGCCGAAGGGGTCTTGGCGATTGAGATGGGCGCGACAGCCACGGACCTGGCGTTGACCATCCATCCGCATCCCACCCTGAGCGAGACGGTGGCAGAAGCCGCCGAGGCATTGCACGGCACGGCGACGCACCTGTATCGGCCGCGGCGGTAGGGGAGTCGCCGGGCGGCGGCGCGGCGGGGCCGCCGGGCGGCGGCCCCGCCGCCTCACAGCTTTTCCTCCAGGTCTTTCTCGGTAAAGATCGTGAACCCCTGCCGGTCGAGCGTCTGCACAGCCGTTTCGTGGTCCTCCACATGCAACGCCAACGCCGAACGCCCCTTCGGACCGAACAGCAGGGGATAGGCATAGTGGACGTTGATCTCGGCCGATAGCAGGGCCTTGCAGATTTGCAACAGCGGGTGAGGACCGTCGGGCAGCTGCACCACCAGCAGGTCACTTTCGGTGACGGCGAGCCCGGCCCGCTGGAAGATTTCCAAGGCCCGCTCCGGGTCGCTGAGGACCATGCGGATGATGGCGCAGTCCGCCAGATCGACGATCATCAGCGAAACGATATGGATGTCGGTGGTTTCAAACAGGCGAACCACGCGGAGGAGCCCGCCGACGCGATTTTCCAGAAAGACGTTGAATTGCCGCACGCTGGGCCAGTCTCGGCCGCGTGCAGTGTCGAAGCCGATGCCGGCACGTTCGTGGCCGTAACTCATGAAGACTCATCCTTGCCAGGGAGCCCCGGCGGTTCACGCAGCGGAGGCCTGCGGAACTTGCAGATCGCGACGCCGTTGCCTCGATCGTTATAGCGGACCAGGTCCATGTAGCAGCGCATGAGGAAGACGCCGCGGCCACCGAGCCGCTCCAGATTTTCGGGGGCGGTGGGGTCGGGGACATGGTACGGGTCGAAGCCCGGCCCTTCGTCGAGGACCTCCACCCACAACTGGTCGGCGCCAACGCACCACCGGACCTGCACCGCCTTGGCTGGATCGTTCCGGTTGCCGTGCCGCACGCCGTTGACAATCGCCTCCTCCGCGGCCAGGCGGACGGCGAAGCGATCGTTCTCCGGCCACCCGAGTTCGACCATGCGTGTCAGCAGCCGGTCGAGAATCGGCTTCATTTCCGAGAGGGCGTGCAACTCAGTCTGGTGCCATCCCTCCTCGGGGCTAGCGAGGCCGGCCCCTTCGTCGGGCGAGGTCATGCGCCGTGTTCTCCCGTCCAGACTCGCGGTCGCCGGCACCTTGTCGGTGCTGGCGACCCAGGATCCTGGTCCCTTGCCATGATAGTCAATCGCCCCCAAGCCGAACCAGCGGAATTCGCCGACCCGACTCGGGGAAGACGTCGGGGTGGTAAACTGTTACATTGGTCGAGACCTCGAAGGCCCGCGGCGGAAGGTCCGCCCGAATCATCCCAAACCCGGGTCGCTCGGAATTGGGTATGCAAAGCGAACCGAACATCCTTCAGACGCCCTTTCGCATCGACGTGGCGGATCGAGTCAAACGGCTGCCGCCTTATTTGTTCGGCAAGATTAACGAGCTGAAGTACCGCAAACGCCGGGCTGGCGTCGATGTCATTGACCTCGGCATGGGCAACCCGACCGACGTCCCGGAGTCCCAGGTCATCGACAAGCTGTGCGAGGCCGCCCGCGACGATCGCAACCACCGCTACTCGGTCAGCAACGGATTATACAACCTCCGTCGAGAAGTCGCCTTGCGCTACGCCCGCAAGTACGGCGTCCAGCTGGATCCGGAGACGGAAGTCCTGGCGGGGCTCGGTTCCAAGGAGGTGTTCAGCCACATGTGCCTGGCGTTGCTTGGCCCCGGGGACACGGCCATCGTACCGGCGCCGTCGTTCCCGGTGCACGTTTACGCCGTGGCTCTGGCATCGGCCAACGTCATCAGCCTCGATTGTACCGTTCCCGACCGTTTCCTCGCCAAGGTCGCCGACGTGGCCGAACATCTGTACCCCCGCCCCAAAGTCCTTATCATCAATTTCCCCCACAACCCCACCACCACCGTCGTGGAGAGGGAGTTCTTTGTCGACGTCGTCCGGCTGGCACGACGGTTCGGCTTCATGGTCATCCACGACTTCGCGTATGGCGACGTCTGTTTCGACGGCTACGAGGCACCGAGTTTTCTCAGCGTGCCGGGGGCCCGCGAGGTCGGCGTGGAAACGACGACCATGAGCAAGGGCTTCAACATGGCCGGGTGGCGTCTGGGCTTTTGCGCGGGCAATGCCGAAATGATCCGCGCCTTGGCCACCATCAAAGGCTACTACGACTACGGCATTTTCCAGGCGATTCAGATCGCCGGTATCGTCGCCCTACGGCTGGGAGAAGAGCCGGTCTCGCGGCAGGCGATGGAGTACCAGAAACGCCGCGACGTGCTGGTTGACGGCTTGCAGCGGATCGGTTGGGAGGTGGAGAGGCCCAAAGCGACGATGTTCGTCTGGGCCAAGTATCCGCCGGAATGGCAGGCCCGCATGGGTTCGATCGACTTTGCCATGAAACTCCTTGAGGAGGCGGAGGTTGCGGTCAGCCCTGGCCGCGGCTTTGGCGAGGCTGGTGAAGGCTACCTCCGCCTTGCTTTGGTGGAAAACGAGCAACGCCTCCGCCAGGCCGTGCGGCAGATCGGCCGCTGCCTCCGCAGCGAGAAATCGGCCGGCTGAGGACGGCCGCTGCGCGGGGCTGCCGGGGCGGCTGCCGCGGCCCACCGGGCCGCGGCAGCCCTCAGGCCTCGGCCTCAAGCCGGGAAACCCTGCCAACCCACACATCATTCACGGTTGCCGGCAGACCCTGGCACGGCAGCAGACCCGACTGGCAGCGGCAAGCAAACGAAGACCAGCGACAAAAGTGTTCCTGTGGATTTTGGCGAGGTCAGGCGCAGCGGCGGAGAGGGATTCATCGGTTCGCGCTCGCACGCGGCTGAAAGACGCCTGCCGCGCCCCCAGCGAGCGCGAAACGATCCATCGTGAACGCGAAACGAGGAATCAGCCAGGGCTGGGGAAAGACCGCCACCCGGAGTGCTCACCCCCCAACCACAGCTGCATCGACCGGAAAGGTGAAGTTGACGGCCGAAAAACAAGAAGCTACATTCTCGCCCACACCGCAGACGATGCTGATCCTCGGCCCAACGTCGCACGCCTCGGCCGTATGCCGCAGGGCAAGGAGGCCATGATGTCATACACGCTGGACGTGCCGCCCGCTCCTGAGACTAGTGCCCCGACAGAACGACGCCGTTGGCCACGCTTCGAAAGTGGCTTGCGGTGCTGGTGTCGCTCCGTGGCCATGAGCCGGGTAGGCGGCGCATGGCCCGCGCGGGTGGGTGATTTGTCGGTTGGCGGCATAAGCCTGGTCCTCAGCCGCCGGTTCGAACCGGGGACCCTCTTGGCGGTCGAGCTGCGCAGTTCGACGGGAGAGCACCTACGCACCGTCGTCGTCCGCGTGGTTCGAGTGGTCCCACAACCCGTCGGAGCCTGGTGTCTCGGCTGCCAATGCTCCCAACCGCTCAGCCCTGATGATGTAGGCCCCTTCCTGACACCACCATCGGCGATGACATGCGAGGCACCCCCACTGGCGGCCTGACGTGACTGGCCGTCGACCGGTTCAAGGAGGAACTCTGATGGTCCCATGGATGCGGAGCCTGTGGCGGCTTCTTCCAGACGAGGATGGCCCCACAGCGGTAGAATACGCCGTCATGCTCGCCCTCATCATCACCTTCTGCCTTGCCGCCATTGGTGCCATCGGCGTCAACACCAACGGCAATTTTGAGTCGCTTTCCTCACGGCTCAGCTCGTCGTAACACACAGGCCACGGTCAAGACTTCGACCAGGGGCTGCCTATGGCGAAGCAACGATCCTTCGTTGCCGACTACCTCGTTTACCTGGTGCTGCGTCTGTTCGTGTGCGTGATCCAGGCCTTGAGCTGGCGGCAGGCCCTGGCGGTTGCCCGGCTCCTGGCCTGGATTGCCTATTGGGTCGATCGCCGCCATCGGACGGTGGCGCACGAAAATTTGCGGCACGCCTTCCCTCACCTCGCTGCTGATGAGCGCGAGACTCTGGTCCGCGCTGTCTACCAGCATTTTGGCACCATGCTGGTCGAGATCATGCAGATGCCGCGACTCCTTTCCGCCCGTACCTGGCGCCGGCACATGGAACTGCCCCAGGGTCGGCTGTTCGTCGAATGGTGCTTGCAGGATCGTCCGTTGATGTTCGTCCTCAGCCACTTCGGCAACTGGGAATTGGGCGGCTACATCATGGGACTGCTGGGCTTTCCGGTGCATGCCATCGCCCGGCCGCTCGACAATCGGTTTGCCGAGGCCTACTTGCGCCGGTGGCGGGAGCGAACCGGGGGCAAGATCCTGGCGAAAAAGGGGGATTTTGAGCGGATGGATGCCCTTCTGGCCCACGGAGGTCGACTCGCCACCCTGGCCGACCAGGACGCGGGAGCCCGGGGACCGTTCGTGGAGTTTTTCGGCCGACCGGCCTCCACGCACAAAGCCGTGGCGTTGCTGTCGCTGGAGCATTCGGTGCCGCTGCTGGTGATCGGGGTCCGCCGTCTCGGGGCGCCGATGCGTTACCAGATGGTGGTCGAGGACGTGATCCTTCCCGAAGAGTACCACGGCCAGCCGGACGCTGTCCGGGCCATGACGCAGCGCTTCACGACGGCGATTGAGCGCCTGGTGCGTCGCAGCCCGGAACAGTATTTCTGGCTGCACCGTCGCTGGAAACATCAACCGACGTCGCGGAAGCAGCGGCAAGCCGCCTGAGCGGGCCGGGCGGCCGCGGTGCCGCCCCGGCGTGGCCCTGGGCCGCCGCCACGGTCGGAGCAGCGGCCCCCAATCAATCCGCGGCCCAGATCTTGACCGTGCCGTCAGCCGAACCCGATGCCAACCAGCGGCCGTTGGGGGCGAACGTCAGTGCGTGGACGCTGCCTCGGTGGCCTCGAAGCGTGGCCCTCTCCTGTCCGGTTTGGGCATCCCAGAGCTTGATCGTCCAGTCATCGCCGCCGGTCGCTAGGGTCTTGCCGTCCGGGGAGATGGCCAGGGCCTTGAGCCGCTTGCGATGTCCATGCAGGATCGCGCACGCCTTCCCGGTGGCTACATCCCAGATGCGGAGGGTTTCGTCGTCACTGACGGAGACGAGCCGACTGCCATCGCGCGTGAAGGCGATGGCGGTGACGGCGCCCCCGTGGCCTTCAAGGAGCGCGCGCTCCCGGCCGGCATCCACGTCCCAAAGCCTGATCTTCTCGTCGTCGCTGGCGGAGGCCAGGATCGCCGCCGTCGGCGAGAAGGCCAGGGCCACCACCGACCCCTCGTGACCGGTCAATTTCAGCACCTCACGCCCCGTGGCCATGTCCCAGAGCCTGATGGTCTGGTCGTTGCCCGCTGACGCAAGGGTCAAGCCATCCGAGGCGAACGTCACGGCCCGAACAGCCTCGCCGCCGCCCACTGTCCGAATAAGTTGGCGGTCGGCGAAGTTCCCGAGGGACCAGAGGGACAGGCGACCATGCTCTTGAGCAACGGCGAGGATCCGACTCTTGGGGTCAAACGCCAAGGCATTGGCGGCCAGCGGTTCCTGCGGCAAAGTCCCCGCCGCGGTACCGTCGGGCAGTTTTACGAAACGAACGCGCCGCTTCTCCTCAGCGATGGCCAGCGTCATACTGTCGGGCGCGAAGATGAGGGTGGCACCAGGCGTTGTGGCAGCCGGTATGGTCAGCGACTCCTGCTGGGTTGAGACATCCCAAACCCTCAGATTGCCAGGCCGTTCGGTTTCGGTACTGCCGGAGATCAGGTTCCGGCCGTCTGGGGTAAAGGCGAGGGTCAGGACGGGGGCCACGTGGCCGCGGAGGACCGAGCGTTCTTCGCCGGTCAGTGGCTGCCACAACCGAATGGTGCGGTCGGCCCCGGCAGAGGCGACTGTCTTCCCATCGGGAGAAAAGGCGACGGCATAGACGAAACTCAGATGGCCGGTGCACTCCTCGCGTGGCCTGCGCTGGTGTACGTCCCAGAGTCGCACGGAGCGATCGAGGCTGCCCGAGACGATCGAGCGGCCATCGGGCGAGAAAGCGACGGACGTGACGCCGTCGTGGTGCTGGTGGAACTTGGCCCATTCGGTGCCTTGGGCCACCTTCCATAGCCGGAGCGTGCAGTCGAGGCTGGCGGAGACAAGCAGCGAGCCCTCGGGATTGAAGGCGACGGCGCCAATGGCATCGTTGTGGCCTTGCCACACAGCGCGAAGCTTCCGCTCGCCAATATCCCACAGTCGCACCCGCCCGTCGCTGCCGCCGCTGGCGAGGGTCTTGCCATCGGGAGCGAAGGCGACGGCGCGCACCTGCTTTTGGCCATCCTGAAGGACGGCTGACTGCTGCCGCTTACCCACGTCCCACAGCCGGATGGTGCCGTCCTCGCCGGCGGAGGCGAGCGTTGTACCGTCGGGGGCGAAGGCCACGGCCAAAACCATGTCCGTGTGCCCGCGTAACTCCCCCAGGGGCTCGCCACGGGAGAGGCCCCATAAGAAGACGGTTCCGTCCCAGCTGGCCGAGGCGAGGACGCGGCGTTTGGGATTGACGGCCACCGAACTGACGGAATCGCGATGACCGATCAAGATCCGGCGTTCGCGGGCGCAGAGTCGGTGGAGGAAGCCCCAGGTAAAGTCGCGTAACTCAGGTGGGCACCGGTCCTGGTCGCGGAGCAATTCCAACCCCTCGGCGGGGTCGCGCAGCCACAGGCCCGCCGCCTTCGCCAGCTGCAAGGCGTAGAGGCTGCGGCGGGAATGCTCCAGCTGCTCTCGGGCGATGCGCTCTTGGCGCTTAGCCTCTTCCTCGTGTTGCCGTGCAATCCTCTGTTGCCGCAGGGCCTCGAGCTTTTGCCGCTCCGCTTCCTCGCGCTGCTGCTGGGCCTCGAAAGCCCGTTGCGATTCATGGCGGGTGTACAGCAAGATGCCAACCAACATCCCCGCCGCGGCCAGGTGGAGCAGGATCACCAGCGCCGCCGCTGCCGGCCGACGCCACGCCCACTTGAGGAAGCGCTCCACCCAGCCCACCGGCCGGGCCTTGATCGGCTCGCCGCGAAGAAACGCGGCCAGATCGTCGGCCAAGGCTTCGGCAGAGGAATAGCGTTTGCGCGGCTCCTTTTGCAAGCATTTCAGGCAAATGGTTTCCAGGTCGCGCGGCACCTTGGAATGGAGCCGGGCCGGCGGCACCGGCTCCTCGGCGATGGCCTGCATCATGGTGTCCAGCGGCGTCTCGCCGCGGAACGGAGGCCGACCCGTCAGCAATTCATACAAAATCGCTCCCAAGGCATAGACGTCGGCCGCCGGACCCGCGCGGTTGCCGCGCCCGACGGCTTGTTCCGGTGCGATATAACTCGGCGTGCCGATGATCGCCCCCGTTTTCGTGTGGCCGGTGTCTTCCTCCAGCCGTCGCGCCAGACCGAAATCGGTGATTTTCGGGATGCAGTCGTCGAGCGAGGGGGGCATCGGCTCGGGCGGCATCTCGTCTTCGTCCAGCTCCAGGGGCGGCGCCTGTTCCCAGCTCAAGAGGATGTTTGCCGGCTTGAGGTCGCGGTGGACGATCCCGCGCTGATGGGCAAAGTGCATGGCCCGGGCCAGGATTTCCACCAGCCGCGCCGCCTGCCGCGCGGGCACCGGTGAACCCCGCAGGTACTGGGCCAGGCTCCCCCCGCCGACGAATTCCAGCGAGAAGTACGGTCGGCCATCCTGCTCGCCGACCTCATAAATCTGCACAATGTTGGGGTGGTGCAGCGCCGCGGCGGCCTCGGCCTCCCGACGGAAGCGAAGCAGCGCAGCCGGCGAGGCATGGTCGCCAGCCAGGATCATCTTCAAGGCCACGACCCGGTTCAAACTGATCTGCCGGGCCTTGTAAACTACCCCCATGCCGCCCCGGCCTAGTTCATCGAGGATCTCGTAATCCGGAATCACCGGCACGTTTCCCGGACCCGCGGCCGAGGCATCCCCTCCGCTGGCGGAATCGGACGCTTCACCGGCGGCCCGGCCGGACCAGACCGTGAAGGCTTCCTCCTCGGGATCCCAGTCCCCGCTGGGGGGCGAGCCGCACTCCGGGCAGGCGGCGGTCAGGGTGACGTCGGTGCCGGCCGGTACAGGCCACTGGTGTCCGTGCGGACAGCGATACACTCGGGTCATAGTCTCCGTTTGGCGCACGCCCCCAGCCCTCCGCTCCCTGCGGTCGGTCGTCCTCCCTAAATAAGACGACCACGACGGAAACTTTGTTTGCCGTCGGCGGCCACGCAGCGGGTTAACGCCGGCGCTCATCCCGGCGTCGGCACGAGCAGGTAGACTTTCTCGAACCCCGCCCCCTTGGCGGCATCTTGAATCGTCACCACCGTGCCCCAATCGACTCCCGTGGCCACGATCAACAGATGCGTCTTGCGCTGCTCTCGCAGATGCCGGCGCAGCGCCGGCACCAGGTCCTTTTCCTCGACCGGCTGGCCTTCCACCAGGATGACGGATCGGCCATTTTGCCCTTTCGCCTCCACCCGGACGACGAAGCGCTCAACTTCCTCCCGGGTCTTGACCGCCACGCCTGCTGAGACTGTTTCGTCGGTGGTGCTGGGCATGTCGAGCACCTTACGCATGGTGTCGTAGGTGGTGGTCAGAATGAAGAAGATGAGAAGGACCAGGGCCACGTCGATCAACGGATTCATGTCCAGCCGGGTCTCGTCGCCGTGGACCTTGGGGGGCGGAGGCTCGAAGTCAGCGGCCAGGTCCGCCAATGCGGGGTGGTTCTCGATCGCCTGCCAGCGGTCGTCGGTGGGGCCCATGACTTCATCGGTCGGCTCCCACAAACCGTCGCGCAGCCCCTCGGCCACTTGGGGTAAGGTCAGTCCCTCGATGGCCTGGGGCGAACCTTCGTGTCGGACCTTCCAGCTCATGGCTGCTTTTCCGATACCTCACCGTAGATCCGGCTGATCCCCAGCGGCTTGCGCCGCTGCAAGTGGACGGTCATCCGACGGACGGTCTCAAAGGGCAGCTGGCGATGGGCGGCGACACGAACCTCCACTTGGCCGCGATGCTGCCGCAGACGGGCGTCCAGCCGTTGCAGCACCTGCTCCTCGCTCAGGCCGGTGTCTTCGGCGTCTGGCGGGGCCTGCCCTTGGCCGATGGAGTAGACCGGCTGGCCGGCCGCGTCCCGGTCAATACCGATCCAGATCATCTCGGGGTCGGCTTGGACAAACGAGAACTCAGTTTCAGGCGTGTCGATGCCCGCCCCGGTGATGACCACGGTACTGGTCATCATGAAAAAGATGAGGAGAACCAGGCTGATGTCGATGAGGGGAATCATGTCCACGTCTTCGTCGTCGTCTTCCCGGGGGCGATAGGCGAACTCGAATGCCACCCGTTCCAGCGCCTCCGCCTGATCGTCCGAGCGCCGCGGGTCGGAGCGGGGAAGATACGCCGCCAGCATCGGGTCGTCGGCCAGGCGAACCCACTCGCCCTGGCCGGCCGGCCGGCAGCAGTCGTCGTCCAGGAGCCGGCCCTGCTGGATCCAGTCGGCCACCACGGTGAAAGGAACGCGGCGATAGACCGTGTTCAATTCGACAACCCAGACGTCAAGCAGGCGTCGGGGATCCGACATGATCACGTCCTTCCCGCTCCCGGGCGACGGCGCCCGCCGGGCACGGATGGGGCGGGGCCGGGGGGGTTCCGATGGTCCATCCGCGGCGGCTGGTCCCGCCGCGGGTGGTCAGCGCCGCGCCGCGGTGGCCTCCGGGGCTCTCGCGGGTCCAGCCGTCTTGGCGCTTTGCACCAGCACCAGCAGCTTCTGGGCGGCGCTCTTCATCTTAACCTCAAACTTGCTGATCCAGTCCTTGAAAAGGACATGGGCAAAGACGAGTGGGATCGCTGTCACCAAGCCCAGGGCCGTGGCGAACAATGCCAGGCCGATGGCGCCGGCGTGGCTGGTGACTCCCTTGGCATCGGTCGCTTTCTGGATGGCATTGAACGTGTTGATCATGCTGATGACGGTGCCCAGCAGCCCGACCATGGTGGCGATCTTGGCGATTGCCAGGATCGGGGCAAGGAGAAAGTTCAGGTCAGGAAGGATCTCCAATTCGATGACATTGGCCATGGCGCGGCGCATGGCCGCCAATCCTTGGCGGGAGGTTTCCAGCCCCGCCACATACAGGCGCCGGGGAATGACGCCCGGCTGGGTGCGGCAGAAACGAAGGGCGGCCTCGATTCCCTCCTTCTCCAGCTTTTCCTGGAACGCCGGGAGGAAGCGGTTCATGTCGGTCGTGGCGCCCAAATTGAGGAGGATACGCCACAGTACCAGCATGATCGCGACGAACGACATGAAGAACATCGGAATGGCGAAGTACCATTCCGTGGTCACGAACTTGATGAACGCCGACATGCTGGGACTTCCCCGTGCGTGGTTTCCGTGGCCCGGGGGTCGCACGGCTCACGCGGCCTGCGACCAGGGCGGCTCAATCCTCCTCTTCCACAGCAACCTTCGCCTTGCTGATGATCTGCTGCTGGATGTTGCCGGGCACCACGTCGTAGTGGCTGAATTCCATCGTATACGATCCCTGGCCCTGGGTGATACTGTCGAGCGTAGCTTTGTAGCGCGTCACCTCAGCCAGTGGGACCTTGGCCACGATCACCGCCAGGTCACCCGGCAGGCTGTCCTGATTTTCGATGCGGCCTCTCTTGGTATTCAAGTCACCGAGGATCGCCCCCGTGTATTTCGAGGGTACCGTCACTTCCAGGGTGACGATCGGTTCCAGGATCGCCGGGCGAGCCGTGAGGATGGCCTTCTTAAAGGCCATGCGCCCGGCAGTCTTGAAGGCCACTTCCTTGCTGTCCACTGGATGACTCTTGCCGAAATAGACCTCCACGCCGATGTTCTGCATGCGATAGCCCGCCACGGCGCCCTGCTCCATCACCTCCATGCACCCCTTGTAGACGGCCGGCATGAACTGGTTCGGAATGCTCCCGCCGACGATGCAATCCACGAAGGCGAAGTTGTACTCCGGCTCGTAACGGCAGTATTCCTCGCGGATCTCGGGGAACCGCTCCTTGTTCATGAAGCGGGCGCGGCATTCCTCCTCGGTGGTGATGTCGCTGGGAAGCGGATACACCCGCAGGTGGACCTCGCCGAACTGCCCCGCGCCGCCGGTCTGCTTCTTGTGACGGTAATCGGCAGCGCCTTCGGCCGCGATCGTCTCCCGGTATGGGATCTTCGGCTCCTTGGTGATGATTTCCAGATCGTAGCGGCGCTTGAGCCGTTGCTGCACGACGTCCAGGTGCAGTTGGCTCATGCCGTTGATGACTAATTCCTTGGTCTGGGGATCGCGGGTGATTTTGAACGTGGGATCTTCGTCGGCGATCTTCTGAAGGCTGCCGGAAATCTTCTGTTCGTCGCCCCGGGACTTCGGCTCGACCGCCAGCCCGAACATCGGCGTCGGAAAGACGGGCCGAGGCAGCCGAGGGGCGTTGGCACTGGTCGCCACGGTGTCGCCAATCGCCAAGTCTTCGACCTTCGCGACGGCGATGATGTCGCCGGCAATCGCCTCCGGGATGGACTTCTGGCCTTTGCCCTGGACGAGGAGCAGGCCGCCGGTCCGCGAGGATTTGCCGGTCCGGAGGTTGACCAGCGGCTGGTCGCTGGTCAGCCGGCCGGAAACAATGCGGATGAAACTCAGGTTGCCGACGAACTTGTCGGACAGGGCCTTGAACACCAGGCCGACCAGCTCGCCCGATTCGCTCGGCTCGATGGTCACTTCCTGGGCCTTGTCGCCCGTGCCCTTGGTGCCGGTCCATCGTCGGCCCTGGCTCGGCGAGGGCGCATATCGGACGATAGCGTCGAGCAGCTCCGCGATGCCGATGTCCTTTTTCGCCGCCGTGCAGAAGATCGGGATGACGGTCCCGGAGGCGACGGCCTTCGGGATCGCTGCCGTCAACTCCTCGGCCGAGACCGTGCCCTCCATCAGGTATTTCTCCATCAGCGCATCGTCGCTTTCGACGATGGCGTCGATCAGCTTAGAGCGAGCCGCCGCCAAGTCCACGGGGCAACCGGCGGGCACTTGTGCCGGCGGTTGCAGCACGCTGAGCACGCGGCTGAATGCCGGCCCGACGGCATCAGGCACATTGAACAGGACGCAATTCTTCCCGAAGCTCTCCTGAATTTGGGCCACCAGTTCTGGGAACTTGATGTTGTCCGCATCGAGTTTGTTGATGACCAGCAGGCGCGCCAAGCCGCGGCGGCCCGCCTCGGCAAACATCCGCCGCGCGTTGACCTCAATCCCGTTGGGAGCGGACAGCACCACGATGGCGGCTTCCACCGCTTCCAAGGCGCCCAAGGCCGCTCCCACAAAGTCGGCGTAGCCGGGTGTGTCCAGCAAGTGGACCATCTTGCCTTGACTTTCCAGGTGCAGGACACTGCTGTCGATGGAGATCCGTCGCTTTTTCTCTTCCTCGTCGAAATCGGAGACGCTCGTCCCTTCGTCCACGCTGCCGCGGCGATCGACCGCCCCCGCCTTGGCCAGAAGGGCGTCGGCCAGGGATGTCTTGCCCGCGGCCCCGTGGCCGACCAGGGCCAGGTTGCGAATGTCGTCTACCTTGTAGTTCGCCATGTCGTCTACCTCGAAGAACCGCCGGCAACCGACTCAGGTTCCCGGCGAAGGCTGCCTCCGCGTCACCGCCCGCAGGGCTTCCGGCAGGGCGATGGTTCCTTCATAAAGGGCGCGGCCGATGATGCATCCCGCCAGCCCCAGATCGGCCAGCCGGCAAACGTCGTCCAGCGTGCTGATGCCGCCCGAAGCGATGAGGGGCCGCGTGACCGACTCCCGGAGGACTGCGTAGGCGGGGAAGTTCGGCCCGTTCATCATGCCATCGCGGCTGATGTCCGTATAGACTAAGGCGGCCAACGGCCAATCGCCGCAGCGGCGGGCCAAGCCCACGGCGGACAACTCCGTGGTGGTCTGCCAGCCGTCGAGGGCAACTCGGCCATCGCGGGCGTCGATCGCCAAGACCACCCGCCCTGGGTGCTGATGCGCCATGGCTTCCAACCACGCCGGCTCGCGGCAGGCCCGGGTCCCGAGGACCACCCGCGCCACCCCCCAACCTAACACCTCGGCAATGTCCGCCGCCGTCCGCAGCCCGCCCCCCAGCTGGCACGGGACAGCAACCTCGGCCACGATCCGCCGGATCGTTGACCCGTTGATCGGCCTCCCTTCCTTGGCCCCGTCTAAATCCACCAGGTGCAGGGCCTCCGCTCCCTGCTCCACCCACTGACGGGCCACGGCGACCGGATCGGTGCCGAACACCGTCTCCTGCGCGTAATCACCCTGCCGCAGCCGCACGCAGCGACCACTCCGTATGTCAATGGCCGGCAGGATCAGCACGCTGGGCTACCTTGTCGGGACACGTTGCCATCATAAAAGGCCAGTTTAGCGAAATGTGGCGATGACGTGAAGGATGGTAGTGCTCACCTTGCGGCAGCGGGGACGTTCGAGCCTGGCCGCCGCGCGGGAGCCGAGGCTTGAGAAAGGTGGCGGGAAGTCGCTTCACGAAATGGCAGCAGCGCCGTCGCGCCGACGGGTGTTCCGGCGCTGGTCCAGAAGGCGATCACGGCGGCGGGAGCAGCGCTTCCCGGTCCAGCTCCTGCCGCAGGGCCTCGGCCTTTTGCCGGGCGTTTGTTTCGGTGATCTGCTCGGCGCTGACGGGGACCTGCGGCGACGACGGTTTGGTGGCGGTCGGCGCGGGGGGCGGCGCCGCGGCGGCCGGGGCCGGCCGCCGCGGCAGCCCGCTGCAGCCCACACTGATCCCGCTCGCCACCACTACCAACCACGTCACCTGCTTCATGGCTGGCCCTCACCCCCTGCCGTCCGTCGCGTGCCTTCCCTGGCGGTCGCCGGCCCCCGGGGTTGCAACTTGGCCGAGCTGGGCGTCGCCTTCGGCGCCAGATGACGGTCGAGCGTCTCCTCGTCCGAGTCGAATCGGGCGGAACTGCACGGCAAATGGGCGATTCGCTGGGCGTAGGTGGCACGGGCGCGCTCGTCGAGCTGTTCCACCATTCGCTGTAAATCGTCGTCCTGAGTCTGGCAGGCGATTTCCGCCAGGCGGTCACAGACCTTCAAGCGGCGGAGCAGCGCCTCTTGTTCCCGGAGGCGTGTGGCCACGGCCTCGTCGGTCTTGCTCGGGGGAGCGTCAGTGCCCGTGGCCGTGGGGCGAACCGGCTCCCGTCCGGTGGCCGGCGATGGCGCGGGCGGGGTGCGTCCCGAGGGTCGGTCGGCTGCCAGGAGCTTTTTGACCAATCCGGCCTGGGGATTGCGGCTGCCGAAGGCCGGCGGCGGCCCCTTGCCGCGGAACGCCGGCTCGCCGCCGCTTGCCGTCGTCACTCCCAGACTCAAACACGCCGCCACGGACCAACTCCAGTGCTTATCCCAGACCATAACCCCCTCCGCGCGCCTTGCTACGGCCCAGCCAAATACCCGATCGCGGACAACGACGTCGGCGAGCGGCCGTATGCCAAAGCCGGTCGGTCCTGTCCAGATCAGTCTGAGTGCATCTGTGGGGTAAGGCGGGGGTTGAGCGCACCAGACGGCGGTTGGCTCCCCCTCCGCCCATTCCTCTTTTGCCGCATCATAATTCATCGATTTGCGTTCGCTCGGCATCCGGCGAGCGCGAATTGATGAATCCTGAACGCTTCCTGCGTGGCCAACGCGCGCCGCTCACCCTCGCGTGAGCCTGAACCGATCAATCCCTCTCCGCCACTAGCCCTTCGCCCCGCCGAGACCCGCAGGGACACCCCCCAGTCTTGCCTGATTTCAACTCCGCATCTGGTTGCAACAACCGTCCGACCTGAAAGGGCCCTCGCAACGTTCGAGGACCTTGCCCGGCAACCCCTCGGAGAGCGCGCCCCTTCGGGACCGACCAGGCTTGCGAGGGTGGATGGCGACCCTGCCCGGGCATCTGCGAAAGACCGGCCGAGCTAAAAAGCCCCGGAAGGCTTGTCAGGCCGGGAGAGCTGCGGGTGCGGGGCGGCCCGCGGGAGCGCGCCGCGCCGCCGAAGCGCTCTTGTCCCTCCCCCGTGGGGCCGTGGTATGATGCCCGCCGCTGGGAAAACATGGGGTTTTCCCTGGTTTGCCAAGGAGGCGCGACATGGCCAGGAAAACGACCTGCCCCATCAGCCGAGCCCAATTCCGTAGCCAGGCCAAGCCCGTGGTCGTCAAGATCGGCGACCTCCCGTTGCAGGCCGAGGTCAAGGAATTCTCCACCGGTTCGCTGGGCTGGTATCTCAACGGGAAAACGACGATCGACGTCGGCGGCGTGCCGGTGTCGGTCCAGATCGGCATGAACATGACCATCGTCGGCAGCAAGGAGCTGCCGGAAGACGCCCCGGTCGCCGCGGAGGCGGTTTCCGCCGTGGCCTGAGATCGCTCGCCCCGGGCCCGCGGTGGACTGTTCCCCGCGGGCCGGGCTTCCTGCTCCGGAGAAGTCGTCCGTGCGCCGGTCCACCAGGTTGCTCGCCGTGTTGGGGGTCCTCATCAGCACAGCCGGCCCGCTGACTGCCCAACCAGCCTCCGTGACGGTCGAACCCATTGAGTATCAAGGCTGGAAAAATAACCTCCGCCTCAGCAACGGCACCGTCGAGATCGTCGCCACCCTGGAGGTCGGGCCCCGCATCATCAGCTACCGTCCCCGTGACGGCCGAAATGTCTTCAAGGAATATCCCGACCAACTGGGCAAGAAGGGCGAGACGTCGTGGCAAATCCGCGGCGGCCACCGCCTCTGGATCAGCCCCGAAGACCCCGTCCGCACCTACGTCCCGGACAATGGCCCCGTCCACCACGAACGCCTCGGTGCCGTCGTCCGCCTCCGGCCGGCGGCCGACATGGCCCACGGCCTTCAGAAGGAGATCGACCTGGAGCTAGCCCCCACCGGCACCCAGGTCAAAGTGACCCACCGCGTCAAAAACATCGGCAAGGAGCCGACCGAGCTGGCCATCTGGGCCTTGTCGGTCATGGCCCCAGGCGGCGTCGAGGTCATCCCCCTCCCGCCGAAACGGCCCCACCCCGGAGGCCCGCATCAGGCCAAGTCCGCCGCCGACTTCGCCCCCCATCAAAGCCTGGCCCTGTGGCCGTATTTCGACTTCCAGGACTCCCGGTGGCATTTCGGCCGCCAGTTCCTCACCCTCCGCCAGGACCCCAACGCCAAGTCGCCGACCAAACTTGGCCTGTCCCACCGCCAGGGATGGGTCGGCTATGTCAACGGCGGGGTGCTGTTTGTCAAACGCTTCGGCTACCAGGAAGGAAAGACGTATCCCGACCACGGCAGCAATTACGAAACCTTCACCAACGCCGACATGCTGGAACTGGAAACCCTCAGCCCGCTGGTGCGCCTGGCCCCCAACACGGCCGTGGAGCACGTCGAAACCTGGGAGCTTCACCTGGTGCCGGCCGATGCCGCCGCGGACGAAGCACGCATCCTTCAGCACATCGTGCCCAAAGTCACGGGCAAGTAAGCCGCCCAGGACCGGCCGCGACCGGGGCCGCTCACGCCGGCTGCCGGGCCGCCAAGGCTTCGAGAATAAGGTCGCGGAGGTCCGGCTCTTGAATGCGGGCGATGGCGCGTTCCCCGCTGAGCCACCGCCGCTGTCGCAGCTTCATTTCGGGCCAATCGTCGGCGACTTCGGTGACGTCCAGGACGAAGACGGTGACGTGGTAGCGGCGGCCCAGCTTTTCATAGTGGTAATGCCCGATCGGTTCGCCCCGCAGGACGCCAATCAGCCCGGCCTCTTCCCAGGCTTCCTGGAGGGCGATGTCGGCCGCCGTCTTTCCCGGCTCGAAGCACCCCTTGGGGACGACCCAGCGTCGCCCACTGCTTGAGGTGATCAGGCACACTTGTCCGGAGAGGATGGGGATTGCTGCCGCTTGCCGGATCGCATCGGAAAGGACCGCCATCATTCAAGCACACCCCACGAGGGAGGATGATCTGCCGATCAGAATGCGGCACGAGCGCAGCTGTTGTCAAGCGCTATCGGGGTTTCTTCATCGTTTCTGCACGGCTTCTCTGCGTTGCCTTCGCGCGGGCCGTGCAGGGAGGGGGATCAAGGCTCAGCGGGCAAGGTAGCCGCCATCCACGACCAGGGTCGTGCCGGTGATGTAGGCGCCCGCGTCGCTGGCCAGAAGAAGAGCAGCGCCGACCAATTCCTCGGGCTGGCCCCACCGCCCCAGGGCGGTGCGGCGGGCAAACTGTGCCTTCTCCTCTTCCGACAACAGCGTGCCGGGCAACTCGGTGAGGAACGGGCCCGGGGCAATGCAGTTGACGGTGATGCCAAAAGGCCCCAAGTCGAGGGCGCTGGCGCGGGCCAGCCCCAACAGCGCGGACTTGGTCGCCGAGTAGGCGTTCCGCCCTTCCTTGGACACGATCCCCATGATCGACGAAATGTGAATGATCCGTCCCCAGCGGCGGCTCTTCATCCCCGGCACCACCGCCCGCGTCAAGGCCATCACCGACGTGAGGTTCAACTCGATGATCCGGTCCCAGTCCTCGTCCTTGATGGCATCGATCGGCTGAGGGATGTTGCTGCCCGCGTTGTTGATGAGGACATCGACCCGGCCAAAGCGGTCGAAGGCTGCTTGCGCCAGCCGGGCCACGTCGGCCCGACGGCACATGTCGGCGACGACGTAGATCCCCTGGCGGCCGGTGCCGCGGAGGATGTCGTCCAGCGCGGGTTTGAGTTCCGCCTCGTGTCGGCTGGAGATGACCACATCTGCCCCGTGCTCGGCCAGGCCGCGGGCCATCGCCTTGCCCAGGCCGCGACTACCGCCGGTCACAAGGGCGACTTTTCCGGTCAAGTCGAAGAGGGTGCTCATGGTTGATTGGCCGGCGTGTGGCCGGCCGGGCTGGAGGAACAAAGCGTTACAGCGCCGGCAAAGGCTCAGCCAGCACCGGCAGGGGGCGCGGCCTGCGAATCGGTGCGGCAGCTGGCGGCGCCGGGTCGGCATCGCCGACGCGGTCGCCGTGCCAGGTGAGTTCCAGGTCGTCGATCATCTGGAGGTCTTCGTGATTGGGCCGGCCGGTCGTCGCCAGGTAGTTGCCGATCAGGGCGCTGGTGGCCCCGACGTAGAAGATCCAGCTTTGCAAGTCGCGGAGGTTCTTCTCCCGGCCGCCAGCCACCTTCAAGTCCACCCGCGGGAGGATTAGCCGCATGACGGCCACGATCTTGAGGATTTCCAGCGGCTTCAGGGGTGTCATGTGCGCCAGCGGCGTGCCAGGGATGGGGTGGAGGAAGTTCAGCGGCACCACGTGCGGGTTCAGTTCTTTCAGGCTGAAGGCGAGGCTGACGCGATCGTCGATGCTCTCGCCCATGCCGAAGATGCAGCCGCAGCAGATTTCCAGACCGACGCGCTGCGCCAGGCGAACGGTCTCGACCCGTTCCTGCCAAGTATGGGTGGTGACGATCTGAGGGTAGAACTCGCGGGAGGTTTCCAGGTTGTGGTTGATGCGGCGGATGCCGGCGGCCTTGAGGTCGCGAGCCTGCTCTTCCGTCAGGGTGCCGAGGGTCGCGCAGTGGCAGATCCCCTCGACCGACTTCATGGCGTGGACCGCCTCCATGATTTTCGGCCATTCGCGGCGGGTGGGACCGCGGCCGCTGTTGACGATGCCAAAGGCGCTGGCGCCACGGTCGCGGGCATCGCGGCAGGCGGCGGCCACGTCGGCTGCCTCCATCATTGGATGCGGCTGGATGCCCGTGTCGAAGTGGGCACTCTGGGCGCAGAACTTGCAGTCCTCGCTACAGTTGCCGAACTTGCTGGCGACGATGCTGCAAAACGTCACCCGGTTGCCGTGAAAATGTCGGCGAACCTTGTGGGCGGCGTAGAAGAGATCGTAGCGGTCGTCACCGTCCAGGGCGAACAGTTCGCGGGCCTCGGCCCGGGTCAGTTCGCCACCGGCGATGATCCGCGAGGGCAGCGCCAGGATGTCCACGGGCATACACAAACTCCTTCCCAGGTGTGGGCAGCTCGAGGCACGACCTGTGGGATCGGCCCAGCTGGGGCGTTGGGGCCGACCGGCCAGTGGCCGGTCGGCCCCAGCCGCTTTCAACCGGCTTCACGGTAAGCCTGCTCTCCGCCATGCCACCGCGAGCGCAGCCAGCCACCGCGGGCACGCTCCTCCCGCCAGCGCTCCAACTCCAATCGCTGCCATCGGCGACGGCACCGCCAGCGGTCCAAGGCGAATTGAAGGACGATCCCCGCCACGGCGACCGAGGCCACTGCAACATTCAGCCAAAGGGGCATCCGCTCGGCCAGGGCCGGGGCGTCGACTCGATTGAGCCGATCCAGCAGACACAGACCAGAGTAGGCCATGACGACGGCGCCGGCCAGACTGGTGAGGGCCATGGTCCAGACGCGAAACAACAGCACGCCGACCAGGCCGCCGGCGAGGAAGGGGAGCAGCGTCTCGTTCCAGGCGGGGAGCCAGGAACGCAGGAACAGGACGGCGGCCAGGCCGCCGGCCAGAAACGCCAGCACCCGCACCAGCGCCAAGGCCAGGATCCCCGCCGCGATGGCCAAAAGCAAGGCGGCGAGCAATGGTTGCAGGCCCCACTCTCGGCCGGAAAACAGACCCAGCATCCCCCCGCTGGCCGTGGTCAGGAGCACGATCCAGAAACGATGCGCCAGCCACCCGGTCGCCCACAAACTGGCCCCGAGGGCCAATCCGAGGGTGCACAGGGTCACCGATGCCCCGCGTGCTTCAGCGAGGATTTCGGAAGAGATGACTTGCATGGCCGTTCATCCTCGAGACCGACGCTATCTGCCGCTTGGCCACAGAGCAGGTGGACGATACCGCCGGCGTGGGGAAAGTGTCAAGGCAGGCAAAGGGCGGGCACGCCCCCGCCTCGTCGGTTCACGCTCCCTTCACCCCACAGTAGCCCGCCTTGTCGGTTCACGCTCGCTTCGCCCCACTGCCGCCCCCGCTTTTCCCGCTCACCGAGCGCCGCTGGCTCAGCGCTGTGCCCAGGGAGCGGGCCGCTTCTCAAAAAAGGCCCGCAGTCCCTGCTGACACTCCTCGGTCAGCCGAGGCTCTGCACTGGCCAGGGCGGTCTCCTCGAGGGACATCGCTTGGCGAGAAAAACGCTGGAGCAGGGCCTTGGTGGTGGCCAGGGCCTGCGGGCCGCCTTCTGCCAGGAAGGCGGCCCAACTGTGGGCAGTGTCGAAGAGTTGCGCCGCCGGGACGACGGCGTTGATGAGGCCGACGCGCTGAGCCTCGGTCGCCTCCAACAGTTCACCGCTCAGCAACAGCCAGCGTGCCGTCCGCTCCCCGACATGGCGCAACAAATGCGGCATCACCATCGCGGCCACCAGGCCCCGGCGGACCTCCGGGTAGCCGAGCCGTGCCGACGGCACGGCGAGGGCCAAGTCGCAGACGGTGACCAGTCCGGCACCGCCGGCGACGGCCGGCCCATTGACTGCGGCAATGCTCGGTTTGGGGAGCGTGTAGATCAGGTCGTAAAGCCGGGCCAAGCGGATCGCGTCGGCACGCACTTCGTCGGCTTCATCGGGCTGGCCCAGCTTCGCTTGCAGCTCCACAAGGTCCATGCCCGCGCAAAAGGCGGGGCCGGCACCGGTAAGGATCACGCACCGAACCGCGGCGTCGTCCCGCGCCCGGGCGAAAGCCGAGGTCAACGCCTCGATCAAGCCTCGGCTCAGGGCGTTGCGCCGCTCCGGCCGATTCATCGTCAGCACCACGGCCGGCGGCCGTAGCTCGTAGCTCACCAAGTCGCCGCCCATCAGCTCTCTCCCGGCGGCTGTCGCCGCATCGCCTCTAAGCCCTCCGGCTCCTCGATCGGCATCTGCAACAATGCCAAGGCCAACGCCTTCCCTTGGCTGTCGCTCCGGAGCGATCGGCTGGCCCCCCCCGCCAAGACATCGTACAACACGAAATTCAGCCCCAGCACGTTCGGCACCTCATAGCGCTCGACCCGGCTTGGCCCCAGTGACGCGAAATAGCGGCCGACAACCTCGGCCGTCAAATGCTCCCGCAGCCAGGCAAAACCCGCCGGTGTATAGGCAATCACCGCTACATTGGCGTGGTTCCCCTTATCGCCGCTTCGGCCGTGGGCGATGGTTCGCAGTGGCATCGTACCTGCCGTCATGTCGGCTCCTCCGACATTTACTCCGACTTCCTGACCAGCACCGTCGCCAGGCCGTCATCGTAGACCACCCGAAAGTCCGGCTCCTGCCGTAGCTGGGCCGTCAGCGGCGCCGTCGCCGGCCCCAGCACCACGCGGGCTTGGGCCAAATCCGGGTCGGAAAACGGATCGGCCACGTTGCTCCAAACGTCGAGGTTGCGGCGCAGCCGAGCGTCGCCGTGGAGGTTGGTTCGGCCATCGATACACACCGGCAGGCGCGGCAGCCTCCAGATGAGGAAACCGCCCCAGTCGAAGTCATTGTAGAGAGGTCCAGGGATGGTTTGCTCTTGCAGCCAGGCCGCCGCCCCCACGGGATACCGGGAGGCTAACGCAGCCTCGAGGCGGTCGGGCGTCAGCCCCCGAAGGCTGCCGAGCACCACAAACAGGCCGGCCACGACGGCGCCAAAGGCGATCCGGTGCCACCGGAGCGCGGGGACGGGCGCCGGCCCGGCCGAGGCCGGCCGGGCGGGCGCCGCGAGCACGGCGGCGACCGACGCCAGCACCAGCAGCCACAGGTCCCGTCGCGAATGAAGGAAGGCCGCCATCCCCGCCGCCAGCAACAGGCCGGCGAACAGCGACCGCCGCCGCAGCACGGCGACGACACCCCAGCTGGCCAGGACCACGCCCAGCCACTCTCCCCAGAGCATGGTCGTCGGCCGCGGCGCCCGCAGTTCCTCCACCCACTGATACGCTCCCCGCTGCGTGGCGTACTCAAGCACCACGCCGTAAAGCTGGTAGTGGTAGGGAGTGGCCAGCGTTGCCAGGCTGCATGCCGCCGTCAGCCCCAGCAGCCGGCCCAGGAGCCAGCCACCCTGACCTCGTAGCCACTCGACAGCCCCGGCCAGGCAACCCAGGCTCAGAAGCCCCAGGCCGTACACGAACTGGATATGGGTGTTCGCCCAGAGGACGTAAACGGGCGGCAGCAGGCCGAGCCACCACGCCGCGGCGTGACCGGCCCGCAGTTCCAGGATCGCGGATAACGTCCACGTCGAGAACAGGATCGTCACCAGCCAGGGGCGGTCAGTGAACAGAGGCCCAAGGCTGCCGACGGCCAAGGTCAACAAGGTGACACCGACAAGGGGGCGCGGCTCATGTCGGGCGATGAGCCGCTGAAGCGATGCAGCAATCGCCACGGCGAGACCCACCCGCGCCACTAGGATGGCGAAGAGTCCGCCCGTCTGATACAAGCTGTGGAGCACCACGCCATATAGCCAGCTGTAAGCCACCCACCGTCGCCCTTGGCTGGTCCAGCAGAAAGGGTCGGTTTCCGGGACGGTACCATGCTCCATGACCCACGCGCCGGTCCGCAGCTGCCAACCCAGGTCCGCGGAGGTCTGGGGATGAAGGGTCTCCAAGGCCAGCATGATATAAGGGAGCAGCCAAACGAGGACCTCGCGACCGGGCGGTTGGTTGCTCACGGCACCGACTCCTGGGCCTCGCGGCGGCGAAAGAGGACGGCCGGCTCGCTCCGCCGTACTTCGACCCAAGCGGCGGCGCTGCGGAGGTAATCGTCCATCGGCGAACCCGCCTCGACCAGGGCGTGGTCGAAGCCCCACTGCCGGGCCCAGGCTTCGATGCGCTCCGGGTGGTGTTTCATGGCGTCGTCGAACTCGCGCAGCCAATCGTTGCCGTACACTTCGCAGCGGTCATCGACGAAGACCCGCAGGCTGGGTGTGAACCAGATGAGAAAGCCGCCGTGGTTGTAGTCGTTGAAAATGGGCGTCCCCAGGGGCCGAGCGGCGGCGTAGGCCCGCAGCTCGGGGAGCAGCTCCAACGGCCAGCGGGACGGGTCGAGGCGGGCCCAGCCTCGGCCGAGGATCGGCCAGCCGATCCCGGCCGCCTGAAGGATCACCGCCAGGGCGACGAGGCATACCGGCATCATCAGGGCCCGCCGTGGGAAAGACCGGGGTTGCGAGGGCACCTGGTAAAGGTCGGGGCGATGGCGGGCGAGCCAGGCAGCCCAGCGGGTGTGGGGCCAAAGGTCGGCCCAGGCTAAGGCCGCTGTGACCGCGAACAACGGCGCGTGCCGGATCCTCTCGCAGGCCAAGACCAGCCACACCAGCGGCACCAGCCAGGTGATTCGCGGCCATCGGGGCCAAGTCCCGGCCAAGGTGGCCAGGTACACTCCTCCCCACCCCAGCACCAACAGGCCATCCAAGCGCCGGGGGTCGAGCGGTGCGTGCTCGACGATCATACGCGGCAGGTAATCCATGCGCATGATTTCGATCCACGTTCGTGGCAGGTCCGCGCCGTATGGGTTGATGAAAACGGTCAGCCCGCAGGCGATGGTCAACACGGAAAAGCCCCAAAGTGGCCCCGGCGTCTCGCACCCCAGCAGCCGATACACCACCCAACCGCCCAGCACCAGCAGCATCGTCCCCAGGCCGCCGAGCACGCCCCCATGAATGTTTGTCCAGACGACGAACAGGGGCACGAGCCACCAGAGCCGCCGCCAGTCGATACGTCGCGCCTCATAATCGTTCAACCAGGCGAAGGTGAGCGCCAGGAAAATGATGCTGACGATGTGCGGCCGGACGTGAAAGTGCGACGTGCTGGTGGCAAGTGTCAACAGAATGACACCGGTCACCATCAGCCCGTGCAGCCCGACGGCGAGCAGGCGATGAGCGATCCAAGTGTATAAGGCGGCGAGGATGACGGCACTGGCCCACAGGAGCGTGTCGAAGCCCCCGACGGCGTACAGCCCGGCCATCACGCACTCGCCCAGCCACTCGTACGGCACCCAGCGTTGGCCAAAAAAAGTGCAGCTATACGGGTCGGCGTGGAGAAACTCGCGCGCTTGCAGGATGCGCTGCCCGGTGACAATATGCCAAAAGGTGCCGGGGTCGCGGAACAGCCGACTGCGGCCGCCCACAATCAGGATGGCGGTGAGAACCAGAAAAAAGCCGGTCTCCGCTCGCCAGAGCGAGCGCATGGGTCAGAGTTTCCCGGAACGGCGTCAACGAGACATCGCCTCGAACAATCGTAGCACCGGCCCCGTCATGGTCACATGGAACAGACACAAGACCAGGCAACAACCGGCAAAGACCAGGGTGTTGACCCACGTCGCGGAGACCTGATCGCGTGCCAGCCATTGCGCGAGGAGCAAGCCCAGGCCAATGGCCAACGCGGCGACGTAGAGGGCGGTGGTCGGGATGGCCAGAAACAGCTCCGTCGTCCAAGGGAGCAAGAGGTTGAAGTCCTCGAAAACCCGAGCGAATGCCGCCCGCTCCGACGGGACGGTAACGGCAAGGTAGAGGAGCGAAAGGAGGGCGAAGAGCAAAGTCCCCCTGCGCATCCACCTGCTCCAACGCATGCTGGCGGCGAGCCGATCGCTCATCCGTGTTCCTCCCTTTTCTCCCAGTCTACCTGGAAGGCCGGTGGCGTTCAAGGATCGCCCAACGACGCCCTCGCGTCGGCGGGCTGCGGGACGCCGGCCGGGTGCTGAGGAGCAACTATCGCTTGGGGCGGGGTGGAGCGCTTCGAGCGGTGGTTTTTCCCAGTCCCGCCGATTCCTCGTTTTCGGTCCATGATCGGTCGTTTCGCGCTCCCTCCGTAGCCAGCCTGCGTCTCCCATCCTCGCGCCAGCGCAAACCGAACAAACCCCTCCGCCGCTGCGCCCTCGCCCCGCCAGAATCCAGGGGGACGACGGATGCCGAATTCCAGAGAGACAACGGATGCCGAATTTCCCTATTGACGGCAGCCGCGCGGCCGGTTATGGCACCGCATCACTTGGGAGGAAAACCCGGAGGGTCGGCCGCGTGCCGGCGCTCCCTCCACCGTCACGCTCGGAGGCGATGTCCATGCGCGGTCGAAAGTTGTTCCTCGGGACGGCCTGGCTCGCGGCCTTGCTGGGACCGGGCTGTTGCCAGTGGTGCGAGAAACACTGCCCCAATCGCAACACCGTGTCGGCGGCGCCGGCGACGTATTGCGTGCCCTGCTGCCCGACGGTGGCGGCGCCAGCCACCTATTATCCGACGACGGCTTCGTATGCGCCGGCTGCTGCGCCGGCCCCCGCGCCGCAAGGATTCCAACGGCAGTTTACCTGCGTCTGCCAGTGAGCCCCCGGTCAGGGGCGGCTCACGACGTTGACGCCTCGTCGCCGCGCGACCGCAGCCGCAGACCGACCGGCAGGGCATCGCCGAACATCTGGCTCTGCTCCTCGGTCTCCCACTCTGTGACCTCCTCCACCATTCGCAGCCAATGCTCCGGGAGCGCTTGGCCGCGCAAGACGCTCAAGACGCCTTCCCGATGACGCTCGTCCACGTCGAGGGCGCGCTGGCCGCTCCGCCGCGCCAACTGGGCCAGGCAAAAGGCCCAGGCCAGCCGTTCGCTGTCGTGCCCCGGTTGGAAGGGCAAGAGGGCATCGATCCATCCCTCGACCACCTGCGGGTGCACCACCGCGTTGAGCGGGCCATACAGCAGCACCCGTGCTCCCAATCGCGTCAGCGCCCAAAAGGCATAAGTCGGAACCGGGCTGCGCCGCAGCGGCTTGAGCAGGGCCTGGCCCAAAGCCTCCTTGGTCTTGACGTCGAGCCGTTCCAGGCTGGCGGCGGCCCGCCACATTTCCGCTAATTCGTTCGCCAGGGGCTTGACGCCGCCTTTGCCCTTGCCCGTGAGCAGGGCGGGGCGCAGCCGGTCGGCCAAGGCGGTCTGGAGGGGGGCGGGAAGGCCACCGGCCACCCGCCGCCACATGATCCAGTAATCGGCCCCGCCCTCCGGCTGCCGCGTGGTCTGCGGGGAGCGGGGCGGGGCGTGCATCATCTTCCACAAGGTTTCGATCCGATACGGGTCGAGCGGATCGCCGAACCCGGGGCGGAGGCTCCAGCCGACGAGGTGATACCACCGGCTCAGGTGGGCGGGGGACTTGCGCCGCTGCTCGGCCTGTTCGCCGAGGAATTCCCACAAGCGGCGGCACAGGCCGGTGGGCCAGTCTTGTCGCGGCGCTCCCAGGGCGGCTTCCAGCGCCTTGGTCAGCTCCTGGGGAGCGGGGCCGCTGTTGGAGTCGAAAGTCGCCCGGATCAAGGCGCCGGCTTGCTGGACCTGCTCTTCCGGCCAGACGTCGGTGACACCCGGCCGGGCCGGCGGCCCGGCGGGTGAGTCGGTTTCCTCGGGGAGGACATCGCGGACATTGAACTCCAGCCGCCAGCGGTTCTGTCCCTCTTTGGCGACGCACCACAGTTCCAGGGTGCCGATGTCGGTGCACCGGGCGGCGAGGGTGACGGGGACATGTTTGGTGCCGCTGCGTTTGCCGCCGCGCAGGACGGTGTGCAACGGCGGCAGGCGGCGTAACTGGTCGGGGGCCACGGTGAGGAGGTCGCCGGCGCGGTCGTCGCCACGGACCGTGGAGGTGTACAGCGGAAAGGCGACCGGCTGGCCCAACGTTAGCTCCAGCTCCGGCTGGTCGATGGTCAGCTCCTGGCCCTCTTCCAGGTGCTGCGGGAGGACACAGAGGACCGCGAGCGGCGTTTGGCCGTCTGCCGCCGGCGCCGCCGGCGGCGGCCCCTGCGCCCCCACCGCGATGTAGTACGACCGCGCCAGCCCACCCCCGATGCGTCGGCCGCCGCTGTGCCGCAGCCAGCCGAAATATGCCGCTCCCCAGGCCACCGCCAGATCGAGCGACGGATTGGTGAGGACCAGAGGCCGCCAAGGTCGCTGCCCGGTGTCATACCAGTGGTGCACCACCTCCAGCAGCCGCGCCCGCAAGGCCGCCGCCTGAAAGACCCCGCCATTGAAGAGCACCGCATCGGGTGGCGGGCCGTCGCTCCCGAGGTGGCGGCGCAGAAACAGCGCCAGGTGCCGGCTGATGGCCGGGTCGGCAACATACGGCAGGCCCATCTCGTGCAGGCCGGTCCGCGGCCCGCGGATCGGCTCGGCTTCGCGCGGCACCAGGGGAAAAAAACCGTCGAACAAAAGTTGCCGCACCTCCGCCCCAGTCAGGGTGGCGTGCTGCGTGCCGCCGACCACCTGCCGACCTCGACCCACGACCGTCACCGTGAGGCTGGCCGACGGCTCGGCGGCCAGCAGCGTCTCCTTGGCCGAGCGACACGCCTGCGTCAGCAAGCCATACTGTACGGCGTCGAGCCGACCAGCCCCGGGCAGCTTCGTCTCCACGAACTTTGCCAGGGCCAAGTCCATGTTGTCGCCGCCGAGCAACAGATGGTCGCCCACCGCCTGCCGGACGAAACCCAGGTCGCCTTCCCGCTCCACCGCTTGGATCAGGCCGAAGTCGCTGGTGCCGCCACCCACATCGACCACCAGGCACCGCGCCCCCGGTTTGAGGGCCTGAAGCTCGGCCGGCGGGTGCGTCGCCAGCCAGCAGTAGAACGCCGCCTGGGGCTCCTCCAAGAGCGTCAACCGTTCGATGCCCGCTTGCCGGGCGGCTTCGACCGTCAGGTTCCGGGCCACGTCATCGAAGGAAGCCGGCACCGTCAGCACCACCGGCTGCTCTTCCAGCCGGTCGCCAGGGTGGGCATAATTCCAACTCTCCACCAAGTGGCGCAGGTAGCGGGCCGAGGCTTCGACGGGCGAAATCCGCGGCACGTCCGCCGGAGCGCTCCAGGGCAATAACGGTGCGGAGCGATCGACACCGGCATGGCACAGCCACGACTTGGCCGACGTCACCAATCGACCGGGCACCTTGGCGCCGTGCTGGCGGGCGAATTCGCCGACCGCATACCGCCGGGCCGGGTCCCACGGGAGCGCCGTCGCCCCGGCGGGCAGGTCGTACGCCCCAGGGAGATACAGGAACGATGGCAGCAACGGCCTCGTCCCCACTTCCGCCGGGGCCACCAGCTGGAGCACGGGAAACGTCTCGATTCCCGACCGACCCGCTTCCGGAGGGCGGTGCAGGTCGATGTACGCCAGCGCGCTGTTGGTCGTTCCCAGGTCGATGCCGATGAGATAGCGAGGCATGATTCGGGTCTGGCAAATCCTTGACGATGATGAGGGGGCCTAGGTTTCTCCGGCCAAGAAATTATTTTATCCGAGGCAGCGCAGGCTGGCGCCGCGGGTCGGCGTTGGCCGCCGACCCGCGCGGAAAGGGCAAAGGAACCCTGCCATGCAGCGAGCCGTTTTTCTCGACCGCGACGGCGTCATCAACCTGGCGCCGATCCGACATGGGAAGCCGCAATCGCCGGCCGGGCCGGATGACACGATCATCCTTCCGGGCGTGCCGCAGGCCCTGGCTGAACTCCGGGCCGCGGGCTTTCTGTTGATCGTGGCCACGAACCAGCCCAACGTCGCCAAGGGGTTGCAATCGCGCGAGTCGGTTGAGGCGATCCACGCCTTGTTGCGCCGCCAGCTGCCACTGGACGCCATCAAGGTCTGTTACCACGACGACCGGGACGGCTGCCTCTGCCGCAAGCCCAAACCCGGGATGTTGCTCGAAGCGGCGGCGGAGTTTGACATCGACCTGTCACGCTCATTCATGGTGGGAGATCGCTGGCGCGACGTGGCCGCCGGCCACGCTGCCGGCTGCCGTTCCATCCTGGTGGCGTACGACTACGACGAGCCGCCGGCCCAGAACCCGGACGCCGTGGTGGCGTCGCTGTCCGACGCCAGCCGGTGGATCCGGGCACGGTTGGCCGAGGAGAGCTGACGGCGGCGGCCTGGCCGGCGGGGCGGCGAACTAGCCGCTGCCCCGACCAAGTCCGGTCAGTCCGCCACCGGGTAGTAAACGCTCGGCGCCATCACGCACGGCAGCCGATCCACCCCGGCGACCGCAGCCCGAAAGTGTCCGGTCAGCGTCGTGTGCGTCATGATGACTAGCGGCACCGTGTCCCCCTCGTGCTCGTCCAGCGATTCATGCTGCACGACTGAGGCGATACTGATGTGATGCTGGGCCAGTACCCGCGTAACCTCGGCCATCACCCCCGGCTGGTCCACCACCAGCAGCCGAAGGTAGAAGCGGCTACGCACGCTGTGCGCCGGCAGCAACGTGATCCCCGCCTCTTGCCCCGCCCAGAGCCGCGAGGTCTGGAAGCTGCGCTGGGCGCGCCCGATGGCCATGTCGATCAGATCGGCAACCACGGCGCTGGCCGTCGGCATCTGGCCGGCGCCACGGCCGTAGTACAGCGTGTCGCCGACGGCGTCGCCGACCACATGGATGGCGTTGTAGGCGCCGCGCACCTGGGCCAAGGGCGTCAACCGCCGCACCAGCACCGGCGAGACGTGCAGCGCCAATTGCCCATCGCGCAGCCACGCCTCCGCCAGCAGTTTCACCGTGTAACCCAACTCCTGAGCAAAGCGCAGGTCGGCTTGTTGCATGTCCGCAATGCCGCGGCATTCGATCGCTGACGGCAGCACGTCCACCCCAAAGGCGATGTGCGCCAGGATCGCCAGCTTCTGGGCCGTGTCAGTGCCATTGACGTCGAGCGTGGGGTCCGCCTCGGCATAACCGCGCCGCTGGGCTTCAGCCAAGACATCGGCGTAAGCGGAGCCGTTCTCGGTCATCCCAGTCAAGATGAAATTGCAGGTGCCGTTGAGGATGCCTTGCAGGGAGGTGATCTGGTTGGCGGCCAGCCCTTGGGACAGGGCGGCGATGATGGGAATTCCGCCGCCCACGCTCGCCTCGAAAGCCACGGCCCGGCCATGCCGCCGGGCCGTGGCGAAGACCTCGGCGCCATGTTCCGCCAACAGCGCCTTGTTGGCCGTCACCACATGCTTCCCCGCCGCCAACGCCTGCAACACCGCCTGCCGTGCCCAGGTGGTGCCGCCGACCAGCTCCGCGACGCATTGGATCGCCGGGTCGCCGAGAACCTCGCCCAGGTCGGTGGTGAGCACCCCCGGCGGGAGCGCGACGTCTCGGGGTTTCCTCGGATCGCGGACCACCACCCGGCGCAGCACCAGCGGCCGGCCCGCCCGCGCCGCCAGTCGGCCCGGCTGCTCCAGCAATAGCTTCGCTACGCCGCTGCCGACGGTACCGCAGCCCAGCAGCCCAATGCCAAACGGTTCAGCCATGCACCTTCCCACACGCCGACCCCGTGGTATTGGCCGACGGTGCCGGCCCTGCCGGCACCGGCCGCCCACCAGCGGAGTCAGGAGACAAACTGCTCCAAAAACCGCTTGCTTTGCCGCAACGCCCGCTTGCGATCGGCGAGCGACCCCTCGTAAGCCCGATCTTCCACCTCGATGCAGACCGGCCCGTGGTAGCCGGCATCCGTCAGGGCGCTGAAGAACGCGCCCCAGTGGACGTCCCCCAGCCCTGGGAGCTTGGGCGTGTGCCAGCCGAGCCCCAGGATGCCACGCTCATACAGCCGCTCAGTGTCGATGCGGGTGTCCTTGGCGTGGACGTGGACGATCTTGCGGCCAAACTCGCGAATGCAGCGGACGTAATCGATGTGTTGCCAGACGAGGTGGGAGGGGTCGAAGTTAAGCCCGAGGCGATCGCTCGGAATCTCCTGGAAGATGGTCCGCCAAATGGCCGGCGACACGGCCAGGTTCTTGCCCCCGGGCCATTCATCCAGGGAGAAAAGCATGGGGCAATTCTCCAGGCCGAGGGTGACGCCATGCGCTTCGGCATGCCGCACCAGGCGCGGCCAGACGGCGCGGAACAACGACCAATTGGCATCGACACTCAAAGCGGGGTCGCGACCGATGAAGGTATTGACGATGCCGACGCCGAGGTGGGCCGCGGCGGTAATGACCCGCTCCAGGTGCGTGATGACTCGCTGGCGGTGTTCCAGGTTCGGATCGAGCGGGTTGGGATAGTATCCCAGCCCGGAGATGGCGACTCCGTGCGTGTGCACCAGGCTGCGGACTTCCTGGGCCTTGTCGTCGTCGAAGTTCGTGACGTCGATGTGGCAGACGCCCGCATAGCGGCGATCGGCGGCGCCCGGAGGCCAACACATCAGCTCGACACAGGCGAAGCCCTCGTCGGCGGCGAAGGCCAACACTTCGCTCAGACTCATCTCGCCAAGGATGGCACTGACAAAACCGAGTTGCATGCTCCCTCCCTCCGAAGACAGGCGAGACTAAGCCGCGGCCTTCCGCCGCAGACGCACGCGCCAGGGACGCTCCGACGCGACAACCTCCCAACCGGCCGAGGCCGCGAAGGCCCGGCGGCGCTGCTCCGCTTGGTCCCGATCGAGCGGCCCGGCGTGCAGGTGCAAACCGTAGCGCAACGTCAACGCCGCCTTGGCGGTGAACGTGTACCCTTCATTCAGGCAAAATGCGGCCGACATCCAGCCGTCGTCGCGCACGTGCCAGGGAGGAGGATGACGGGGGTTGGCGGGGTGGTCGAACCAGGTGATCCCCTCCCACAGCATTCCTCGCGACGCATCAGCGACCATCGGGCCGCTGTAGTCCATCCACCGGGCGGGTCGGGCGAACAGCGCCTGTTCGCCGACGCCGCCTTCGCTGCTCGTCAGCCGACCGCCCCCATATTGGGCGCTGATGCTCGCCGCCACTCGCAAGCCGAGGAAGCCGAAGTTCGTCTTGCCGATCGGCAGCTGCTCGGTCGCCGGTGTGAAGGTGGTCTGAAGTTCCAACCAACTCTCGCCCTTCTCCAAGGGGCGGAAGACGGCGATCAACTCTTGCTCCAGGAGGCGGACCTTATGGCTGTCGAACCAGCCGAGCCGGACAACCATGCCGGCTTCGTCATGCCCGTCCTGGTAATGCACCCAGGTTTCTTGGCGGATTTGCTGGCTGCCACCGCGCTCTTCCCAGAAGTTGACACCGCCGATGTCTCGATGGCCCCACCACAAGGCGCGGTGGTGGCCGTGGTCCGGGGCTGCCGGGTGTCCCAGGCGGAGGACGGACCGCCCGGAGGGGCCGATCCAGGGGAAGAAGAAGGGCCGGGGATAGCGCGGCGCCGCATGCCAGCGGAGGCGCTCCTGGCCGCCCACCTGAAACGACACTTGATCGTCGGCCAGGGGGACGATCTGGACGTGGGGAACCTGATAATTCATGGATGGGCCCACTGTTTGGA
>JANWYO010000257.1 GCA_025055215.1 Gemmataceae bacterium
GTTTTCTGGCGGGCGGCCGGCCCCCCGGGCCGGCCGCCTGCGCCCCAGGAGGCCCTGCGATGCGCTCGGGACTCATCGGCCTGACGGTCGCGGCCTTGGCCTGCGGCCAAGCCGCGGCCCAGACTTCCTACCCCATGTTGACGCACGCCCATCCCGTGGCGGTGCAGCGCGGTGTCACCAGCGAAATCACCGTCGAAGCCCGCATGAACCTCCGCGGGGCCTACAAAGTCCTCTGCGAAGGGACCGGCATCAATGCCGAGGTAGTGCCGCCGCCACCGCCCAAGAACCCATCCGCCACGCCGCCGGAAGTCACCTCCCTCAAGCTCAAGGTCGACGTGGCTGCCACCGCCATGCTGGGCGTGCGCGAATTCCGCATCGCCACGGCCCGCAGCCTTTCCAGCCTCGGCCAGCTGGTTGTCGTCGATGACCCCGTCGTCGTCGAAGCCGGCGACAACAACACCCTCGCCAAGGCCAACCCACTGCCGGTTCCGGGAGTGGCCTGCGGCCGGCTCGAAGTCGCCGAAGACGTGGACTACTTCAAGTTCCACGCCGAGGCTGGTCAACACTTCACATTCGAGATCTTCTGCGCCCGGCTCCAGGACAAAATTCACGACCTGCAAAAACACGCCGACCCTTACCTGGCCCTTTACGACGCCGAAGGCCGTGAGCTGACCGCCAACGATGACTTCTATTTCGCCGACTCCCTGATGACCTACCGGTTCACCAAGGCTGGCGACTATTACCTCCAGGTGCGGGAGTCACGCTACGACGGCGACCCGCGGTGGGTCTACGCCGTGCGGGCGACGCCGCGGCCGTTCGTGACCCACCTCTATCCGATGGCCGGCAACCCCGGCTCGGTTGTCGAGGTGGAGCCTGTCGGCTCGGCGCGCGAGGTGCAGCCGCGGGCGCTGCTGTCGGTGCCGATGGAGCTGGGGATTCGGCGGGTTTCCGTGGACATCGCCGGCCAGCAGGCCGGGCCGGCCGCTTTTGTCGTCAGCCCGTTGCCGCAGGTCCTCGAACAAGAGCCCAACGACCAACCGGAGCAGGCGACCCGGGTGTCCATTCCCTGTGGGATCAATGGGCGGATCGGTCAGCGGCGCGACCTGGACCATTTCCTTTTTCAGGGCACCAAGGGCAAGGCGATTCGGTTCGAGGTCAAGGCCCGCCGTTTCGGCACGGTGTTGCAGTCGAGCCTCGACTCTCACCTCGACGTGCTGGCGCGGCGCGGCGGCGGCTGGGCGGTGGTCAGCAGCAACGACGACCTGATCGCCGGGGCGACGAAAGACGCCGGGCTGGTTTTCACGCCGCCCGCCGATGGCGAGTACGTTCTGCGCATCCGGGACCTGCATAGCCGCGGGGGTGATACGTTCGTTTACTTCGTCGAAGCGGACTGGGCCCGTCCCGATTTCACCCTCCGCTGCGACCCGGACAAGGCGATGCTCGGACCTGGGAGCAGCATGACGTGGTACGTCCATGTCGTGAGGTCCAACGGCTTCGACGGCCCGGTGACGGTCGAGGTGCGTGGCCTGCCCAAGGGGGTGACGGCCAGCCCCTTGACGATCCCGCCGAGCATGACCCAGGGGGTGATTGTCCTGACGGCCGACGCTGAGGCGCCCATCGATGCCGCCAACGTGGAGCTGATCGGCACCGCGGTGGTCAAGGGGCCGGACGGCCGCGAGGAGACGCTGGTTCGGGGTGTCACGCCGATTCAGGAAATTTACGTCCCCGGGGGTGGTCGCGGCCGTTTCGACGTCTTCCTGCAAAGCGTGGCCGTGACAGAGCCTTCGGATATCCTCAAGGTCGAGGTGTCTCCCAAAGCGATCAACCTCAAGCCCGGCGAGGAGGTGAAGTTGGATGTCACCATCGAGCGCCGCAAGGACTATGACAAAGCGGTCTCGCTGGACGTGATGTTACGGCACCTGGGCGGGGTCTTCGGCAACCCACTGCCGCCGGGCGTGACGGTCGTCGAGGGCAAGAGCAAGACGCTCCTGGGCACCGGCAACAAGGGGCACATCGTCCTGCGGGCTGATCCCAAGGCGGCTCCCATCGAAAACGTGCCGATCAGCGTGCTCTGTCACGTCTCGATCAATTTCGTGGTCAAGGTCAGCTATTCCAGTCCGGTGATACCGTTGACCATCGAGAAGAAGTGAGCCGGCCGCGGTCGCGCGCTGGCCGGGCCTAGGAGGCCCGGCCAGCGGTTGCCGCCGCGTCGGGATTCAGCGCCTGGCACAACCCTGCCACCAGCTCCCCGATCTCGTCAAGGACCGCCGCCAGTGGTCGGTGGTCCGCCTCCGCCAACCGACGCACCAAGGCGCTGCCGACAATGACGCCGTCGGCTACCTCCCGCAGCGGGACAACGTGCTCCGGCTTGCTGATGCCGAAGCCGACACATAGCGGCAGCTCGGTTTGTCGTCGCAACCGGCGGAGCTGCTCCAGCAGCTCCGCCGGCAGCTGGTCGCGCTCGCCGGTGATCCCGGTCACGCTCACACAGTACACAAAGCCGCTGGCCAGCCCAAGGATGCGGACCGCCCGCTCCGGCGGCGTTGTCGGCGTGACCAGCTGAATGAGCTTGAAGTCCATCTCGGCGGCCAGCCGCGCCAGGTCATCGGCCTCTTCAATCGGCAAGTCGGGCAGAATCGCTCCGCTGAACCCGGCCGATTGAGCCTCGGCGAGAAACCGCGCTGGCCCTCGCCGGTACACCAGACTGTACGACACCATCGCCACCAACGGCACTTCCCCCCCGATCCGTTCGTCAGTCATCCGCCGGACCGAGGCGAAAACGTCATCTACCCGTAGGCCCCGGGACAAGGCCCGGGTGTACGACGCCTGGATCACCGGGCCGTCGGCGATCGGATCGCTGTACGGAAAGCCGATTTCGATCACGCTGGCGCCTCCTTGCCCTAGGCGGCGGACCACCGCCGCCGTGGCGTCCAGGTCGGGATCGCCGGCCGTGACGAAGGGTATGAAAGCCTTTCGGCCCAGGCCGCGCAGCCGCGCAAAGACGGCGTCGATGGGGTTAAGCTGGCGTCGAGCCAGGATCGTTTCGATGGCGCGCTCCACCGCCTGCCGGGCTTCGTCCTCGGTAGCGGCGACGGCCTCGCAGTCTGGAAACACCGGACAGGAAGCCCGGTAAGAACCGTCGGGCCGACGCTCCACCACGATCGTGCACTCGGAACCGGCCATGAGCTTGCCTGGAAACACCGGCCGCAGACGTGGCGGCCCTAAATCTCCTCGCCCGTCAGGCGGGCGACCTCGAAGCAATCCTTGTCCCCCCGACCGGAAAAACAGACCACGACCACATCCTCCCGGCGCCGCTGCCCGGCGACACGAACGGCTTCGACCAGGGCGTGGGCCGTTTCCAACGCCGGGAGGATCCCTTCCAGCCGGCCGCATTCACGGAAGGCCCGCAGGGCGTCGGCGTCGCCGACGCTGGTGTAGCGGACGCGGCCGACGTCCTTCCAATAGCTATGCTCGGGGCCGACACCGGGGTAGTCGAGGCCGGCCGACACGGAATGGACCGCGGCGGTTTGGCCGTCGTCGTCCTGAAGGACGTAATTGAAGCTGCCGTGGAGGACGCCCGGCTTGCCGAAATTGAGGGTGGCGGCGTGCTCGCCTAAGGCGGGGCCTCGGCCACCCGCCTCGACCCCCACCAGCTCGACCGCGGTGTCGTCGAGGAAGGGGTAAAACATTCCGGCAGCATTGCTACCCCCGCCGACACAGGCGACGACCACATCGGGGAGGCGGCCAATTTGCTCGAGGCATTGCTGGCGAGTTTCTTGGCCAATGACGGCTTGGAAGTCGCGGACCATCATCGGAAACGGGTGCGGGCCGACGACGCTGCCGATGACATAGTGGGTGTCGCGCACCGAGGCCATCCAATCGCGCAGGGCCTCGTTGATGGCATCGCGGAGGGTACCGCTGCCACTGGCCACCGGGATGACTTCGGCACCCAGGGCCTTCATGCGGAAGACATTAAGCCGCTGCCGGCGGACGTCCTCCGCGCCCATGTATACTTGGCAGCGCAGGCCGAAAAGGGCGGCGGCAGTGGCCGTCGCCACGCCGTGCTGGCCGGCCCCAGTCTCGGCGATGAGCCGCGGCTTGCCCATGCGGCGGGTCAGCAGCGCCTGGCCAATGGCATTGTTGATCTTATGGGCACCGGTGTGGATGAGGTCTTCGCGCTTGAGGAATATCCTGGCCCCCCCGGCTTCGTGCGTCAGCCGTTCGGCGAAATACAGCGGCGACGGTCGGCCGACATAATGCCGCAGGTAATAGCGATATTGCCGCTGAAACTCGGCATCGTCCCGGGCCGCCCGGTACGCCTCGGTCAGTTGCGTCAGGGCGTCCATGAGGGTTTCGGGGACGAACCGGCCACCGTAGGGGCCGAAGCGGCCGTGCCGATCCGGGGCCGCGGCCAGGCTGCTGGGGAGCGTCAACGAGGAGGTCCTTTCACTGCGGGACTGTTCCGGGGCCGATGCCACGGCTTGCCGGCCACGGCATCTGCTGGTTTTTCTCGGGAATCGGCCGGCGACGTCAAGGCAAAAACAACGCAGAATCGACATAGAGCCGTGGAGTCCCCCGACGTATAATTCGCGGCGACGAGGGGAATTCCGAGGTCCGAAGGTGCCCGAGTTGCCGGAAGTGGAAACGGTGGTGCGTGATTTGCGGCCCAGGCTTGTGGGCCGGCGAATGGGGTCCGTGATATGCGGTCCTAAGCCGTTGCGCCGCCGTTGGCAACGGGCCTGGGGCCGACAGCTGCCGGGTCGGCGGGTGGTGTCCGCCGCTCGGCGGGGCAAGTGGATCCTCTTGGGGCTGGATGACGGGGCCGTGCTCGCCTTTCACCTGGGAATGACCGGTCGCTTGCAGGTGCAGCCACGATCCACGCCGCTGCCGCGGCACACTCACCTGCGCATCGGCCTGGACAACGATCACGAGCTGCGCTTCCGAGACATCCGTCGCTTCGGCGCCGCCGTGCGCTTCGCTCATGCCGATGAGCTGGAGGCATTTTTTCGCACCGCCCGGCTCGGGCCCGAACCCTTCGACCTGACCGCCGCTGACTGGCGACAGCGACTGGCTCGCACCCGCCGATGCGTCAAAGCCGTGCTTCTCGACCAGCGGATGGTGGCCGGCGTCGGCAATATCTATGCCGACGAAGCGTTGTTTGAGGCACGGCTGCATCCGGCCTGTCGCGCTCGGGACGTCAGTGCCGCCGCCGCGGAGCGCTTGCGCCGGGCCGTGGTCACGGTCTTGCGGCGGGCGATCGACCGCCGCGGCTCCAGCATCCGCGATTATGTGGGCGGCTTGGGCCAACCCGGGGCTTATCAGGATGAGTTCCGGGTCTACGGCCGCGTTGGCCAGCCGTGCCTTCGCTGTCGGGCCCCCATCGCCCGCATCCGCCTGGCGGGGAGATCGACGCATTTTTGTCCCCGCTGCCAGCCGGCTGGCCATCCGGGGGAGGTGCCTACACACCATCGGCCGATGGCGCGGCGGCGTGGGGTCAAGTCCGCCACGGTGGGGTGATATGTCGTATCGCGCTTTCAAACGCCTGCTGGGTGAAACGAGCCTGGAGCGCAAGTGCCGCTTCTTGTTCGGCGCCGGGACGTTGCTGCTCATCTTCGCCAGCTTCTGGTGGTACGCCCGGCAGACGGAGCACCTGGCCTACGATCAACTGACGACCACGGGCCAGCTCCTGGTCAACCCCATCGTGGCCTTGCAGCACGTCGAAGAGAAGCAACGGCAGCGAGCCATGGAGGAGTTCCAGGCGAATTGGGAGGCGAACTGGCCCGAGGCCATGCGCAAATACCAGTACCGCATCATCAAGCCAGCCGCTACCCGGCCGGAACACCAGCCGAGCAACGAAGAGCGGAAAATCCTCAAGGAATTTCTGGCCGACCCGGAGAAGTACGAGGAAAGTCGGCCGCTCTACGCCCAGGGCGATTATCACTATTACGGAGCCATTCGGGCCAGTGCCCGTTGCATCAGCTGCCATCAGCGAACGGGTCCGGAGCGGGCCGAGCTGGGGGACTTGAAGGAAGGCGACCTTATCGCCGTCGTCAAGATCAGCATGCCGACCGAGGCCATCGAGGTGGGTGTTCACCGCAACCGCGCCTGGCTGTTGTCCACGGCCCTGGTGACCGCCCTGCTCATCATGGCCGGCAGCTACCTGATCGTCCGCTACGTCATCGTCAAGCCGGTCAAACACCTCAAGGAAGTCAGCGATGCCATCTCCGCCGGGGAACTCAACGTCCGCAGCGAGATCCAGACCGGTGACGAATTTGAAGACCTGAGCCATGCCTTCAACCGCATGCTCCGCAACCTGGTGGACATGTCGGACCGCCTCCGCAAGGTCAATGCCGACCTCGACCGCAAAGTCGATGAACTCGCCCAGGCCAACCTCGCGCTGTACGAGTCGAACCGGCTGAAGAGCCACTTCCTCGCCACCGTGAGCCACGAGCTGCGCACGCCCCTCAACAGCATCCTTGGCTTCAGCGACGTGCTCCTGTCCAGCGACCATCTGACCGACAAGCAGCGGCGCTGGCTACAGAACATCAAGACCAGCGGCGACCGCCTCCTCGCCCTGGTCAACGACATCCTGGACCTGGCCAAAATTGAGGCCGGCAAGATGGAAGTCCGGCTGGAAGAGTTCAGTATTCATGACGTGATCGAGGGGCTGCTGAACATGTTCCGCCCCCTGGCCGAGAAGAAGAACATCGACCTTCGCGGCCAGGTCGATCCGAAAGTCCCGCTGCTGCGGCAGGACGCGGGCAAGCTCCAGCAGATCCTCTCCAACCTTCTGTCCAACGCCATCAAGTTTACGCCAGAAGGAGGCCGCGTCCTCCTCAAGGCCGAGGCCGACAGCGGCCAGCTGATCTTGACGGTCAGCGACACCGGGGTGGGCATCGCGCCGCAAGAGCAGGAGCTGGTTTTCGAGAAGTTCCGCCAAGCAGGCAACCCACTGACCCGCGAACAGGGAGGGACCGGCCTGGGGTTGTCGATCGTCCGCGAGCTGACCAAGTTGCTGGGCGGTCAGGTAACGCTCCGGAGCGACCTGGGCCGCGGCACGACGTTTACGGTGCGGCTCCCCTTGACGCTCAGCGCCGAACGTCGCCTGGAATTCGACCTGACCGACAAGCGGATCGACCTGTCCAAGGCCCAGCGCGTCGATGTGCGTCACGACACCCCGTATTCGCCGCCCGCCTCCGTCCATCGGCCGGGGGCCCGGGAAGGTTCGGAGAACCTTTCCACCGGCCAGCCGGCGCCGTGAGGGCTTGGCGGGGGTCCCGGGGGGGGGGG